>QAKW01000012.1 GCA_003343605.1 Clostridiales bacterium
CAGATTTTTGTGTAGGCGGCTCGGGTATCAGAAGTGATTACCGCTGTTTCCCCCGTTTCCGGCGGGTGTTCCGCCAAAATTGCCGCGGCCCCGCGCTTCAGCGCTTCCCCCGCGAAGCGGTGGCCATCCTGCTGCCCGCCGGAGATTGCAACAAATAAATATCCCTTCTCTACCTGCCTGGAATCGCAGGTGACGCCGCAGATTTGCGGATCAGCCGAAAGTCCGCCGGTTTTAATTCCCTCTAATAATGCTGATAAACGCACCTTTCAAACCCTCCCTGCATAGCGCTACATACTTGATACGCCTTCTGAGCTGTTGGTTCGGATTGTGATTACAGTTCCCTCCGCTACCACCGTGCCCTTGGCTGGTGATTGCGAGATCACCAGAGAGCTGGAACTGGCGTTTTCATTTCCAACCACGCGCACATTCAGCCCTGCCTGCGTAATCCGGTTGGATGCGCCGGAGACGCTGTAGCCGGTCAGATCCGGCACTACGATATTTTCCGCCGGTGTTTTTCCGCCGGTATAAAGCACAATCGTGCCATCCTGCGGCATGGTAGTACCCGCCGCCGGCATCTGAGCGGTTACGGTATCGCCGCTGCCAACGATCTTATATTTGAACTGTTTCTCTTTAAGGGCGGCAGTTGCCGCTTCCACTGTTTGATCGATATAAGAGGTAACCGATACATCCAATGTTGCCAGCTCTTCCTCTGTATACTGCGGCTGAACACCAAGATACGGCAGAATGTCACTCAAAATATCCCCCGCAACAGGCGCTGCAATTACACCACCGTAAATTTCCCCATTGCTGGGGCTATCCAGCAATACCAGAATTGCATATTCCGGATCATCAGCCGGAGCGAAGCCGGTAAAGGATGAAATGTAGGTTTTAACACCGGTTTGATTGTAATCATCGATCTTTTCGGAAGTTCCGGTTTTTCCTGCAACACGGTAGCCCTTTACATAGGCGTTTTTACCGGAACCAACGGTTACAACCTGCTCCAGCAGGCTGCAAACAAGATCACTGGTTTCCTTTGAAATTACCTGGCGTTTTTCTGTGGTTTCAAAGCTTTTAACCACCTTTTCACTGCCGTCTTCCTGCGTTTGCGTGATTTCTTTTACCACATGGGGCGTAATCAGTTTTCCGCCGTTTGAAGCCGCGGCAACGGCTGTAATCATCTGAAGCGGCGTAATCTTGAAGTTCTGGCCAAAGGAGGCGGTGGCCAGCTCTACCTCCTGGAAGGTGGAAAACCAGATTCCGCTGGCCTCACCGTTTAAGTCGATCCCGGTTTTTTCTGTTAAACCGAAATTTTTAAAATATTTATAAAACAGATCTGTGCCTACCCGGGCTCCAATATTGATGAACGCCGGGTTACAGGAATTTTGAATTGCCTGCGCCAGCGTCTGATGCCCGTGTCCGCCGCTTTTCCAGCAACGGATCCGGCGGTCTGCAACCGTAATGTACCCGGGGCAGTCGAAGGTATCGCTGAGAGAAACCAACCCTTCCTCCAACGCCATAGAGATGGTTACAATTTTAAAGGTTGAGCCGGGCATATAGGTATCTACAATACACTTATTACGCCAGATTTTATTGCGGTAGGAATCCGTTTGTTTTTCGAGATCCTCTCCTGTAAGCCCCTCCAGAGAAGCCAGTACCATCTCATCGGTGATGGTATAATAAGTGTTGGGGTTGTAATTGGGCAGAGAGGCCATCGCCAGTATTTCACCGGTCTTTACATTCATTACGAGGCCGGCGGCACCTTCCAGACATTGCTGCTCTACCCGGGCCTCCTGCAGGTGCTTCTCAAGATAATACTGAACCGTCTCATCAATGGTAAGCACCACGTTTTTTCCGTTTTCTGCAGCCACATAGGTTTCATATTCATAGGGCAGTTCGGTTCCAACGGCATTTTTAGCGGTAATCAGCTTGCCGGAAGTTCCCTGTAAATATTCATTATAGATTGATTCGATTCCATCTAGGCCAACATTATCCGTGCCGGTATATCCCAGAATATGGCAGGCCAGGCTGTTATAGGGATAATAGCGTTTAGTATCTTCCACCAGATGGATCCCCGGCAGATCGTTCTCATCCACAAAAGCACGGATCTGATCTGCAACTTCAGATTCAATCCGGCGTTTCACCAGCTCATAATAATTCTTTTTCTGCGTTTTATTATAGATCGTTTCCTCGTCCATGCCCAGAATATCCGCCAAGCCTTTGGCAATTTTGCGGCATAGCTCCGTATCTGTTTTATCAATCGCGTTGGGCGCCAGATAAACGGTTTCAACCGAGGCGGAAACTGCCAACGCAGTATAATTTCGGCTGAAAATGGTTCCCCGATTCGCGGAAAGGGTGGTATCCATCGTTTGCTGGCTGATCGCTTTTGCCTGATAATAATTATAATTTACAATCTGATATTTTGCCAGCATCCCTGCCAGCCAAAGCAGCAGGGCAACCGCAAACACGGCCAACATCACCGTGCTTCTGCGCACCATGGATCTGCTTGGTCCCTTTCCCATCAGTTGCTGCTCCTTTCCTCCAAATAACCCGGCATTCGCCTATAATCGCCTGTTTTTACATCACCATATAAAGTGCAAAATGAGAGTAAGAATAAATTCCCACTCTCGTTTCACTTTTTATCCTATTAGCCGTTAGCGCAGATATTCCAGAAGAATATTGAATTCTGCCACAATACCATCCCACCAGCTGCTGTCCTTCGGCTCGTCTTTTATAATTTCCACCGTATCGTCGGTCAATAAATTGATGGTCTGAATCTGATAGTTTTCGATTTTGATCATCCCCAGCTCTTCCGTGGCGATCCGCTCAATTTCATCCATCTGATTTTTGCTTTCAATGGATACCTGCATCGAGCCGGCTTCGCCCTCCAGGCTGGAAAGCTCCTTTTTTGCGGCCAGTAAATCATTGGATACCTCATTAAGCGCAATATGGCTATAGAGCAAATAACCGCCTACCGCAATAAAAAATGCGGCGCATAACAAAACCGACCACTGGATGCCATGAATATGAAATTTTTTCATGAGGTACCTCCTTTTATTTTTACAACTTTTCGCAGACACGAAGCTTTGCCGGTTTGGAACGGCGGTTCTCAGCCAGCTCTTTTGCAGAAGCCGTAAGCGGCTTACGGGTAACCAGCCGGATTACCGGCTTCCTGCCGCAAACACAAACCGGCAGATTCTTATCACAGATACAGCCGGTAGCAAGATCCGCGAAAACATTTTTTACAATTCGGTCTTCCAGGGAATGAAAGGTTAAAATGGCGATCCTTCCCCCCGTTTGCAAAAGATCCACCGCTTCGCGGACAGCATGCTCCAAAATACGCAGTTCTCCATTTACCTCAATGCGAATGGCCTGGAAGGTCCGTTTGGCGGGATGTTTATTCCCATAACGTTCCTGAGGCGGGAAAACCCGCTCAATAATCTCAACAAGCTGGCCGGTTGTTTCAATCGGGGCCTCTTTCCGTTTCCGGCAGATTGCGGCCGCAATTTTCGGGCTCCTTTTTTCCTCTCCATAGCGATAGAGAATATCACAAATCTTTTCCTGCGGATAGGTATTGATCACCGTAAAAGCATCCAGCGGATTCTCATGGTCCATCCGCATATCCAAAGGTGCGTCAAACCGGTAGGAAAAACCGCGGGACTTTTCATCCAGCTGATAGCTGGAAACGCCGAGATCAAATAAAATACCGTCTGCTTTTTGATATCCTTCCCGCGCCAAAACGGCCCGTAGCTCTGAAAAATTGGATTTTACCGCTTTAAAGCGCCTGCCGAACGGGCTTAAACGTTCTTGTGCCGCCGCGATCGCATCCTGATCCTGATCAATGCCGATCAGAAACCCATCCTGCAGTTTGGCGGCAATCAGGCTGCTGTGGCCGCCGCCGCCGAGCGTTGCGTCAACATAAACGCCGCCGGACCGGATCTTGAGTGCCGCAATGCATTCTTCCGGCATTACACTGTAATGATAAAAGTCTTTCATCAGAAATCCAGTTCATCCATTGCAGCCACAATATTTTCCGTGTCAAGCGCTTTCTCCATTGCTTCAAATCGCTGTGGATTCCAAATTTCAGCCCGGTTTCCGTTGCCAACAATGACAGCATTTCCCTCAATGCCGGCAATCCGGCGCAGAGCTGCCGGAAGCTGGACACGGCCCTGTTTATCCGTGGAAACATCGGTTTTATAGGTATTGAAAAAATGGCTGATATCCCGCCCTTTAGACATCGGCAGCCGGGAAATTTTTTCTTCCAGCGCTGTCCACGCCTCTCTTGTCAGCACATACACGCACTCATCCAGACCATGTGTTAAAACAAGGTCGGTACCCATCTGCTCTTTCAGCTTTTTGGGCAGAATCACACGACCCTTTTCATCCACAAAATGTTCAGAATAACCGGTCAGATAAGCCATGCATACACCTCCTTTGAGCGCAGGATCATTTTCACCCACTTTATTACCACTTAGTATCTACTTAGCCTCCACTTAGTTTCAATTATAGCAAAGAATCAAGAAAAATCAATAGGCATTTTAAAAAAAGAAAAAATTAACAAATAGGATATTCTACAATATTTTATTTGTTTATTACCTTATGACTGGGTCTGTTAACGTTGCGAATCAAAAGAAAAAGAGTTCGGATAAATCCGAACTCTGCTTTCAAAATATACGAAGCTTCCTATTCTTCCATCTTTACGGTAATAATCCCATTGATATTCCGGATGGATCCTTCATCCGGATAACAGGGCATCTGCTGAAAAGCCGCTGTTTGCCGCAGCTGCTCCTCCTGCTCTAGGGTTACATCTTTGTAATGCACCCCCAGAAAATAGGCCAGATACCGCGCTCTGGAATAAACATTTAAAAGCCCGTTACCGGGGGATCCAAAACCGGTCATATTCGTTTCCGGAACAAAACTGTCCATTGAAGCGTTGCCGATAATCGCAACTTGGCTTTCCTGTGTAAACCCATCTGTCAGCTCAATTTTCGCCGTCAGTCTGTTAAAGTAAGCAAACACGTTTTCATAGGTCATATCCATGCAGAAATACGCCCGGTTGGTGATCAAAACGCATTCATAGCCACAGATCAGTTCCAGAAGGATTAGCCCCGCCATCAAAACCGGTGCACCGGTCTTGGCCAGCATTTTATTTTTTATTCCACTGATATTCATTCGGTCTATGGCAATGCAGGGTAAGACCAAAGTAAGAACCAGAGGATATACCATCAGGAGATGGACAAAGCTTTGACCCGCCATTACAAAAATGAGATTGCTCGCCAGCGGAAAGATTAAAATCAGCAGTATCAGGAAGAGCATCATTAGCCCCTGCCGATACAGCCTTTTGCGGATCACACATACCACCACCATTCCCAGATTCACCGCCATGCAGATACAGGCGAAAGCTGGGAAAAATCCGTGAAATATGCCCTGCCATGTATTGAAAAAGAAGCAGCCGAAGCAGATATATGCCCATTTGACCCGCTCGCATAATGTTTTAAGAGTGAGCCGGCCCATCTCACTGATTCCCTGATAGGTAGTCAGCTCTGTTCCGGTATACCATAAAAGAAACTGCAAAACAGCATAATATAAAACGATGCCGAGAAAAAGGAATCCCAAATATTTCAGCGCCGTAATCAGAAACTTTTTCCAACCGCCCTTCCATCGGTTCTCGCAGACATCCATAATCAGCAATACCACCAGTAAGGCGGCAGCAAGGCAAAAATAAGCCTGATAACATCCCATGGATAAGGCAAGCATGCAGCTTCCCGTAATCATCGGCCCCAGCTTTTCCGAGCGGATCAGATAAGCGCCGATCACCGCCAAAACCATAGCCAGTAAATACGGCGCGGAACTAAACATATAGGCATAGGTGGAGGCTACTGTTGGAAAAGCAACAAGGCAGACCGTTCCCAGCATGGCCGGCAAATAATGGCGGATTTTAAACATCTTCATCATCAGCATTGCCGAAAACGCAAGAAACAGTGAGCCCGCAAGGCCATTTAGCCAGGAGCTGCTGAAATGGCCGGTAAGGCCAGAAGCCGCCTGCAACAGCCAACGGCCGGAAGACAGGCCGAATTCACAGGCGGAATATAAACCATCGATATCATCGTGATTTAAAAACTTATGGGTAAACATATAGAGATGAACCAGCAGCGCAAGAATAAAAGCAGATACAAAAACTACCCCGTCAAAGCGGGTAAAATATTTTTTGATCTTATTTTGCATCCGGATTAAAACATAGGGTTCCGCTGTTTCCATAATGCACTATCCCTTTCTTTAAACAAATATTTGTTATATATGTACGTTATATTATATATCCTATTTGTTTTTTTGGCAAGTACTTCCAGGTATATTGCATATAAAAAGAACCTTTTCCCAAAGAAAAGGTTCTTTTTTCATCCTATTTTACAGCTTTAAATCCCCTTCCCGGATCCAGCCGATCCGGCGGAGCAGCATCCCGCCCAGCCAGCATAAAATGCCGGGTAATACAAAGCAGATCAAAATCAGGCCAATCCAATCCAGGGGAACAATGGCCGTCTTGCTTCCCGCCGCAATATCATTCAGCCATCCGGTATAAACGCCGATCTGCCCTACCAGACCGCAAGTGCCCATGCCCGAGGAAACCGCAGGCCCATTCATCTGCAGATGAAACAGGCAGGTCGCCAACGGACCGGTAATCGCCGAAGCGATAATCGGCGGGATCCAGATCCGGGGATTCCGCACAATATTCCCCATCTGCAGCATAGAGGTTCCAAGCCCCTGCGAAATCAGCCCGCCCCAGCGGTTTTCACGGAAGCTCATAACCGCAAAGCCGATCATCTGTGCACAGCAGCCGGCAACAGCCGCACCGCCCGCAAGGCCGGTTAAGGAAAGCGCCGCGCAAATCGCCGCGCTGGAAATCGGCAGTGTAAGCGCGATTCCAACCAAAACAGAAACAATCACACCCATCAGGAACGGCTGCAATTCCGTTGCCCACATAATCAAGTTCCCAAGGGCGCTGGCCCCTTTGCCGATTCCCGGCGCAAGCCAGGCAGACAAGGCAACGCCAATAAAAATGGTTACCAGCGGCGTTACCAGAATATCAATTTTGGTTTCTTTGGAAACAACCTTGCCACATTCTGCCGCAATAATCGCAATAATTAAAACAGCCAGCGGACCGCCTGCACCGCCCAGTCCATTGGCCGCGCTGCCAACTGCAACCAGAGAAAACAGCACCAGATTCGGGCAGTGCAGTGCATACCCGATCGCCACCGCCATTGCCGGGCCGGACATCGCGGAAGCATAGCCCCCGATTTTTTGAAGAAATTCCCAGTGGAACTGGGTTCCTACCGTATTAATGATCGTTCCGATCAGCAGCGAACAAAAAAGGCCCTGCGCCATAGCTCCAAGCGCATCGATAAAATAACGCCTCCAGGATATTTCGATATCCTTTCTTTTCAGAAATGCCTTTAATTTTTCCATCCAAAACCCTCCTCTATTGATTTTCCCCTGATATTGTGCCTATTCTATCATAAACCTTTTGGGAAAACAAGAGAAAAGTTCGCTGAAAAAAGGCCGCATTCCGCATGTCCTTTTGCCTGATATTACAAGCAATCCCCCGCCTCGAAGCCGAAGCGGGGGATTATTCATGATGCCTCTGTTAACGTAATTTGCAGATCAAACTCCTCATTCTCACGCCAGACCGTTATTGTGACCTGGTCTCCGGGCCGAAAAGCATCTTTGGCGGCGTTGAGTTCCGCCATCGAAACGATTTTTTCGCCGTTAAATCCCACGATAATATCATCTTTTTGCAGGCCTTTCTTGGCCGCATCGCAATTCGGATCCACATAATAAACATAAACGCCCCGCGGAAGGTTATGGTATTTTGCATAGGATTCGGTAAGGCCGCTGCCCTGAATGCCGATATAGGCGCGGGTTTTGATATAACCGTAGTTGATCAGCTCCTCTGTGATGCTGGTAACGTCATTGATGGGGATGGCAAAGCCAATCCCTTCATAATCCGTTGCCACCAGCTTGGAAGAGGTAATACCGACCACCTGACCGTAAGCGTTTACCAGCGGACCGCCGCTGTTTCCCGGATTGATTGATGCATTGGTCTGGATCAATGTCATAAACGACCCGTTGATTTCAATCTTCCGGTTCAGTGCTGAAACGATTCCGTCAGTTACAGTACCGGCCAGCTCCATGCCATAAGGATTTCCAATCGCTACAACGGTTTCCCCCACTTCCAGTTCGTCGCTGTCGCCCAGCTCTGCGGGAGAAAGGTCATTAGCTTCAATTTTCAGAATTGCAAGATCCGACTGAATGTCTTCTCCCACAATTTTTGCATTGTATTCCGTAATCCCATCGCTCAGCACCACCTGCACCTGCGTTGCTTTATCAACAACATGCTCATTGGTGATAATATATCCATCATTGCTGATGATAAAGCCGGAGCCTGAAAAATAGGGTTCTTCTTCATTCTGGGCCGATACCAGAATTCCCACAACGCTGTTTTTTACCTTTTTGTTGATTTCAACGATCGTTAATTCTTCGCCGTTTTTCTTGCTTGTAGTAATTTCCGGTACGTTATAGATCGTTCCTTCTTCACGCTGGGCATTGCCCTCGTTGCTTTTATCCGGCTGCTCTATTACCGCACCGCCCTGATCCTCCGAGCCAGGAAATTCAGCCGCACTTCCAATTCCCATAACCTGAGCCACAACAATCACCACGCAGCATAAAAGCATCAGCAGGCCGGCAGAAGCAGCCACAATGATAAACGGCCGGTTACTCTTATTTTTAGCCGGCTTAGCCGCCTGATAGGGATATGCATTATAATGATTATAATTCTGATACGGATTCGGGTTCTGATAAGAATAGCCGCCCTGCCAGTAAGACTGCTGCCGGTGAGAATCGGCATTTTCCGCAGAGCCTGCGGCCTGCTGCGGATCCTCCGGCTGCCCGGAAGTACTATATGGGTCTTCCCCGGTATCGGCAGCATCCGGTTGCATCGCGTTCGAGGTATCCGGTACCGGCGCGGCAACATCCGGTCCCTCTTCTCCGGCCGATGGTCCCTGTGCACCCTGCCCGGCTTCATTTATATTCTTTTCATGATCTGCCGGTTCGCCTGTCATATTTGCATGATTTTCTTCTGAAAAATCATCCCGGTTGCGCTCATCCATTAAATAAATAACCTCCTAAAAATCCTCCTGCGCTTCTTTCAGCGTAAAGGTAAACTCTGCGTAGACACCCTCCTTGGAGGAAATAAAAATATCTTCTCCATGCGCGTCGATAATACTTTTCACCATATATAAGCCAAGACCAACGCCCTTTTTATTTTCACCCCGGCTTTTATCGGTTTTATAAAAGCGTTCAAAAATCCTACCCGCTTCATCTTCCGGAATCCCCTGCCCGGTATTTTTAACCGAAAGAAAAACCTTGCCGTCCCGGCGGTAAAGCCCAACTGTAATTTCGCCGTTTTCAGGTGTGAATTTAACCGCATTATCAACCAGATTGTAAATCACCCGGTGGATCGCATCATGATCGCCCATCACATAAACAGACTCTTCGGGGAGATGAAGGCTGAGATTGATTTTTTCTTCCTGCATTCGATCTTCCATCGTGAGCAAGACGCGGTGTGCCACCTCTGTTAAATCAAAAGGAGCCATTTGGTAGGAAATTTCACCCGACTGAATGCGTGCCACATCCAGCAGATTATTCACCATCCTGCTCAGGCGCTTCACCTCTTCGGAAACCAGAATCAGATATTTTGATTCTGATTCGGGGGGAATGGTGCCATCAAGAATTCCATCAATAAACCCGCTTATGGTGGTCATCGGCGTGCGCAGCTCATGGGAAACATCCGCAATAAAGCCCCGGCGCATAGTCTCAAGCCGGTCCAGATTATCTGCCATCTGATTGAACGTACGGGCCAGATCGCCCAGTTCTCCCTCCGGCGCAACCGTAATTCTTCTGGTAAAATCACCTTTTGCATAAGATTGCGCCGCCAGTGCCATTTCATTCAGGGGCCTGGTAATCTGCTTTGTAATAAAATAAACGCAGACAAACGCAAACATTAAAACAACCAGCCCGCAAAAAACAAACGTTGCCACAACGTTCTTCATGGCTGAGCCCACCCGCACCTGCCGCGCGGTGGTAAATACACAGCCGATCACAGAATTATCATCGTCCAAAATAGGGACGCCGATGGTATAAGCATTGCCCAGCGATTCGATAAAAACGCCTTGTTTGCGGTAAATATTTCCACTAAACACACTCTCAACCGCTGCCTGTGGAAGCGTGGCGGTTGCCGGATCAACCAGCGTGCTCTGCACAATCCTGCCCCATTGATTCACAATGATCACATCGCAGCTGATTGTATCTTTTACCGTTTCAATAGCGCCGGACATAATGGTGCCAACAAAAATATTATAGTTCGCCGGCATCCCTCTCAGCATCGAAGCCACCTTATTCGCGGCGTTTTCCATATTCTGATCCTGCTCCTGCACACTTCGGATGGTAAATACGCCGGTTGTAACAGTGCCGAGGGCAAATACCGTCAGCAATATGATCAGCGCGCAGGCATTAAAATAGCGAAAGAAAATTTTCTTATGCACTTAATCTGCTGTTTCAAATTTATAGCCGATTCCCCAAACGGTACGAATGGCCCACCGATCTGAAACGCCCTCCAATTTTTCCCGAATCCGTTTAATGTGAACATCAACCGTTCGGGAATCCCCAAAATATTTAAATCCCCAAATTTCATCCAGCAGCTGATCCCGGGTAAATACACGGTTTGGATTTTTCGCCAGATGGTATAAAAGCTCGATTTCCTTCGGCGGTGCGTCAACCTGCTTGCCCTTTACAACCAGCTTATAGTTGGTCAGCGAAACATACAGATCCGGATATTCCACCTCCTGGCGGGTTTCATCCGGCGTGTTTCCTACCCGGCGCAGCACCGTTTTAATCCGCGCCATCACCTCTTTGGAATCAAACGGCTTGGTCACGTAATCATCTGCGCCAAGTTCCAGCCCCAGCACCTTATCAAAGGTTTCGCCTTTCGCGGAAAGCATGATAATCGGCACATTAGAGGTCTTTCTGATTTCCCTGCAGACCTGCCAGCCATCCTTTTTAGGCAGCATGATATCCAGAAGAATCAGATCCGGGTTAAAGGAGCCAAATTTCTGAACCGCTTCCTCCCCGTCGCCTGCTGTCTCTACCGTATAGCCCTCCTTGGCCAGATAAAGAGTCAGCAGCTCACAAATATTCTGTTCATCGTCGACAACTAAAATCCTGCTCATCTTCTCCATACCTTCTTTCTCCCTTATAGTATTCACCCGATATATTTCATAATAACAGTATAACTTTTCACCCGGAAAAATGGGTGAAGAAACTATGAACAAATTGAATCGATTGTTTTAAAAGGATACCAGAGTTCTTCCCCCACGGTAAGCCGGGCGGCCCCGGCTGATATATCGGCGATTTGCTGCATCCATGCTGCTGTATCCCGTTTGGGGATGATGAGCTGCAACGTGATTTCTTCACCAAACTCTGTATGCTCCGCCTGGCAAACCGCACCCTCCAGCAATCTCTGCATCCGATCGTAAAAGCCGTAGCCAAACTGCACTTCCAGGCGGACAGCCCGCTCCATCAGCGCTGTTCCGGCGCTGCGTACACCTTCAGCCGCCGCCCGCGCATACGCTCGCGTAAGACCGCCGGCGCCCAAAAGGATTCCGCCAAAATAGCGGGTCACAACCACTATAACATCAAATAAATTTTCTTTTTTCAGAATATCCAGCATCGGCATGCCTGCAGTTCCGCCCGGTTCCCCATCGTCTGAAAAGCGTTCAATCAAGGGGTCTTTAATTCGGTAGGCCGTACAGTGATGCGTTGCATCCGGATATTGAGCCCTCATTTTTTTAATAAAATCTTCTGCCGCCTGCCGGGTCTTTACACGGCAAAGCGATGTAATAAACCGGCTCTTGCGCTCTGTAAATTCCGAGCGGCTGCTTTGCGCCGGTACTTGATACGTCTCTTCCATTTCTCCCCCTGTTTGGCCGGCTGCTGCCGTTACAAAAGGTCTTTTCACCGGTTGCCGCGGAAGCGGCGAGGCGAACACCAAAAAAGAATAACAGCCACTTTATGGCTATTATAGCATGGCCTCCTCTTTTTCGCAATCTATCTTTCATATTTATTATCCCAATCCGCCCTCTAAAATATAAAAGAGGCACCGGCTCCGGGCCGTAATGCCTCTTTTAATTTTCATCAGGAACCGGACGCTTCCAAATAAGCATTGGCCGCGAGCCCCGCCACTGCGCCATCGCCCGCAGCGGTGGCAAGCTGCCTGACCTGCTTTTGGCGGCAGTCTCCGGCTGCAAATACTCCTTCAGCAGAAGTTTTGCAATCTTCCCCGGCAAGGATATACCCTTCTTGATCCAGCTTTACCAGTGTCTGAAAAGGGCCGTTTGCCGGCGTCTGGCCAATTGCAACAAACAATCCATCGGCTGAAAGAGTCTCCTTCTTTTCGCCGAACTGCACTTCCAGCCCGGAAAGTTTTTCTTCTCCCAGCAACGCATTGATCACACCGCCCGTGCGAATAGAAACATTTTGCGCTTTTTGCAGGCGATCAAGCAAAACCGGCTCGCAGCGAAATTCCGCTCTGCGATGAATCAGCGTAACATGGCGGCAAAGCTCCGCCAGCAAAAGCGCCGATTGCACCGCGGAATTTCCTCCCCCTACCACGGCAACGTCTTTCCCCTTATAAAAAGCGCCGTCGCATATTGCACAATAAGAGATGCCCGCAAGCGTCTCTTCCCGCGCAAGGCCCAAATGGCGGTGCGCCGCGCCGCAAGCCAGAATCACGCTTTTCGCTTCATAACGATCGTCGTCTGTTGTTGTAACAATAAAGGTTTTTCCGGTCTGTTGCACGCCGTTAACCTCAACCGGCTCAATTTTACCGCCGAAATGATAAACCTGCTCAGCAAGGCGATCCGCATATTCCGCGCCGCTGATCCCCGGCAGCCCGGGAAAATTCTCTATCTGCGGGGAAGCGGTAATCTGCCCGCCCAGCGCAGTCGATTCCAAAACCAGAACCTTTTTGCCCGCCCGCAGCAGATAAATTGCCGCTGTCATTCCCGCCGTTCCGCCGCCGACAATCACCGTATCAAACATGAACACCCTCCGTTGCCTGTTTCAAAAACCGGCGGATCTCAGAGGCATTGGTCAGCTTTTCAACGCCCTCATCCGTTTCAACCACCAACGTAGGCGCCCGGTCGATATGGTATGCCTCTACCAGCGCGCGGTTTTCTTCTGCTTCCGCATCCAGTTTTTCATAGCGGATGCCCGCCTCATCCAGCATTGCAGCCGCCATCTTGCAATTGGGGCAGGTTTGGGTGGTAAACAGAAGTGTCCGCCCGGCCTGTGCCGGCTCCGCCTCTGTATCATGCGCGCAGCCGCAGGCATGGTGAGCCGGCGTTTTATTTTCGGCAATCTTCTGATCATACAGGCGGCGGTCTTTAAACTCCTGCGCCTTTCCATCGTTCCAATTCTGAACCGGGCGATAGTATCCGGTAATCCGGCTGTAAACCTCTGTGTTTTCTCCGCAGGTCGGGCAGGTATAAACCTCACCCGTGATATAGCCATGCCCTTTGCAGACCGAATAGGTGGGTGAAATGGTATAATAAGGAAGCCGGTAATGTTCGGCAATCTTTCTCACCAGATTTGCCGCGGCCTTCCAATCCGGCATTTTCTCTCCTAAAAACGCATGAAATACCGTGCCGGAGGTATAAAGCGTCTGCAATTCGTCCTGAATATCCAGCGCAGAAAAGATATCGTCGGTATATCCCACCGGCAGATGAGAGGAATTAGTATAGTAAGGCGTTCCGTCCATTGAAGCGGTTATAATACCGGGGAACCGTTTCACATCATGCTTGGCAAGGCGATAAGAGGTCGATTCCGCGGGCGTAGCTTCGAGATTGTATAGATCGCCGTATTCCTCCTGATAATCAGAAAGCCGCTCGCGCATATGATTGAGAACGTTTTTGGCAAACGCCTGCCCCTCGGCCTGCGTCAGATCTTTTTTGAGCCAGCAGGCATTCTGCCCCGCTTCGTTCATCCCAACCAGGCCAATGGTTGAAAAATGATTATCAAAAGAGCCCAGATAACGCTTGGTATAAGGATAAAGGCCCTCGTTGAGAAATTTGGTAATCACCGTCCGCTTAATTTTCAGGGAGCGCGCAGCGATATCCATCAGCCGGTCCAACCGCTGATAAAATTCTTTTTCGTCTGCCGACTGATAGGCAAGCCGCGGCAGATTAATCGTCACTACCCCCACCGAGCCGGTACTCTCTCCTGAGCCAAAGAAGCCGCCGGATTTTTTCCGGAGCTCTCTCAGATCCAGGCGCAGTCTGCAGCACATGCTGCGCACATCGCTGGGCTCCATGTCGCTGTTGACGTAATTGGAGAAATAAGGCGTTCCGTATTTCGCCGTCATCTCAAAGAGAAGCTGATTGTTCTGCGTCTCCGACCAATCGAAATCGCGGGTAATAGAGTAGGTTGGAATCGGATACTGGAACCCGCGCCCGTTTGCATCGCCCTCAATCATGGTTTCGATAAAGGCGCGGTTAATCATATCCATCTCTTCCTTACAGTCGCCATAGGTAAAGTCCATCTCTTCCCCACCCACGATCGCGGGAAGATCCTTCAGATCCGCAGGAACTGTCCAGTCCAGCGTAATGTTGGAAAAGGGAGCCTGGGTTCCCCAGCGGCTGGGAGTATTCACGCCGTAAACAAACGACTGGATACAGTTCTTTACCTCCCAGTAATTGAGGTTGTCTACCTTAACAAACGGCGCCAGATAGGTATCAAAAGAAGAAAACGCCTGTGCGCCGGCCCATTCATTCTGCATAATGCCCAGGAAGTTTACCATCTGGTTGCAAAGAGATACCAAATGCCGCGCCGGAGAAGAAGTGATCTTGCCGGGAACACCGCCCAGACCCTCTTTAATCAGCTGCTTGAGCGACCAGCCCGCGCAGTAACCCGTCAGCATCGAGAGATCGTGAATATGCATATCCGCATTGCGGTGAGCGCTTGCAATCTCATCATCATAGATCTCACTGAGCCAATAATTTGCCGTAATTGCGCCGCTGTTGCTTAAAATCAATCCGCCTACCGAATAGGTAACAGTAGAATTTTCCTTGACCCGCCAGTCCGTCACATTCACGTAACTATCGACCAGCGCCTTATAATCTAAAAAGGTAGATTTTAAATTCCGGATCTTCTCGCGCTGTTTACGGTAAAGAATGTAGGCTTTTGCAACATCCGCATAGCCGGATTCACTCAAAACAGCCTCCACACTGTCTTGAATATCTTCCACCGCAATCTTGCCATCCCGAATCTTCGGCTCAAAATCTGCCGTTACCTTCAGCGCCAGCAAATCAATCACGCTGGGATGCGATGCTTTTTTCTGCGCATCAAATGCCTTGGATATGGCAACGCTGATTTTAGAAATATCAAAATCAGCTTCTGATCCATCTCTTTTAACTACCGTATACATAACTCTACCTCTCTTCTCCTTTTTTATATTCCCCGCAGTTGCGCGGTTGGTATCTTTGTTTTTACCGTTTCCAGCATTTTTCTTAAAAGTGCCTCATCCGGCGCCTCTAGATGTACATCCGGAACCTGCTCGGAAGGCTGGAACCGCTGAAGAAAATAGCGTTTAGCTCCGGCGATCCACACGCCGATTGCTTCTATATCCTCCAAACGGTGCAGCCCCTTTACAACGGTTGTGCGAAATTCATAATCCACCGGATCCGTCAGTAAATAGGAAATGCTTTCATTGATTGCATCCAGATTCATCTGCCGGCACCCGGCAGTTTCCCCATAACGGTCTGGCGCATTTTTAATATCCATGGCGATATAATCAACCAACCCTTCCCGAACGACTGCACGCAGCAGCTCGGGAAACGATCCGTTGGTATCCAGTTTAATGGCAAGGCCCAGCTCTTTTACCCTGCGCAGCAGAGCAGGAAGCTCTCTGCGCAGCAGCGGTTCGCCGCCGGTAAAGCATACGCCATCTAAAAGTCCCTGCCTTTTTTGCAGAAAAGAAAGCAGCTCCTCCTCTTCCATTACCGGCTTATAGGGTCCGGCCGCGAGCTCAAAATTATGGCAGAACGGGCATCTGAAATTACATCCGCCTAAAAATACCGTACAGGCGGTTCGGCCGGGATAATCCAGCAGCGTTAATTTTTGAAGCCCTTCAATCGTCATATCCCCCGAACCCCCAGTCTTATTGATCGCAGTAATTATTCTACACGAGTTTATTCCCTTTGTCAAGGGAGAATATACAATATCTATTACTTTTTTAATTCATTCAACACAACATATAGTTTTCAGGCAATCCAACGCTTGTTGCCGTATCCTGCTGCCTGTACCCTGTTTTTTCATGTTTCATAAAAATCCGCTTCAATACCGCGCAATAAAAAAATGGCTCTCACCAAAAGGTGAGAGCCATCAAATAATTTCAGAAGATCAGGCACCGTATACAGCCCAGACGCCATCGTAATGATCAACCAGCAGCGTTACATTTCCGGAATAAAATTGATCTTTATTATCGGAAATAAAGCTTTCTGTTTTCAGATATTTCTGGCCGCCCGCCGTAATGAAATAATCTGCTGTTTCAATTACATTCATCTGCACCGGATCAACGCCGAACATATTAATCTTACCGTTTTGCGTTTTATAATATGTGAAATAGTCGCCGCTATCCATCTTACCGGTACCGGAGGAAATCCGATCAATATCCACGGTCATGGTATATTCCGCAGCACTGGCCAGTTCTCTTACCTGAACTTCAGCAGTTGTTCCATCACTGTTTGCAGTTGCATCCAGAATCTGAACCGCAATTTCTTTTGTTTCACGCGCTTCTTCCAGCGCAATATAGGTGGTTCTGGTGCTGTCCAAAACTACGGTGATCGGGCCGGAAAGTGAAGAAAGCGGACGTAAATTCTTGGCGCAGAACAAATGCGGCTGATAAACTGTTGCTTCTTCTTCACCGGCGGCTTTTCCGCTCAAACATGTTGTATCGCCTACTAAAACATTACCATATTCACTCAGCGTTACAGTGGTACCCGCAGCAATATGCAGTTTATTGCCGGATTCATAAAAGTTTACAAAATCTCCGCTCTTCAAATTCACCGTATTGGTGAAAACAATGTCGTTATCGTCGTAAACGCGAACCTGATCATCATAATAGCTGTAAACCGCATAATAATTGTTGGTAACCGTCATGATCCGTCCGGGAATCCATTCCGTAGCCAGAACCAGATCCGCATTTTCAGCGGAACCGCTTTGAATAAAGGTAAATTCCAGGTTCGGGCGGGCATTCACCGCACTCTGAGTTGTAAAGTCCACAAAGTTAACCAGCTTGGTCAACTTATAATTCTCATCATCCGGCCAGAGATTGCCGTTGAGATACAGCAGAGTGTTGGAATAAATAGAAAATGAACTCTGCGTTGTGGAGCCGTTGATCGCGCTGTAGCTTGCAACCTTAATGTCGGAGAGGCTTACCGTGTTTACCCAGGGAGAAACCATTTCATAAGTAATCATCTCTTCATCCTGCGTAAAGGTATCGGAATCATCCTTATCCAGATAAATCACATTCACCGGATAACCGATAAATTCGCTCATATCCATACCGGTATCAACCTGAACGCCGTTTGAAAGCAGCATATCCTTGATTACACTATCGTACCCCATCGGGCTCTGCTTGGTTGCACGCACCACCAGCTCCGTTGCATTACAGCCGTAAATGTTGGTTGCCAGGCAGTTCAGCCGGGTGCCGTCGAAATCACTGAAGCTGGAAAACATATCCTCGCTGATGCTGTTTACGGATTTATCATAAAGCATCGCGCCCGCCACAATAACAGCGGCCTGCTCCCGATTGACGGTCTGGCTCGAAGCATCCACATTGGAATCCATTAAAATGACTTCCAAGAACTCATCGTAAACATCCTGTGCGGTATCATCGATAATCTGATCGCCGGTAGCAATCCCTACCGTTTTGGCAATCAGCGTAATGAACTCTGCCCCGGTAATATCCTGTTCACTCTTAAACTGATTTTCCGGAACATATACGGAATTCACCAGGCCGTAATCCATCGCCCATGCAATATAAGGTTTGAGCAGATCAACGTCTGAAATGTCGCCGCCCTTATCCTCATCAAAATCCGTATTTACAGACTGATAATTCTTTAATTCATCATAATCATAATGAAGCATGCGGTACGCAATTTTCAGCGCGTCCCCACGTGAAAGATTAATACTCGGGCTGTAGCTGCCGTTGTTCATGCCGGGGATAATCCCCAAACTGTCTACAAACTTCAGATACAGTGTTTTTGAAACATCCAGAGTTGTTCCATACATTTCGCTGACATCATCATACGTTTTATCATCGTAAATGGCGAATGCAGAAACACTCAGGCAAGCAATCATAACGGCTGTCATGACGGCCGCCACTATACTTTTCAAGGTTCTCATTAGGTTACCTCCATCTCACCAAGGGACTCCCCTTATATTTTCTGTATATATTATATATAATAACAAAGCAAGATGCAAGAGATTTATTAAAATGTTACACCAAAGAACAAGACTTTGTTAGAATTAAATAATTTATTAATGTTCACTTTGGTGAATTTCACGAATTTTAAGAGGCAAAAAGCCCTTCGTAAAGACGAAGGGCTTTTTTAAAAAACTGTAAATTTTAATTTCCGTAGGCC
>QAKW01000071.1 GCA_003343605.1 Clostridiales bacterium
GCAGGATTTGCTCCAGCGCCGCTCTTTTCATTTGCAGCGCCTGCTGCACGGCAGGCGCGCCGGCAAACATTTTGCGCCGTGCGGCAAACGCGCTCTGCACAAATTGAATAAAGCCCGCCGGGTCATCCACTGGTATAGATCCGGGATAAAGGCGGATGACCGCGCTCGTAACATGCGGTGCGGGGTAAAAGCAATGAGGCGGTACGTTGAAGAGCAGCTCTGCAGTGCAAAACGCCTGCAGAATCACGGAAATGGCGCGATATTCTTTACTGCCGGGGCCGCAGAGCAGCCGGTCGGCCACCTCTTTTTGCACCATCAGCACCGCACAGTTCCAGCAGCGGCTGTTTTTGAGCAGCTGCCGGAGAATATCAGTGGTAATATAATAAGGCAGATTGCCGACAACCGTAAAGGCAGCGCCGCCGAAATGCGCGTTTAATAATTCTTCATAATCGCAGCATAAAATATCCTGCCATAAAAACCGATGATTTTCCGCCGCCACTTGCTGCTCCAGCAGCGGCTGCAGGCGCCGGTCGATCTCCACGGTAACAACCCGCTGCGCCCGGGCGCAGAGCAGATTGGTCAGCGCCCCGGTGCCGGCGCCGATTTCAAGAACACCGCGTGCCCCCAAAGGAAAAGCGGCATCGGCGATACGCGCCAGAACTGCCGCATCATTTAAAAAATTTTGCCCAAGGCTCTTGTGCGTATTCAGGCCATAGCGCGCAAGCAGCCCGGCGGAATCCAGATGACTCATCGCGCCGGCACCTCAGATAAACTGAAAGGTGCTCAGCATCTGGTCCACATACGTGAGGAAATAGGTATAGCTGCCGAATTCCGCAATATAGGAAACAACGTATACCTTCCCGTTATGCTCGGCAAAAAGCTGCAAAAAGCGCATCTGGCTGGTTTCATCATCAGATACGCTTTCATAAACGATCTGATAGGCCGCTTCGCCGCCGAGCGTGGTATCCTGCTCTGAAACAAGGCTGTAATTCTTAAGGGTATTCTCCAGCTTGGCTACGTACCCTTTTACGTAGCTGTTAAACGCATCGTCCCCTTCCATATCCAGCACAAAGCGCTGCACGGAAAGGCTTTCGTTATACTCGTCGCTGTAGCCTTCAGCGGGCGTAATAAAAGCAGCGATCCCTTCCCCCACATTTGTGGATTTTTCCCAGAAATCCGGGTATTCGATGGAAAACCCCAGCGGGGTGGAGCGGTATAATTTATAATTTTCCAGAGTGGCCTTGTGGCAGCCGCTGATCAGAAGCATCATGACAAGCGCCAGCACAGCCGCGAGTTTCTTTTTCATAACATCGGTATTTCCTTCCTGCATAATACCAACAGTATATCATAAAATCAGCGTTTTGACAATAGAAAGGTTGCGCTCTTATAAAAGATATGATATGATTAATTTTCAGAAAGGATGTTTGGAACCATGAAAAATAAGGAAATAAAATATACCAGCATCGGCGGCAGCGCCCTGATCGAGGGTGTGATGATGCGCGGAAATGGGCGCATGGCAATCGCGGTTCGCCGGTCGGACGGCCAAATACAGCTCAAGGTAGAGCCGGTTCAGAGCAAAAACAATTGGTATAATAAAATACCTATTATACGTGGAGTTGTTAATTTTGTGCAGTCAATGCTGCTCAGTTACCGCTGCCTGATGTATGCGGCGGATGTATCGCTGGAAGGAATTCCAGAGCCTGAGGAGCCGGGAAAGCTGGACCGTTTTTTTGAAAAATTAATGGGCAAAACCGGCATGGCAATTATGGGGACCGTTGCCATGCTGCTGGGGCTGCTGTTATCGCTTTTTTTATTTATCTACCTGCCGGCGGTCTTTACCGGATGGTGCCTGGCGGCAGCGCCCGCGGCCCTGAAGGCGGTGGTGGAAGGCGCGATCAAAATTTTAATCTTTTTCGGCTATTTGATGCTGGTTTCCCTCATGCCGGATATGCGGCGGGTATTCCAGTATCATGGCGGGGAGCACAAATCGATTTTTTGCTATGAAGCCAAACAGGAGCTTACGGTGGAAAACGCCATGAAGTGCCGGCGGTTTCATCCGCGCTGCGGCACCTCGTTTATTTTTCTCACCCTGCTGGTGAGCGTGATTGTTGCGATGTTTCTCCCCTGGGGAAACCGCCTGGTGCGCACGCTGATCAAGCTCTGCTTTGTGCCGCTGATCATGGGGGTGGCATATGAGTTTATCCGTTACGCAGGGAAGCATGATAACATCTTTACCCGCATCATCTCCGCGCCGGGGCTCTGGTTTCAGCGCATCACCACCAAAGAGCCGGATCAGAAGCAGATCGCGGTGGCGCTGGCGGCACTGCGCGGCGTTTTGGAAGAGTACCCGCTGGAAAAGGAAATCATTGTGGATGAAAACGGCCGGTATCTGCAGGATAAGGAAGTGAAAGAAGAGGCGGCCGAATGAGAGTAAAGCTACAGGATCTTCTGCGCCAGGGAGAAATTGTTTTGAAGGAACGAAAAATCGAACAGTACCGCAGCAACGCCTACTGCCTGCTTCATAAGCATTTTAATGTTTCCCGGGCGCAGGTGCTGCTCTCGCAGGAGCAGGACTATCCGGAAGCGCTGGTTTTGGCCTACTGGGCGGATATCCGCGCCCGCGGGGAGCGGCGGCCGCTGCAGCACTTGCTGGGCAGCTGGGAATTTATGGGGCTCTCTTTTATTGTGAACCCCAATGTGCTGATTCCCCGGCCGGAGACCGAATGGCTGGTGGAATATGTTTTGGCGCATTATCAGGGAAAGCCGGTGCGGGTTTTGGATCTTTGCACCGGAAGCGGCTGTATCGGGCTTTCCATCAAAAAGCTGCTGCCGGAAAGCCAGGTGACCTTAGTGGATATCAGTGATCTTGCGCTTGAAGTGGCGCGGGAAAACAGCGAGGCCCTGGGCGCGGCCGTGAAAATTGAAAAATGGGATATTTTGCAGGGCGTACCGTTTTACCTGGAAAAAGAGCGGTATGATCTGGTAATCAGCAATCCTCCCTATATTAAAACAGAAGAGCTGCCCACCCTGCAGCCGGAAGTGCGGGAGGAGCCGGCCATCGCGCTGGACGGCGGGCAGGACGGGCTGCTCTACTATCGGGCGCTGGCCGGCGAATGGAGCGCGCTGCTGAAGCCGGGCGGCGAAATGCTTGTAGAAACCGGAGAAGATACGGGCGCACAGGTGCTTGCGTTATTTGAGCAGCACCTTGCCGCCTGCGCGCTCTATCCGGATTATGCGGGGCTCCCCCGCTATGTAACCGGGAGGAAGGAGTAAACAATGCGCTATTCCCATATCGCTTTTGATCTGGATAACACACTGCTGACAACCGATGCGGATATGCACCGTTATTTTGATTCCTATGTATCCGCGCTGCGCCTGGAGCCGGCAAAGGAGATCGCGGCTTCCTTTTTTGCGTGGAACATTCACTGCTGGCAAAAGCTGGATGAGCAGCAAATCAACCACCAGGAGCTCGGCAGGCTGCGTTTTCAGCTCTGGGCGGAGCAATGGGGGCTGCAGATCGATCCGGATGAAGCAAACGGAAAATACCGGGAAGCGCTGGGCAACGCAACAACCGCCCTGCCGGGAGCCGGCGCGCTGCTGCATAGGCTGCAGGGGCAGGCGCGTCTTTATGTGGCGTCCAACGGTTTTAATGAGCAAGTGCACAAACGCCTGAATAAACTGGGCTGGGAATCGTTTTTTGACAGCATTTTTGCCTCATCCTCAATGAAGAGCGGCAAGCCCCATGAAGCCTTTTTCCGGGAAGTTTGGGAAGCGATGGGCGCACCGCCCAAAGAACGGGTCCTTTTCATCGGCGATAATTATATCAACGATATTGAGGGCGCCCGCCGCTTCGGCTTCGATACCGCCTGGATCAGGCAAAGGGAAGAGCTGGGGCGCACGGCAACGATCGAGGTGCAGACACTGCCGGAGCTGGAAAAAATTCTTTTTACGAAATAAAACGGCACCGGTACCCGCCCAAAAGGCGTGCCTGCCTGTTTCTGGCAGGAAAGCGCATGTAAAAAGCCTTTAAAAATTGCGCGTTTTATTGTGTTGCGCCTGCTTTCTCCAGTTTGATTGGCCCATAAAATTGCACATTTCAGACATATACGCTTCGTCTGATTTAGACCAGCGAATGCCGATGAGCTTTTCAGCATCCGGGCCGGCGGGATAGCGCAGCCTGTCGCTTTTGTCGCAGGCTGCCAGATAAACCTGCTCTGCCACCTTGTTTACATCCGCAACTCCGGAGGGCGGCGCGGCCTGCACGGCCATAAAGGAGGCATAATAGGGTTTGTAGCTTTCCGGCACGGCAAGCTCCTGATCGGCGTGCAGTGCCGCCGGGCTGGTCATAAAGTTTGTCGTTGTCATAAATCCCGGTTCAATCAGCCGGATCAAAATATTCTGTGATTCCAGCTCGTAAAAGAGCGATTCTGTTAATCCCTCAACCGCAAATTTGGTGGAAGCATAGGCGGCTCGCAAAGGAGCGGCGACGATTCCGATCGAAGAGCTGACATTTACAATCGTGCCCCCGCCCTGCGCCCGGAAATACGGGATCATTTCCTGAAGCACATGGATTACACCAAATACATTCGTTTCAAAGATGGCGCGAATATCCTCCATCGGCGTGGCTTCAAAAACAGCCCCAAATCCATATCCCGCATTATTGACCACAGCGTCTATTTTCCCAAACTGCCTGATCCCTTCATGGAGTGCGCTGGAAATCGTTTGTGGTTTTGTTACATCAAGCTGTGCAACCTTGAGCCGGCCTGAAAAATTTTTTTCCAGCGTTTTATCCGGCCGGCGCATCGTGGCGAGAACATTCCAGCCCTCGGCGGCAAATTTTTTTGCGGCGGTATTGCCGAGCCCGGTGGAACACCCGGTAATCAAAACGGTTTTTTGCATCGTTCGTCCTCCTGTTGAATAGATTGTTGCTTTCGCCTGTAAAGTATAACGCTAAAGCGCGCTTTAGAGTCAATACCTGTTTTTTATTTTTCGGAGAAAAAATATGAGTTACACGATTAAAGAAGTATCGGAAATGACGAATTTATCCATTTCCACCTTGCGTTACTATGATAAGATGGGCTTGCTTCCCGGACTGAAGCGGAAGGAATCCGGCTATCGGATGTTTTCCGAGGGCGATCTTGAAATGCTGAAGATCATCGATGCGTTTAAGAAAGCAGGCCTGCGGATCAAAGACATGCAGCATTACCTAGCGCTGGCGTTTAAAGGAGAGAGCACGCTGGAAGAGCGGTATCAGATTTTTCTCAAGCAGGAAACCGTGCTGAAAGAGAAGATCGCGGAGCTGCAGGCGGCGCTGGAAATTACGCGCAGAAAAATCGCCTATTATGAAGCCGCCTGCAAAGCGGGAACAGAAAGCCTTCTGCCGCCCGCGTTTTGCCTGCGCCCCACACAAAAATAATAAAGAAAGACGGCATGCCCCGCGCAATGGGAGGTCATGCCGTAGAAACGCCTTTTTTACAATATGGCCGAAACCAGGATGGTTTCGGCTTTTTTTATCGCCGGCAATGGTGTTTACAGCGGCTGCAGCGGCCGCCGCAGCCGCGCCGGCGGGCGCTTGTAATGCGGCGGAGCGCCCAGCCGCCCCAGCAAAGCAGAAGAAGCAGAAGCAGATAATCAATCGGCTGCAACGAAACACACCTCCGTTATCCAATCAACAGCAGGAGCATCCTGTAGATCAGAAAAGAAGCGATCCAGGCAATGCCGCACTGCAAAACAACAAAGCCCACCGCTTTATAAGCGGCGCCGAGCTCGCGTTTTACCGCCGTTACCGCGGCGATACAGGGCGTATAGAGCAGGGTGAAAATTAAAAAACTGAATGCGGTTGCCGGGGTAAAGAGTGTGCCGAGCGAAGCGGCGACATCCGCACTGCTTCCCAGCAGAATGCCCAGCGTGCTGATCACCGATTCTTTTGCGGCGAAGCCCGAAATCAGAGCGGTTGAGGCGCGCCAGTCGCCGAACCCCAGCGGAATAAAAACCGGCGCAATCAGGCGGCCGATCATGGCCAGCAGGCTATCGCCGCTGTCGGCAACCACGTTGAAACGCCCGTCAAAGGTCTGTAAAAACCAAATAATAATGGTTGCCCAAAAAATAACGGTAAATGCCCGCTCAATAAAATCGCGGGCTTTTTCCCAAAGCAGCAGGGCGACGCTTTTAAAAGAGGGAAAGCGGTAATTGGGCAGTTCCATCACAAAGGGAACGGGCTTTCCCCTAAAGGCGGTGTGATCCAAAATCAGCGCGGCGAGAATGCCGAACAGAATCCCCAGAAGATAAAGGCCGATCATGACCAGCGCCTGGTATTTTTGAAAAAAAGCGGCGCAAAATACCACATAGATGGGAATTTTTGCAGAACAGCTCATAAAGGGGGTAAGCAGGATCGTCATTTTCCGGTCCCGTTCGGAGGAAAGGGTACGCGTTGCCATTACGGCCGGAACCGTACAGCCGAATCCGATCAGCATGGGCACTATGCTGCGGCCGGAAAGACCGATTTTACGCAAGAGCTTATCCATCACGAAGGCAACCCGGGCCATATAACCGGTATCTTCCAAAATGGAAAGAAAGAAGAATAAAACAACGATCAGCGGCAGAAAACTCAAAACACTGCCCACGCCCGCAAAGATCCCGTCGATGATCAGGCTCTGCACAACGGGGTTTACCCCGAAGGCGCTTAAAGCGCGGTCTGCAAGGGTCGAGAGCAGATTAATTCCGGCGGCCAGCAAATCGCTCAGCCCCGCGCCGATCACATTGAAGGTTAAAAAGAAGATCAGCAGCATGATCCCGAAAAAAATCGGCAGCGCGGCGTATTTATTGGTGAGAATACGGTCGATCTGCACACTGCGCCGGTGCTGCTTGCTTTCCTGGCACTTGATGACAGTTTCCCGGCAGACGCGCTCAATAAAGTCGTAGCGCATCTCGGCAATCGCCGCGTTGCGGTCGAGCCCGTATTCCTCTTCCATCTGCAGGATATTATGCTCCACCAGCTCCAGCTCGTTTTGATCCAGCTTCAGCTGGGCAATAATATCGGGATCCTCTTCGATCAGCTTAGAGGCGGCAAACCGGGTTGGCAGATCTGCGCGCTGGGCATGGTCTTCAATAATATGGCAGGTAGCGTGAATACAGCGGTGTATCGGCCCGGGCCGGCAGAAATCGGTTACCTTCGGGTATTGCTTTTCCCTGGCGGCAGCAACGGCAGCGCGCGTGAGCTCGGCGATCCCCTCGTTTTTTGCGGCGCTGATCGGGATGACCGGAATCCCCAACAGCTCGGTCATTTTTTTTACATTGATGGTGCCGCCGTTATCCCGCACTTCGTCCATCATATTGAGCGCCAGCACCATTGGAATATGTAATTCAATCAGCTGGAGTGTAAGGTAAAGATTCCGCTCGATATTGGTGGCGTCCACAATATTGATGATCCCATCGGGCTTCTGCTTTAAAATAAAGTCACGGGTGACAATCTCTTCGCTGGTATACGGGCGGATCGAATAAATCCCCGGCAGATCCACCACCGAACAATCCCGTTTTCCGCGCAGAACGCCGGTCTTCTGATCAACGGTCACACCCGGGAAATTGCCCACGTGCTGATTGGATCCGGTTAATTGATTAAATAGCGTTGTTTTTCCGCAGTTTTGATTTCCGGCAAGTGCAAAGATCATCACAGGGCCTCCACTTCAATGTTTTTGGCGTCGTCGATACGAAGCGTCAGCTCATAGTCGCGCAGGCGTATTTCCATTGGATCCCCCATCGGGGCAATTTTCTGAACAAGGATTTTCGTTTTGGGTATAATTCCCATATCCAGCAGCCGGCAGCGCAGCGCGCCTTCTCCGCCAACCGCCGTGATTACGGCGGGCTTTCCGATGGGCAGTTGATCCAAAGTCATGCAAAAGTCCCCTTCCAATTATATAATTAAGAATACAAATGTTAGTATATGCTAACTTTTGGGGAAATGCAATCTTTTTTTTGCTTATTGTCTATTATTGCAGCGTCAAAGAAGAAATGTAACAATTTTTTGAATTTTTACTGGAGTTTTTATTTTTTCGTTGACATTCCGCGCAGGCAATAGTATGATATTACATATTGTAACTATTTTGTAACCATTTTGAGAAAGGGGGCGCCTTTTTGAAGAGCGGCGGTAAAAAAGCGCTGATCGCCATCCTGCAGATTTTTCTATGGATCGGCCGGTTGATCTATCGTACAGGCTGGGGCGTTGAGCGCTTCTTTGTTTTTCTTTTCAGGCATACGCTGCTGCCGGTCCTGCGGTTTTTAAGGAAATGTACGCCCCGCAATATTTATAACGCCGTCTGTGCAGTGGGCGAATGGACGATGCGGATGGCGGTTTGTATTTACCGCGGCCTGATCCGCTTCGTGGTGTGGGCCGCACACAGTGTGGTGGAAGATTTCTGCTATTGGGCGCCGGCTTTCTGTGTGATCGCGGTTGCCTGCCTGCTGGTATTTTTCCGGCATTATACGATTGCGCTGGAGGTTTCGGTAGACGGCAAGATCGTATCCTATGTAAATAATGAACGGGAATTCACGTCAACGGTTTCGGCGGTGGAGAAAAAGCTGGCGGATACGCTGGGTGAAAATTACTGCATGTATACGGCGCCGGAATATGAGTTTGTTTTTATCAAAAAAAATAAAATGGCCGATGATGAAAATCTCTATGCGCAGGTTTACCGCGCGGTAACAGAGGAAATCGGCAATCATTACGGGCTTTATGTCGACGGCAATCTGGTTGCGGCCGCGGAGCAGAAGGAAACGATTGAAACAGTGCTGGCACAGCTAAAGGCGCCTTACGAAACCGGCGCGGAAAACGAGCGGGTGGAGTTTGTGAGCAATGTGGAAATTCGGACAGGCCTTTACGGCCCTTCCGCCATGAAAACAGAAGCGGAGCTCCGAGCTTTGTTTGAAGGCTCAACGGATCCCCAGTATTATAAAATTCAGGAAGGCGATTATCTGAGCGATATTGTGGAAAAAACAGGTGTTTCCCGCAAGATGCTTTATTATTTGAATCCTGAACTGGATGATACGCGCCTGATTCCCGGCAAAAAGCTTGTGATCTCCGAGCCGGACGTGTATCTTGGCGTGAAGGTGGTGCGCACCATCTCCTATGAGGAGAGTATCGCTTATCCAACAACGCGGATCGCAGACGATAGCTTATACGTGAACCAGACCAAGGTGAAAACAGCCGGTCAGAAGGGCAGCAAAACCGTAACGGCCGAGGTCACCTATGTGGACGGCACCAAAACGGATACAAAAATTTTATCCTCCGTGGTCACCGTTGAGCCGGTTACGCGGGAAATCTATGTGGGCACCAAGGCATACCCTTCTTCGTATTCCAAGCTGGCCGGCACCGGGGCTTTTATCCGGCCGATCAACGGCGGGTATACGTCCTGCGTATTCGGCGGCTACAAAGGCCATACCGGCGTGGATCTTACGATGAGCGGAGCTTATGGCAAGCCGGTTTACGCCTCTGCGGGCGGCACGGTGATTGCGGCTTCCCGTTCCGGCAGCTATGGGAAGCTGATCAAAATCCAGCACAGCAACGGGTATGTCACCTATTATGCGCATCTGAGCTCTATCGGCGTAAAAGTCGGCCAAACGGTAACGCAGGGGCAGCAGATCGGAAAAATCGGCTCCACCGGAAACAGCTCCGGGCCGCATCTGCATTTTGAGCTGCGGATCAACGGGACGGCGGTAAACCCAATGAAATATATCGGCTAAAGAAGTATCCTGTTCTTTTTTGCAGAGGAATGGGATACTTCTTCCTTTTTTGGGAAAAATGTTTACAAATTAGGGTCTTGATTTTTGCGATTGTATCCGTTATAATAACAACTGTAACTAATTTGTAACCATTTGAAATTATTTTTCAAATAAGGACGAGGAAAAAATCATGGCAATTATGAGAGTTCCGGTCATCGGGCTGCTGTTAAAATTTATATATAAAACCGGCGAAGGGGTCGAGGGCTTTTTCATCATGCTGATGACCGCCCTTGCCGGCTGCGCTACAATCGGATGGCATCTGCTCAGAAAAGCCGCGGCATTTTTTTATCCGCCGCGTCTGGTGGAGCGCATCTGTTTGCTGGGAGAGCATCTTGAGCAGGCCGGGCTCCGGGCCGGGCGGGCGGTCGCCAGAGCCGCGGTGGTGCTGGCCAGAAGCATTACCAGAGATTTTTCCTATTGGGCGGCAGGCCTGGCAGTTGCCGGGCTGGCATGCTTTATTGTGCTTGCGCAGTATTATACGGTTGCCCTGAAGATGACGGTCAACGGTGAAACCGTCGGCATCGTTTCCAAAGAGTCTGCGTTTACCAACACGGTCGATTCGGTTGAGCGGGGCCTTACGGATACCCTGGGTGAAAATTATGCGATGGCCTCTATGTTCAGCAGCCGGTTTTGCCTGGTCCGGCGCGACGCGCTGACCAGCGGAGAAGATCTTTATAATAATGTCTATGGGATCATCGCCGCTGAGATCGGCGATCATTACGGCGTTTATGTAGATGGCCAGCTGATCGGCGCCGCGGAGCAGGAAGAAACCATTCTGGAAATTCTTGAAGCGGTAAAAGCGCCCTATGTGACCGGCGCGGAAGGCGAGACGGTGGAATTTGTAAAGGATGTGGAGATTCGCTGCGGGCTTTATCCGGCCTCCCAGATCATGACCGGAGAGGAGATGGCTGCGCTGTTTTCCACTTCGGCGAATCCCATGTATTATACCATTGAAGAAGACGATTATCTGAGCGATATTGTGAAAAAGACCGGCGTTTCGCGCGCGACGCTTTATTCGCTGAATCCGGAGCTGGATGAAACCCGGCTGATCCCGGGCCGCAAACTGCTGATTTCCCAGCCGGATGTTTATCTGGGCGTTAAGGTCACCCGCGAGATCACCTATACGGAAAGCATTGCATACACAACCAACCGGATTAAAGACGATTCATTATACACCAACCAGACCAAAGTGAAAACCGAAGGGCAAAACGGAGAAAAAACCATCACCGCAAAGGTGGTTTATGTGGATGGGATTAAGGAATCTTCTGATATTACCTCAACAAAGATTACCAAAGAGCCTGTTGCCAAGGAAGTTTATGTTGGAACGAAAAAGCAGGTTTCCAGCTCCTCTTCCTCGGGATACCGGTTTGTTTCTTCCAACGCAACAAGCGTGAGCGCGGGGAGCGCCAATTTTATTCGCCCGATTGACGGCGGCTATGTTTCCTGCGGCTTCGGCGGCTATGCCGGCCATACCGGAACGGATCTCACCTACCGGAGCGGCGCGTATGGCAAGGCGGTTTACGCCTCTGCCGGCGGAACCGTGATTTACGCGCAGAACAGCGGCGGCGGTTACGGAAATCTGATCAAAATCCAGCACAGCAATGGATTTGTAACCTATTACGCGCATCTGAGCTCCATTGGCGTAAAAGTGGGACAAACCGTTTCCCAGGGCGCGTACATCGGTGCGATCGGCGCAACCGGGCGGGCTTACGGCGCGCACCTTCATTTTGAAATCCGCATCAATGGCACTGCGGTAAACGCGATGAAATATATCTCCTAGTATCGCTTCTTTAAAATCAGAGCACTTTTACCGAAACAAGGTACGTTCGGTAAAAGTGCTTTTTTATTGAATCCCGCCGCCAGGTATGCTATAATAGCCATAAAATGGCTGATGAGCGCTAAAGCGCCGATACAGCTATAATATTTATTCATCTTTATGGTATCATTACATTAGAGCCTGCTTGCAGGCTATATGTATGGCCGGAGGAACCGGAAAGGAGGCGGGGCGTTTGATCCATTTTTTAGATGGCAGCATGATTGTGCGGGGATGCCGCCGCATCGGAAAAAAGGTTGGCGCGGTGGCGCGGGGCAGTGTGCTCTGCGGGCCAAAGTGGGAACAGGATGTTTTTTTGGATTCCCGGATCGTGGAAGGGCTTGGGCGCGTTCACCCGGCCGAGGCGGTTTGCCGGGCGGTTGGCAAAAGCCGGATCCTGGGCTGGCTGTATGCTTATGGGGAAAATGTATGTGCGGGCAGGCTTTATGGCGTTCAGGCCCTGATCGGCCTTTTTTGCGGGCTGATGGCCATCCGGATGGGGCTGGCCGGCCGCTATGCGCTGATGGGCCTGCTGATGGTAGGAATCGGCATCAGCCTGCTGTTGCCCAGCGGCGGAACGCTTGGGGGCTGGATAGAAGGCTCTTTTTTAGGCCGGATTCCCGGCTGCGGGAATTTATCATCGCGCGGAACGCCGCGCCTTTCTGTAACGCTCTATCTGGCATTTTGCGGCCTGGCGGGCGGTATTGCCGGCTGGCTGGCCGGCATGAAAGTGGGCCTTGCAGCCGCCGCTGCCCTGGCGGCGTTTCCGATTGTTTTTTCCATCCCGCCTGTTGGAATGGCCGGGCTGCTTTGTTTTCTGCTGCCGCTGTGTAATACCACCGTCTGCTGGATCATGAGCGTTCTGACCGGTATTTCTTATTTATTTTCACGGGCGTTCGGCGGCCTCAGGGGGCAGGCGCCGGATTATCTGGACGTCCTGCTGATGATGTTTCCCTTTTTCTGCCTGGTTTCTACCCTTTTTTCGTCTGACCGGGCGGATTCCCTGCGCGTTTCCTTTATGTGGCTGGGGCTGTTTTTCTGCGTTTTCTTCATCAAACGCGCGGTCCGCACACGCCGGCAGCTCTTGGCGGTGCTTGGGGCGCTTACCGCCGGTGCGGCGATTACGGGGCTGTATGGCGTTGCCCAGTATTTTTCCGGGATGGTCAATACAACCTGGACCGATACGGCCCTTTTTGAAGGGATCGAGCTAAGGGTATACAGCACCTTTGCAAATCCGAACGTATACGGGGAATATCTGCTGCTGCTGATTCCGCTTGTAACGGCGCTGGTCTTTTATGCGCGGAAAATCTGGCAGCGGACGCTGCTGGTTGCAATCGACCTGCTGCTTCTTGCGAATATGCTGCTGACCTATTCCAGAGGATGCTATGTGGGTATTGTGCTTTGCGCGCTGGTGTTTCTTTGGAACTACAGTAAAAAATGGCTGGGCGCTGCGGTTGTAATCGGGGTGCCGCTTACGGTGCTGCTGATTCCGGAGAGTGTGGCCGCCAGGATTCTGAGCATCGGCAACATGAGCGACAGCTCCACCTCTTACCGGATGATGATCTATATCGGCACATTGCTGATGCTGGCGGATTACTGGCTGAGCGGTGTTGGGATCGGGGAGCTGGCGTTTAATCAGGTTTATCCGCTGTATGCCCTTTCGGCAATTATAGCGCCCCATTCTCACAGCCTGTTTTTTCAGTCGCTGGTTTCCTTCGGGCTGGCGGGCTTTCTGTACCTGCTGCTGATGCTGGCCGTTTATCAGCGCAATGTGAAAAAAGAGCAGCGCGGCATGCCCCGGGAAAACCGGCTGCTGATGCTGGGCTTCAATGCGCTGATGTGGGGATTTGCGCTGCAGAGTATTTTTGATTATACCTGGTATAATTACCGGGTCTTCCAGCTTTTCTGGATCATACTGGTGCTGGGTCTTACTGCGGCGAAGGTATTAAGGGAGAAAGCCGATGATTAGCGTCTGCCATGTCATAACCGATACCAATTTCGGCGGTGCGGGCCGGGTGCTGCTCAATTATTGCAAAACGTATAATCGGGCGGATTTTCGCCTTTCTGTTGTACTCCCCCGCGGCTCTGAGCTGCTGGAACCGCTGCGGCAGACAGATGTAGAGCTGATCGAGGCGGACGGGCTATATGACCGGTCTTACAGCAGAGAAGACGTAAGAAATCTGGCGGTGATCTTCCGGCAGCACGTCTTTCAGCTGATTCATGCACACGGCGCGTTATCGGCGCGGCTCGCGGCCCGAAAATGCGGAATTCCAGTAATTTATACCCGCCATAGCGTATTTGATCCGCCGCGGCGGGCAACACGGTTCCCAATCCGGCAGATTCAGGGCTTTTTCAACAACCGGTATGCGGATGGGATCATCGCCGTTTCACCGGCGGCCAAAGAAATCCTGGCGGCGACCGGAAGCGATCCGCGGAAAATCCGGGTAATCTACAATGGCGTACCGCCTTTGGAGCCCGGCCCGGGCGTATACCGCGCCCGCTTCAGCTGGGGGCCGAAAGACCTGGTGCTGGGCATTGTGGCCCGCCTGGAGGAAGTGAAGGGGCATCACGATCTGCTGAATGCGCTGGCGCTGCTGCCGGAACCCATCAAGCTGCTGATTGCCGGAACCGGCGCGCAGGAGGCGGCCCTGAAGGCACAGTGCAGGGCGCTGCAGCTGGAAAAGCGGGTGGTGTTCTGTGGCTTTGTGCAGGACGTCGCGGGGCTGATGAACAGTCTGGATGTGCAGATCAATGCCTCCTACGGCACGGAAGCGACCTCCATGGCGCTGCTGGAGGGCTTTTCGCTGGGCATTCCGGCGGTTGTAACGGATTTTGGCGGCAACCCCTATGTGGTGGAAAGCGGCGTAAACGGCCTGGTGGTGCCAAAACGGGATCCGCACGCGATGGCGCGTGCAATTGAGAGGCTGTGGGAGGAGCCCGGGCTCAGAAAACAGCTTGGCGCAGGCGCCCGCGCGGCCTATGCGCAGCGGTTCCGTGCCGAAATGATGACGCGGCAGACGGAAGAATATTATCGGGAGGTATTGAAACAATATGGCTAAGAAGCGGTTTACCTGGCTGGATGGATTGTGTATTGTTTTGATTGCGGCCGTTGTGATCGGCGCAATCTGGTATTTTACCCGGGGGGATAAGCCCTCCGGCACGGAAAAAGAGTATGAAATCACCATGCGTTTCACGCAGGCAACGAATGATCCCTATGATTTTTATCAGGTGGGCGACACGATGTATCTGTATACCCGGAGCGGTGTGCTGGGTACCATCACCTCTTTAACCTCCATGGACCGCATCATCGAAGATTACGACCGGGAAACCGGCCGCTACATCACGTATACCGATCAGCGCTGGAAAACGATCGAGATGAAGGTGCTGGCCAGGGGAACGCTGAGCGGCGGAACCTTTCAGGTTGCCGATGAAGAGCTTTCGATCGGCAAGACCTTTTATCCCCAGTCGGATACAACGCGGTCGATTATGGTGATCTGGGATATTGAGGAGGTGGGCGAATGAGGCTGATGGATGAAAAAGGGCGCTTGTTCGGCAAGCTGAATATATTCGACCTTCTGGTGATTCTTTTGCTGCTGGCCGGCCTGATTGGAATGGCAACCCGCCTGATCAATCCCGGCGCGGACGATGGCATAAAGCGAAACGCGACCTATCAGCTGGAGATCAGCGGTGTGCAGCAGTATGCGGTTGACGCCTACCAGGTGGGCGATGCATTATATGAGAAAGACGTGCTGCTCGGGCATGTAACGGCGGTTGAAGTCTCCCCGTATCAGACCACCAACCAGCAGCCCGATGGCTCCTATCAGCTGGTGGATCATCTTTTGTATTATACGATCCGATTAACGGTTGCGACCGATCAGCTAAGCGATAAGGCCGGCTACCATATCGGCAAACAGGAGCTGCTGAACGGAACCACCCATCAGGTCAGCAACCGGTTTATTTCCTGTGAGGCAACGGTTCGGGAGCTGATTGTTGAAGCCCAGTCTTAAAAATAATAAAAAGGGTGCAGCCCCGAGAATCGGGCGTGCACCCTTTTTTGAGCAGCGCTCAGCCTTCCATCTGTTTTCCGAGAAATAACGCCCCGGTATTCAGCAGCTTTTCTTCCGCTGCGGTCACCCGCTTGCCCGCGGTTTCCAGCAAACCGATCATCCCCACAATATCCCCGCCTGCAAGAATCGGATAAGAGGCGGCGACCTTCATCTGATCGTTATCCCTGAGCAGGCAATAGGGCTGCTCATCCCCTTCTGCCGAAAACGGCCTGCGGGAGCCTGTGATCTCTTCGCAGCGGGGGCTCAGAGGCTTATCCAGCGCGTCTCTCTTTCCGGTACCGGCAAAGGCGATCACATTGTCGCGGTCTGTTATGGCGCAGGGAAAGCCGGTAACGGTATGAATGGCCGAGGCGTATTCTCCGGCAAAAGCCGAGAGCTCGCTGATCGGGGAATATTTTTTAAAAATAACCTCGCCGTCTTTGCTTGTGAAAATTTCCAGCGGATCCCCTTCCCGGATGCGTAAGGTACGGCGTATTTCTTTTGGAATAACGACGCGGCCAAGGTCGTCGATTCTGCGAACAATTCCTGTAGCTTTCATTGTTAATTTCTCCTGTAATTTCTTTGTTTTCCATAATATTGTTTGCATTGAAAATGGAATTATGCAAAGCGTTGGGGAATCAAAAAATAAAATGAAAGGAGCCTTGAAAGAAGGGGTGAAATGTGGTAAAATTTTCAAAAATGCAGCAGCTTGATAGGATCATCTCAATAATTTTTCTGTAAAAATAAGGAGGCAGCCATGATTTTTCAGGATCAGGATAGAATTGTATTCGCCGGGGATTCGGTAACCGATATGGGCAGTAAAAACCCTGTTGGGGAAGGACTTTCGGATAATGTAGGCCGCGGATATGTGCGTGTTTTGGAAAGCCTGCTTGCAGCAAGCTACCCGGAGCGAACACTTCGTATCACCAATTCCGGCATCAGCGGCAACACCAGCAGGGATTTACTGGAGCGCTGGGAGCGTGATGTTCTGGCGCTGAATCCGCAGTGGGTAAGCATCTGCATTGGAATCAACGATGTTTGGCGGCAGTTTGATACGCCGGCCATCCGGGAGCGGCAGGTGTTTCCGCCGGAATATGAAGAAAACCTGCGGAAAATGCTTGCCTCAATTGCAGGCAGCGTGAAGGGCGTTTTTGTTTTAACACCTTATTATATGGAGCCCAATCCGGAAGATCAGATGCGTGCCCGAATGGATGAATATGGCGCGATCTGCAAAATACTGGCGGCAGAATATGGCGCGAAGCTGATTGATTTGCAGGAAGTTTTCAGCGCGTACTGCCGTATCCATCACTCCTCCTATCTGGCCTGGGACCGCGTGCACCCCAATCAGATCGGTGCCACGCTGATCGCCCGTGCATTTTTGCAGCAGTGTGAGTTCGTATTTTAAAAACAGCCGTTTATCTGCGGGAATATCGAAAAGAGGATCGACGTATACTATTCCCAGAAAAAACAAGTGATAAACAGGGGTTCAAAAATGCGGATTTTAGATATTTTTTCAAAAATAGCGGCAATTCCTCATGGATCGGGCAATACAAAGGCGCTGAGTGATTTCTGCCTGGCCTATGCGAAAAAGCGCGGCTATCAGGCGCGGCAGGACCGGTGGAATAACTGCCTGATTCGGGTGCCGGCCTCCCCCGGGCGGGAGGACCGTCCGGCGGTGATCCTGCAAGGGCATCTGGATATGGTTTGTGAAAAAGAGCCCGGCCTGCAGCATGATTTTTTCAAAGACGGGCTGCAGCTGGTCCGCCGGGGAGACGATTTATTGGCCCGAGGCACCACGCTGGGCGGCGATGATGGAATCGCCATTGCCTATTGCCTGGCGCTGCTGGAGGAGAAGGAGCTGCCTCACCCGCCGCTGGAGCTGTTTTTTACGGCGGATGAAGAAACCGGTATGGATGGCGCGCGGGGCTTTGATCCCGCCTGGCTGAAAGGGCGTAGGCTGCTGAATCTCGATTCGGAAGAGGAGGGTGTTTTTATCGTATCTTCCGCCGGCGGGCGCTGTGTGACAGGGCGCCTCCCGCTTCAGCGGGAACGGTGCGGCCTGCCGGTTTATCAGATTATTGTTGAAGGCCTTCAGGGCGGGCACAGCGGTAGTGAGATTCACCGGGGGCGTGCCAACGCCAACATTCTTCTGGGGAAAATTCTGGCCGGCCTCCCCTGCCGCCTGATTGAAGCGGAGGGCGGGCTGAAAAACAATGCCATCCCCCGGGAAGCGCGTGCGCTTGTGGCGATGGAAACGCCGGTAGATGCCCCGGCGCTGACAGCGCTTTTCCGCCGTGAATACGAAGAGCGGGAACCGGATCTTCAGATCCGGGTGGCAACCGCAACGGCCGATGAGATGCTGGAAGAAAGCTGCTCCAAGCAGGCGATTGCGCTGCTCTCTTCCCTGCCCGACGGCGTTGCTGAAATGAGCGGGGAAATCAACGGGCTGGTGGAAACCTCCTCCAATCTTGGCGTTTTAAAAACAGAGCGGGATTTTCTGAAGCTTACGGTTTCCATCCGGAGCATGAAAAATACCGGGAGGGATACGCATACCGGCTTATTGACTACTCTGATGGAGCAAAATGGGGCGCTGACAGAGGTGGAGGAAGGCTATCCCGCCTGGGAATACCGGAAAGAATCAGCCTTGAGAGAAACCCTGGCGGAGGCCTATGCGGAAATCTACGGCGCCGCGCCCAAAATGGTTGCGCTGCACGCCGGGCTCGAATGCGGCATTTTCGCCTCTAAGCTGCCCGGGCTCGATGCGGTATCCATCGGGCCGGATATCCGGGATATTCATACTACCCGGGAGCGGCTTTCTGTTTCTTCCGCTGTTAGAACCTGGGAGCTGCTGAAGCTGACGCTGGAAAAATTGTAAAAACCGGAGAGGATTTCCTCTCCGGTTTTTTAAAGATATTTTTTCAGCACCTGATCCAATGGATAAAAAAGGATCAGAACCGAAACAAAATTGCCCGCGCAGTGAACCAGGTCAAAGGGGATTCCGCTCACAATATAGCCGAATCCCGCGCCGGGACCGCCTGTTATAAAATAGGGAATGGAGCAAAGGGTGCCGAACAGCAGGCCGAACAGCCCGGCAACGATCGCCCAGAGCACCGGATGAGACCATTTGCGCAGCGGCATCACCAGCGCAACCAGCAATGGCCAGATATAAAGATAATTAAACCACCAGATCCCAAAACCGTAAAGCAGCCCTTCCGCCACAATAAAGGCAAAAACAGAGAGCAGCGCCTTCCATCCCAGCCGGCAGGCCGCAAGAATCACCAGCAGCGTTACCAGCTCAATATTCGGCAATCCGGCAAGGGCAACCTGCAGCGCAATCATCATGGCCGCAAAAACGGCCAGGGCCGTCAGCTCCCGCAGGTTAATAACCGATGGTGTAGGTTGCTTCATAGTGTTCCTGATCCGCGATCACCTGCTCATTCATTCCCACGGTAATCGGAGTGCCGTCCTTGGAGATACACCACCAGGATTCATCCTTGCTCCAGTCGGCGGTAACGCCGTCGATGGTGGTATAAAAACCATCGGCGGAATAGGTGATCAGCCCGGCTTCCTCCAGCGCGTTCGCCAGATATTCCTGATCGGTGGAAAGGGTGTGCTTTTTGCTGGCACCATCCTGATAGACCACCTCAAACGTAATGTCCTTGCTTCCCTTTTCAGGCTTGGCAGAGAAACCCTTCCAAAGGAGCAGTGCGGCTGCCACAAGAGCAACGAGAACTGCAGCGCTGATTCCAATCAGCAGCTTTTGATTTTTTTTCATCATCCTTCTCCTTTTATAAAATTTGAAACCGGCCGGTACGATCTGATAATACATCCGCAGGGCGCTCCCCCTCTTTTCTCTGCCCTAAAGAAAGGCGGCGCCCGGCGAACGGTCAGGCACTCGTGACAAAAATCGCCCGGCCCTCCGGCGCCAAGTCTTTCGGCTTATGGCTCAGGCGGCACCGGCCCGCCTTCCCGGAAAACGCATTCCAGTGGCTTAAAATGAGCGGCGCCTCGCCAATTACGGCGACGAGTTCGCGGGGGATTCGCACCCCACTTCCTTGTTCGCCGGAGTGGTTTCGTTTCTAAAGTTTATCACAGGGAAAATAAAATGTCAAAACCTTGATTTCTTGGCCTGAATCATATATAATGAATCTATATAAGTATAAAAGGAGAAACCAATATGGCGGATAAAAAAGACGCGCTGGCAAAAGCGCTGGAGCAGATTGAAAAACAGTTTGGCGAAGGCGCCGTGATGAAACTGGGCGATAATAAACATATGAACGTCGGCGTGATTCCAACAGGCTCTCTTTCCCTGGATCTTGCGCTGGGAATCGGCGGGGTGCCCAAAGGGCGCATTGTAGAGATTTATGGGCCGGAATCCTCCGGAAAAACAACCGTGGCGCTGCATATCGCCGCGGAAGCGCAGAAGCGGGGCGGCGAAGTCGCCTTCATCGATGCGGAGCACGCGCTGGATCCGGTTTATGCCGCGGCGCTGGGTGTGGATGTAGACAGCCTGCTGGTTTCTCAGCCGGATTACGGAGAGCAGGCGCTGGAAATCACAGAGCAGCTCGTTCGTTCCGGCGCGATCGACCTGGTGATTGTAGACTCTGTTGCGGCCCTGGTGCCGCGCACAGAAATTGAAGGCGAGATGGGCGACGCACATGTTGGCCTGCATGCCCGGCTGATGAGCCAGGCGCTCCGAAAGCTGACCGGCGTTTTGGCAAAGAGCAACTGCGTTGCGATTTTTATTAACCAGCTGCGGGATAAGGTGGGCGTGATCTACGGCAGCAGCGAAACCACCACCGGCGGGCGGGCGCTGAAGTTCTATTCTTCGGTGCGGATCGACGTCCGCCGCACGGAAACGCTGAAGGCCGGCACGGAAATGATCGGGAACGCAACCCGCTGCAAAATTGTGAAAAACAAGGTGGCGCCGCCCTTTAAAACAGCAACCTTTGATATTATGTACGGAGAGGGCATCTCCCATGAGGGCGAGCTTTTGGATCTGGGCGAAAAGCTTAAACTGGTGAAAAAGAGCGGGGCCTGGTTTTCCTATCAGGATACGCGCATCGGCCAGGGAAGAGACAATGCAAAAAATTTCCTGAGAGAAAATCCCGATATTGCCGCGGAGCTGGAAAAAACGATCCGTGAAAATTTCGATACACTCCGGGCGATGGACAGTAAGGTGGCCAAACCCGCCAAAAAGGCGGCTGCTGCGCCGGCGGCCGCAATAGAAGAAGAGGTGAAGCCCGCGGTTTCCCTCGATGTATCGGCAGACGACTTTGAATAAACCGAAGATTACGGCGATCCTCCCCCATGCGGAAAACGCAGGCCTAAGGGATCTGTTTGTAGACGGCGCGTTTTATTGTACCGTGCCCGCCGCGCTTTTGATGCAGCAGGGGCTTGGCGTCGGCGATTGTTTTGATGAGCAGGCGCTGGAATCGCTCACCTTCGCCGCCAAACTGATTCCGGCAAAGGAAAAGGCCTATCAGTATTTGGAATACGGCGATCTCAGCCGCAAAAAGCTTTATACAAAGCTGGTGCAGTATGGAATCGAGGAGCCGGTTGCGGAAGCGGCCTGTTCCCTGATGGAGGAGCAGGGGTTTATCGATGACGGGCGCCTGGCGGAAAGCATGGCGCACCGGTTTGCCGGCGCAAAACGCTGGGGCCCCCGCCGCATTCTGCCGGAGATGGTGCAAAGGGGCATTCCCCCGGAGCTTGCAAAAGAGGCGGTAGCCATGCTGGATTGGGATTATACCGAATCCATCCGTCATTATCTGGAAACCAAGTACCGGCGCGCCGACCTAAGCGATCGGAAGGAGCGCGCCCGGGTATGCCAGGGCCTGCAGCGGCTGGGATTTGAATTTGAAGATATTAACAGCGTGATAATACAGTTTACCGAGGAATAGAATCATGAACGTAGGATTTATCGGGCTGGGGTGTGAGAAAAACACCGTCAACACCGAGATGATGATTGCCGCCTGCAGAAACAGAGGCTATCAGATTGTGCACGAGCTTGAAAAAACGCAGGTGGTGGTAATCAATACCTGCGGATTTATCGAGAGCGCAAAGCAGGAGGCGCTGGAAACCATTTTTGAGGTGGCGCAGCTTAAAAGCGAAGGAAAGATCGAGAAAATAATTGTAACCGGCTGCCTTGCCGAGCGGTATCAGGCAGAGATCGCGGCGGAAATACCGGAGGCCGATGGTTTTTTAGGGGTCGGCAGCTTTCAGCGGATCGGCGAGGCGATCGATCGGGTTTTAGCCGGTGAGCGGATCGAATGGTTCGGTCCGCAATCCGAACTGCAGCTGGAGGGCGACCGGGTATTGACTTCGCCGGTCTATACCTCTTATCTCAAAATTGCGGATGGGTGCAGCAACCGCTGCGCCTATTGCTGTATTCCCGCGATCCGGGGCGCGTATAAAAGCCGCCGGATGGAAGCGGTGCTTCAGGAGGCGGAGCAGCTGGTGGCAGGCGGAAGCCGGGAGTTGATTCTGATCGCGCAGGATACCACCAATTACGGAATGGATCTTTATGGGGAACGCCGTCTTCCCGCATTGATCCGCGCCATCGCCAAAATAGAGGGCCTGCATTGGCTGCGGCTTCTTTACCTTTACCCCGAAAAGATTTCGGATGAATTAATTGCGCTGTTTGCTTCGGAGCCGAAGCTGGTGCCCTATATTGAAATGCCGGTGCAGCACGCCTCTGGGAAAATTTTGCGGGCGATGCGGCGGCCGGGCGATGCGAACAGCCTTCTGAAGCTGATTGAGAAACTGCGGGCAAGGATCCCCGGCGTTGCGCTGCGCACAACGCTGATTGTGGGCTTCCCGGGGGAAACCGAAGAAGATTTCGAAGAGCTCTGCCGGTTTGTGCGGGCGGCGCGTTTTGATAAGCTGGGTGTATTCTGCTATTCCCGCGAGGAAGGAACGCCGGCCTATGACCTGCCGGATCAGATTGAGCAGGCGGTGAAAGAACGCCGCAGGGATGTTCTGGAAACCATCCAGGCAGATATTATAGAAGAAAAGCAGGCCGCACTGACCGGCAGAAAACTGGAGGTTCTGGCAGAAGGATACGACCGGTTCGGTGAATGCTGGTATGGAAGAAGTTATATGGAAGCGCCGGATATCGATGGAAAGATCTTTTTTACCGGATCCGGCAGCATTGTGCCGGGTCAGTTTGTACCTGTGACCATTGAGGATACGCTGGATTTTGATTTAATCGGCTCTATAAAGGAGGACTGCTTGTGAATTGGCCCAACCGGCTGACAGTTTTGCGGGTATTGATGATTCCGCTTTTTCTGGTTGTTCTGGTCTTTGTTCCCTATCCGCTCGGCCCGCTGATCGGCGCGGCGATATATGCCGTTGCGTCAGCGACCGATGCAATCGACGGGCATCTTGCCCGAAAAAATAATCAGGTGACCGATTTTGGGAAATTTCTGGATCCGCTGGCCGATAAAATGCTGGTGATTACCGCCCTGGTGGTGCTGCAGTATCTGGATCTGATCCATCCGATCATCACGGTGATTATCATTGCGCGGGAGCTGATGGTAACGTCTATCCGCCTGATCGCCGCCAGCAGCGCCGGCAAAGTGATTGCGGCGGGCTGGTGGGGCAAGGCCAAAACCGTAACGCAGATGATTGCAACGATTTTACTGATGGTGGAGCCGGTTTTACTGGGGGCGGCCGAGTTTTCCTGGAACCTGCCGCTTCTGACCGGCGCCACGCCGGAAACAACGGCGGTTTTCGGAACGCTGATGCTTTATATCGCAACAATTCTTACGCTGATCTCCGGCGCGGACTACCTGATTCGAAACTGGAAATATCTCGATTACCGAAAATAAAAGTAAAACCGGGCGGCATCATTGCCGCCCGGTTTTGGGAAGGAGCATAAAATGAACCCCTATCTGCACAAGGTGCAATATTATGAAACCGATCAGATGGGCTTTGTGCACCATGCGAATTATCTCCGCTGGTTTGAAGAGGCAAGGCTTGATTTTCTGGAGCAGATCGGCCTCCCCTACCCGATGATGGAGGAAAAAGGCTATCTGAGCCCGGTATTATCGGCTTCCTGCCGGTATAAACAGGCCGCGCGATTTGGAGAAACGGTGGAAATCCTTGCGGTCTTGCTGGAATTTGGCAATGTACGTTTTCGCTACGGATATGAAGTGCGGGATTCCCAGTCCGGCGTGCTGCACGCCACCGGCGAAACCACCCATTGCTTTATCGGCCGCGACGGCCGGGTATTGGCGCTTCGCCATAAAGATCCTGCATTGTTTGCGGCGCTGCGGGCGGCGGTAGAGCCCACATCCACAGGGAGTCCTGATGCATATTCATGAATTTTAGAAAGAACTTTTAAAAATCCCAGCATAGCTGGGATTTTTTAATGGAGCGCAATCCTTTATGAAAGCGTGTAATCAAAGGAGAGGCGCTGGCAGACCGCCGGGCGCACCAGGCCTTCCGCAATTTTGCGGTGCGCGGGATGCTCCTGATAGGCGCAGAGCGCTTCATTGCTCTCAAACAGCGAATCCATCATCAGATCCCCTGCGGAGGAGGGCAGGCCCTCGGTTATGATCTGCATCTTGATCAGGCCGTCGATTTTTCCGTTCAAATCCTCCAGCGCCCGCTTGATTTCAGCGGCGCGGGCCCGGGGTTCGCGCAGATCTTCTTTCAGTTTCCAGATAATCATGTGTTTTACCATGGTATAGGCTCCTTTTTAAAATAATGTAAGCTGCTCTTCCCGGGTCTCGGGAAAGGAATGCAGCATTTGAAAGATTTCAGAAGGGTTGTGACAAATGCCATGCCGGCTGCAAAAATCGGTAAAATAGCGGAAAAGCGCATCGCTCCGCGGGCTAGGGATCTCATAAGATAGGCCGAAGGCGCGGATATAGTGCGCTTTCAGGCCGGGAAAGAGGCGGTCGAGCTGCCGGTAAAAATAGTCGCGGCTGCCCTCCCGCAGGGTTACCCCCATCCCGAAATTCAGAATTCCGGCAACCCCGTTTTCCGCGCAGGCTTCTAATATCCTGCTTAAATTTTCTTCGGTATCGTTGATAAAGGGCAGCAGCGGGCAGAGCCATACGATCGTTGGAATTCCCAGCTTTTTGCACCGGCGCAGGATTTCCAGCCGCTGCGTGGTAACGGCAACACGGGGCTCCAGAATGCGGCAGAGCTGATCATCCCAGGTTGTCAGCGTGACCTGCACAATACATTTGGATTTTTCATGGATGCTATGCAGCAGATCCAGATCCCTCAGGATCAGGGGAGATTTTGTTAAAACCGCCGCGCCGAATCCATACTGCCGGATCAGCGTGAGGCAGCGGCGCGTCAACCTCAGATCACGCTCAATCGGCTGATAGGGGTCGCTCATGGAGCCTGTTCCGATCATGCAGCCCTTTCGCCTGCTCTGCAGCGCCTGCTCCAGCAGCGCCGGGGCGTTTATTTTCACGGCCACATCCTCAAAATCGTGGTCGAACTGGTAGCAACTGCTGCGGCTATCGCAATAAATGCATCCGTGTGTACAGCCGCGGTAAAGGTTCATCCCGCCGCGGGCAGAGAGCAGCCCGCGCACTTTTATTTCGTGCATAGGCCCCCGCCCTCCCCATAGCGTTCAAGCGCGCGTCTGAGTGCCGCGCAGTATTCGTTTCTGAGATCTTCCGGCTCGGTGATCTCAACCTCGCTGCCCAGGGAAAACAGCCAGCCGTAAAAAGGCATGCTTGGAATGAGATCAACCCGAATGAGCAGCTTCCCGCCGGGCAGCGGCTGCGGTGCCAGCGCCTTGCCGAACCGGTCGACCATCACTTCCAGCAGCCGCGGCGGAAAAGAGAGTGCGATCCGCCTGGTTTCACCGCCGAACATGCCGAACAGCCGGGCAGTATAATCCTCAATATGGATTTTGCGGAACGCTTCTTCCCCGGTGCGCGGCTCCCCGGTAAACGTAAGATCCCCGATCCGGTCCACCCGGTAATGGCGGATCTGCTGTGCGCGGTGATCAAACGCAATTAAGTAATAAAATTCATCCTGCCAGAGCAGCTGCCAGGGCGAAACGGTGTAGCAGCGCCCATGATGGCGCGGCTGCTTCCGCAGAGAACCCTGCTCGCTGATCCAATCAAAATAATGAAACCCGACGGCCTGATTTTCGCTGATTGCCCGGTTCAGATCATCTACCAGATAAAAGATGGTTTCATCCATGTTTTTAATCCGGCTGGCAACATATACCTGCCTGCGCAGGGCGGCGCTCTGCCATCTGCTGGTCAGGCTGCCCAGCTTCGCAAGAAGCTGGGCGGATTTCTTTTGGGTAATAAATCGGGAGGAGGCAACGGCATCCGCCAGCAGACGCAGCTCTGCGGTTTCAAATGCGCGGCCGGCGGCAAAATATACCGTTTGTTTGCCTCTGCGTTCCTGCAGAATATCCAGGCCGCATTGATTGAGAGTCTGGATATTTTCATAGATGCTTTTCCGCTCGGCGGAAATCCCAAACCGGGCCAGGTGCGCGCGGATTTCCTCCATGGTGAGGGCATGGGTTTCATCTGTTTCGCTGAGAAAGATTTCCCTTAACCGCAGAAGCTTTTGCTGCTGATACGGATTTCTCGACATGCTGCATCCTCCGAAAACTGATTACTGTTTTCATCTTAACTCAGTTTTGCTGTTCCGTCAACATTTTTTCAATGAAAACGCCGTAGCCGGAGGTGGGGTCGTTTACCAGCACATGGGTAACAGCACCCACAATTTTTCCGTTTTGCAGAATCGGGCTGCCGCTCATCCCCTGCACAATACCCCCGGTGATTTTCAGCAGCCGCTCATCGGTTACCTTGATACACAGATTGCGATGCTCCGAGAGGTTATTATTGATCTTTGTAATCTCAATGGTAAAGGTTTCCGGCGTGTTGCCGTTTACTGTGCTGATGATCTGGGCTTCGCCCAGCTGGATTTCATCCTTCAGGGCGATTGGATAGGATACGCCGGTAAACTGCGCGGTGGCGGTGCCAAACAGGCCTGCGTCATTATTCTTATGCACAGACGCGAGAATCTGATCTTCCAGATAACCCAGCAGCTCGCCGGGGCTTCCCTTCTCCCCTGCTTTAACGCCGGTAATATTGGCGGTGACCAGCGATCCGCTGTCCACCGGCATGGTCAGGCCGGTATCCACATCAGAAATCGAATGTCCCAGCCCTGCAACAATTCCGGTTTCCGGGTCATAATAAGTGAGGGTGCCGAGCCCGGCCGTGCTGTCGCGTACCCAAAGGCCGATCGCATAGCCCTCTTCGGTTGCCGTAGGCGTAACCCAGACCGTCTGTGAACGCTGGTTGCGCAGAATCCGCGCTTTTTGCTTTTCGCCGCCGCTTTGCATGACCTGCGCCTTCAGCTCTTCATTGGAACGGACTTCCACATTATTATAAGATAAAATAATATCCCCAACCTGGATGCCGGCCTCAACGCCAGCACTTCCGGCCTCGGCATCCACAACAATCACGCCTTTTGTGTAAAGCTTTACGCCGAAGGGCGAGCCCAAAACAACCAGCTGTTTTTTGGCGATCTGGTTGATGGTGGCGTTTTTAATGGGCAGAAAACCAAACAGTTTAATTTTTGCGGTATAGCTGCCCTCCTGATTGCCGGCAATGGTTTGGGCATCGGCCTCCAGCGTATAAAACGTGCTGCCGGCAGGGTCTTCCCCGGGATAGCAATTATAGGTATCGGGAATGCGTGAAACATAAAATCCCAGCAGTGAGAGCGTGATGCTGATCCCGGCCAGGAAACTGATCAAACGAACCGTTTTTTTCATCTTTAAAACAACCTTTCAACGGTTATTTTCTGATGAAAAACAGATTATATGCGGCGCATTTTCTGCCAAAAACGAAAAGACTTCCCAATGCGGGAAGTCTTCATTTTAAAAGGTTCAGCGATAGCTAAGCTGAATAAGCTCATTGTTTAAAGAGCAGCGCTCCAGGGCAAACTGAGAGAGAATCTCATTGCAGAGTGCTTCAGAAGGCACCGCATCGCCGTCCGCCGGTTTGAGCAAAACCGAAACCTGATTTTTTTCCCCGAAGAGATAGGTGCGCACATTTCCCGCCTGCGTGTAAGAGGAAACCTCCGTTGCAATTTCTTCTTTTTGCTCCGTTACCTCTTTTGCGGTTGCGGGAATCTGCACGGCGGAAGTGATTTCCAGAATATAATCCGCGCCCTCGTAGGTCAGCCAATAGGAATAAGAGTACTGCCCGGTCTGTGAATAAAGATAAAAGCAGCGGAAATTGGCATGATCCGGCAGCAGCGAGGGCACAATAATCAGTTCCCGGGCATTATAGTAGGTTTTACCGTACCCTTGTGTCTGCTTATCATCAAGCGCGCTGAGAAAGGCGCTGATGGAATAATAGGTGCGCTGGGTTGTGGTATTGATTTCCACCGGATCGCGCGGATCCGCGGACGGAATACTTTCGGAAGGATTCAGGATCCCGCTGGAATCAGAGCCGGAGCTTGCCGGCGGAATTTCACCCGAAGGGAGATGGCTGCTATCGCCGCCGCCCGCCGCGTTCTGCCCGGCATTTGCCGAGGGATCTTCGGAATCCGGCAGCGAAGCGCTGCTGTTTCCCGCGCCGTTTGCCTGCGCCTGATTCTCGGTGCCGCTGGTTGTTTCCGGCGGGGCCTGCTCCGGCGGCTGGGTATCGCCGTAGGTTTCTCCCGATAAAAAGGGCAGTGTTCCCAGCTCGTCTTCATAAACCTGCCCGCGATGAAGAAAGAAAGCGCCGGTAACAACGCAGACGCAGATGACGGCCGCCGCTCCTGCAATTGCGGCCGTATAGGCCGGGCGCCATTTGAGGCGCGGGGCCGGTTCTCCGGCCCGGTGATCGCGGGCCTCTGCCATCAGCGCAAGCGTTTCTTCATTCAAAGGATCCGATGGCGCAACGTCTTTATATGCGCTGCGGTATAGATCTTCAAACATTAAAACGATTCTCCTTCCATGAAATCTCTGAGCTTTTTTCGCGCGCGTTTCAGCCCGGTGCGAACCGTAGAGGGGTTCATCTCCAGAATCCGGGCAATTTCATCTGATTTATAGCCTTCGTAGTAGTAAAGATGAATCAGCGCGCGCTGCTGCGCCGGCAGCGCGGCCAACGCTTCATCGAGTTTCTCGTTTTGCGCCGGCAGCGCGGCGGATATGGCTTCCGCGCCTGTTAAGGGAACATCCCGGCGTGCGGCGCGCTTTAAATAATCCTTGCAGCAATTCACCGTAACGCGAATAAACCAGGCACGCTGATGCTCCGAATCGTTAAATTCAGGCTGGCAGCGGATATAGCGCAGAAAAACATCCTGATAAATATCATCGGCATCGGCAACACTGCGCGTTTGAGCGATTGCCAGTTTATAAACGGTGGGGCCGAGGGCGGCGATCAGGCGCCGCAGTTGTTCATCGGTACAAGCCAAGGCCTTGGGCTCCTTTCTGATAGTAATACGATCGAGCGGGGGATTTTGTTGCAGGCAAACGTAAATTTATTTTGAACAAAAGGGGCACGGGAGCCTCCCGTACCCTTTTGTTTTTAATAAGCTTTTCCCCAATAGACAAGAGCTTGCGCTTTTCTGCCGCAGCAGACGCAGGTTTCGCTCACCCGTTCCTGATCCTCGAAGGGCATACAGCGGGAGGATACCTCCGCCTCCTCCTTCAACCGAAGCTCGCAGGCTTCATCGCCGCACCACATTGCGCGGATAAAGCCGGGTTTTTCTGCCGCGATCCGCTTCATCTCATCGAGCGTTACGGCTGTATGGGTCATCTTTTTCCGCCGTTCCAGCGCGCGGCTATAAAGATTTTCCTGAATCGTTCCGAGCAGCGCGGGCACCGCTGATTCCAGCGCGGTGAGCGGGACGGTTGTTTTTTCCGCCGTATCCCGCCGGCTTAAAATACAAACGCCGTTTTCAATATCGCGGGGACCGATTTCCAGGCGGATCGGAACGCCGCGCATTTCATGCTGCGCAAACTTCCAGCCGGGGCTGTTTTCGCTCTCGTCGATGCGCACGCGGCAAACGCCGGAAAGCAGGCCGAGCAGCTCCCGCGCTTTTTCCAGAACGCCGGGTTTATGCTGGGCAACGGGAACGATCATCACCTGTACCGGCGCAATGCGGGGAGGAAGAACCAGCCCGTTATCATCGCCGTGCGTCATAATCACGGCGCCGATCAGCCGGGTGGTGGATCCCCAGGAGGTTTGATGCGGGTAGGCGAGTTTGTTTTCCCGGTCGGTAAAGGTGACCCCAAAGGCTTTGGAAAAGCCATCGCCAAAATAATGGGAGGTTCCGCTTTGCAGCGCCTTCCCATCGTGCATCAGTGCTTCAATGGTATAGGTCTCTTCCGCGCCGGCAAATTTTTCTTTTTCGGTTTTTCTTCCCTGAATAACCGGAATGGCCAGATATTCCTTGCAGAAGCGCGCGTAGGTATCGAGCATGTCCATCGTTTCCTTGCGGGCTTCCTCGGCCGTTGCGTGCAGGGTGTGGCCTTCCTGCCAGAGAAACTCCCGGGTGCGCAGAAACGGACGCGTCGTTTTTTCCCACCGGACCACCGAAACCCACTGATTATACAATTTCGGCAGATCCCGCCAGGAATGCACAATATCTTTGAAATGATCACAAAACAAAACCTCGGAAGTCGGCCGGATACATAACCGTTCTTCCAGCTTTTCGCTGCCGCCGGCGGTTACCCAGGCAACCTCCGGGGCAAACCCCTCCACATGCTCCTTTTCCTTATTCAGCAGGCTTTCAGGAATCAGCATCGGCATGCAGATATTTTCATGCCCCAGTTCCTTGAACATTCCGTCGAGCGCCTGCTGCATCAGCTCCCACATGGCATAGCCATACGGACGGATGATGCAGAATCCCTTTACATTGGAATAAGCGGCAAGATCGGCTTTTTTTACAATATCGGTGTACCATTGGGCGAAATCCTCGTCCATCGCGGTAATTTCCCGCACCTTTTTCTGTTTATCCACCTTTTCCCCGGCCTCCAAAATCAAAATTATTAAAAATATTATAACTTTGTTCGGGGCGATAGTCAATATGTTTATATTTGACTTTTCGGCGCATACAGGCTAAAATAAAACGGAGGTGAATACGATGAAACTTCTGGCAACAGCCGATCTGCATATTCAAAAAGAAGAAGACGCCGCTTTGCTGGAGCGGATTATGAAAAAAGCGGAAGAACAGAGCTGTTCCGCCGTTTTAATCGGAGGCGACCTGCTTGAAAGCCCCTTTCCCGATGCGGCGGCGGAACAGGCGATTTTCCATATTCTGGAGGCGCACCCCTTGCCGATTTATCTGGCTGCGGGAAATCACGACCCGCTTGCCGTCACGCCGCTGTACCGGAACCTGCCGCCGCAGGTTCATCTTTTCCCGGAGGAGCCGGCAATGTTTCCGCTTGCGGAAAAGATCCGCCTGTTTGGCTATTCGGCAGCGCGGGAACAGGAAGACCGCAATCCCCTTGCACATTTCCGGGCGCCCGGCGATGGTGTGAATATTCTGCTGGCCCACGGGCAGCCCGATGGCGGCGCCGCCTCGTTTCTGCCGGTTTCGGGCGCCCGGCTGGCCGCAAGCGGTTTGAAGCTCGCGATATTGGGGCATATCCATAAGGCGGAGCAGCGGGAGATCGGCGGCTGCCGGCTGCTGGTGCCCGGCATTCCGCAGGGGCGCGGCTGGGATGAGATGGGGGAAAAGAGCGTCTATTTGATTGAGATTGATCCCTCCGGCGGGATATTGATCGAGCCCTGCTGTGTTGCAGAGCGCGTCTACCGGGAGTACCGGGTGGATGTTACCCGCTGTGAAGACAGTATGGAGATTCTGAACAGGATGGAACAGGTTGTGATCCCGGAAAATACGGTGGCAAGGCTGGTGCTGACCGGCTGCCCGCTGGTTAATCCGGAGGCGGCGGCGCGGGTCTATACCGAGCAGCACAACCGCCCGGTCCGGGATGAAACGGATCCTTCCCTCTCTATTGAATTACTGCTTGAGCAGAACACGCTTCAGGGCGCATTTGTCCGCCGGGCGATGGCGGAAATCGAGCAGGCTTCTCCGGAAGAACGCCCGGCGCTGGAAGAAGCGCTTAAAATCGGGCTTAAAGCGTTAAAGGAGGCCAAGCTGTGAGGCTGATACAGCTGGAGATCAAGCAGTTTGGCAAACTGGAATCCTTGATCCTGGAGCCGGGCGCGGGGCTGAATATATACCGGCAGCCGAATGAATCCGGCAAAACCACGCTGATTTATTTTATCTACTTCATGTTTTACGGATATGAGGCACGGCTTCTCAAATCCTATTTTCCCTGGAAAGGCGGGCCGTTGGCCGGAACCCTCACCTTTGAGGAAAAGGGCCGGCAATGGCGGATAGAGCGGGTGCATCCGGTAAAGGGTGCTGCAAAACGAAAGGTTTTCTGCCTGGATACGGGGGAAGAAAAAATGTTGGCCGCCCGGGAGCAGCCCGGCCCGCTTTTTCTGCATCTGGACGGCGAAACCTTTTTAAAAACCTTTTGTATTACCCAGGGCAACCTGCTTTTTGCCCGGACAGACGGATTGGATACCGCCCTGAAAAATCTGGCAGCCACCGGCGATGAAAATGCATCGTTTGAGCGGGCGGAGGCAATTTTGAACCGGCAGCATACGCAATATATGCATCGGGGCAGAGCGCAGGGCAAGCTGCTGGAGCTGCAGCAGGAGCTGGAAAAAAACCGGCGCGCGCTGCAGCTGATTCGCCGGGAAATTGATGCGAAAATCGATCAGAAACGTGAATGGGAGCGCCTGCAGGCCGGGCTCGAAGAGGCAGACAGGGCCTATCAGGCGCTGGAAGCGCAGAGGGAGGCCGCCGAAAAAAGCGACGCGCTGCGGCTGCTGGAGCAAATTACCGCGCTGGAGCGCTTAAAAGATCCTGCATCAGAAAAACCACAGGTTTCAAAAGAGGCGCTTGGCACACTTGACCACGCGTTTGTGGAGGAAGCGGAAACCAAGAAGAACGCGGTGTTGGCTGCCGAAGAAAAGGGCAACGCGGAAGACCGGCTTCAGCTGCTGCGGGAAAACCGCGCCGCCTTTGGCTTTCACGCCGGAACAGAGCAGGAAATCGCCCAGCTCCAAAGGGGCTGGAAACGCGGCTGGATTTACTGCGGGATCGCGCTGCTCTGCGCAGGCGGTGCCGGCGTGGCCGCGGGGCTTCTGCTGCACCCGCTTTTTTATCTGGCGGCAGGAATCCTGGCAGCCGCGGGGTGCGCGCTTCTGCTGGGCAGGCAGGGCAGCCGGGCGCGGCTTTGCCGCGCCTATGGCGTGTTCAACGGACGTCAGCTGCTGGAAAAATGGGCGCGGTATCAGGATCTGGGCAGTCGGGAGCAGGCACTGGCTGCAGCCTGGGAGCAGGCCTGTGCGCGGGAAGCCGATGCCAAAAGGGCGGCGCAAAACGCGCAGGCACAGCTTGCCGCGCTTCAGGCCCAATACCGGATTCTGACACCGCAGGAGCTGGAGCGGGAAAGGATCCGCTGGGAAATTTATGAAAACCGCTCCGGGCAGGCGCGGGCCGAGCAGCAGATTCAGGCGCTGCTGGGGGCTAAAAACCGGGCTCAGGTGGAAGCGTTGGCGCAGGGAGCGGTGCTTCTGCCGGAAACGGCGGAACAGATCGATCAGGCGCTGCGGGAAACAGAGGCGCTTAGGGCGCACATGCGGGAGCAGATGGAAGCGCTGGATATTCGGGGGCTGAAGCAGCTCTGGCAGCAGCAGGAGGCGCTTGAACGCCGGATTCGCGTGCAGCAGGAAACCGCCGAAAGCTGGCAGAAAAGCCTGAACGCGGTAATTAAAACCATGTCCTGGCTCAAAAGCGCCAATGAAGAGATGAACACGCAGTTTGCCCCGAAGCTCTGCGCGCTGGCCGCAGACGCGCTTTCCCGGCTGACCGGCGGGAAATACAGCGAGCTGCTCCTGAACGACCGTTTTGAAATCCGTCTGCGCACGGCGGAGGGCACCTTTCCGGTAGATGCTTTTTCCGCCGGCACAAAAGATGCCGTTTATTTTGCGTTTCGGCTGGCGGTCAGCGCATTGCTGAGCGAGACCGCTCTGCCTCTGGTTTTGGATGATCCGTTTGTGAATCTGGATCCGGCGCGGTATAAGCAGGCTGTTTGGCTGCTGGAAACCGCTGCAAAAGAACGTCAGATTTTGTACTTTACCTGCCATTCATAAAAAAGTATTGTATTTTTGGCAAAATTAATATAAAATAGGAGTAGTTCTATATTATTAAAGGAGGAACTTCTGTCATGACCGTAAGTAACCACAACGGAACGATAAATATAACGGAAACGGTTTTTGCCAATATTGTGGGTCATGTCGCCAACTCCTGCTACGGCGTGGTGGGTATGGCTGCCAAATCCGCGGGAGACGGGATCGTATCCCTGCTGAAAAAAGATCATTATGAAAAGGGCGTGAAGGTCATTCCCGGTGAAGACGGTATCATTGTGGAAATGCATATCGTGGTGTTATACGGCGTGAATCTGCCGGCGGTAACCCGGAGTATTTCCAAGGAAGTAAAATATATGGTGGAGCAGATGACCGGCTTTATCGTAAAGAAAGTCAATATTTTTATTGACGGAATGAAAGCAAACTAAGGAGAAGCACATAGAGATGATTACAGGTAAGCAGTATTGCGAGATGGTGATATCCGGATGCAACCATCTCAGCAATCAAAAGGCGGCGATCAATGCGCTGAATGTGTTCCCTGTTCCGGATGGCGATACCGGCACCAACATGACGCTGACCATTTCAGCGGCGGCCCGGGAATTGCAGAATATGGGGGAATGCACCATTTCAGAAGCTTCAGACCGGGCGGCCGGCGCAATGCTGAAAGGGGCGCGGGGCAATAGCGGCGTGATTTTATCCCTGCTGTTCCGCGGCATATCCAAAGGTCTGCGGGATAAAGAATATGCAAACGCCAAAGAATTTGCACTGGCGCTCAATGAAGGGGTAAAGGCCGCGTACCGCGCGGTGATGAAGCCAACGGAGGGAACGGTTTTAACCGTTTCCCGGGTCGCCACGGAACGGCTGCTTCAATATGCGGAGGGCAATATTACCGAAGTGGATGCCCTCACTTATTTTGTGAAGGAAGCCAACGATGTTCTGGCACAGACCCCGGAGATGCTGCCCCAGCTGAAGCAGGCGGGCGTTGTAGACGCAGGCGGCAAGGGCTTTGCCGTTGTGATGGAAGGCGCGCTGGCGGCGCTGATGGGGAATCCGATCCAGCTCGTAGAGCAGCAGGAAGCTGTGAGTGATACGGTGGTAGACGAGGTGGCCCTGCGGGAAGAGGATATTAAATTTACCTATTGCACCGAATATATCGTCACGGTAGATGAAACGGCGAAAAAAAGCAATCCGGCCGATCTGCGTTCCTATCTGGAATCGATTGGGGACAGTGTGGTCTGCGTACCCGATAATGACATTATCAAGGTGCATGTGCATACCAATCATCCCGGGCGCGCCATTGAAGAGGCGCTGCGCTACGGTTCCCTTGTAAATCTGAAAATCGATAATATGAAAGAAGAATTCCGGGCCCGGCAGAAGGAGAATCCCTCCGGCCTGCAGATTGCCGATGCCGCCAAACGCTACGGCTTTGTTTCCGTGGTGGCCGGCGAAGGGCTTGCCGCGCTGTTTCGGGATCTTGGCGTGGATACGGTGGTGGAAGGCGGGCAAACCATGAATCCCTCTACTGCCGATATTCTGGCAGCCATCAATCAAACGCCGAGCGAGATGGTATTCGTGCTGCCGAATAATAAAAACATCATTATGGCGGCGGAGCAGGCAAAAGAGCTTTCCACGGTCAAACAGGTTGTGGTGATCCCCTCGAAAACGGTTCCCCAGGGGGTAACGGCCATGCTCGGCTTTGATGAAAGCATGGAGCCTGCTGAAATCGAAGAAACGATGACGGCCCAGCTGGCCACGGTAAAGACCGCGCAGGTCACCTATGCAGCCCGGGATTCGGTCTTTGACGATCAGGAAATCCGGGAAGGGCAGCTTTTAGGCCTTCTGGAAACAAAGGTTTCATTTGTGGAAGATCAGATGGAGGTGCTGATTGAGAAGCTTTTTGCGCGCCTTCTGGAAGAAGGAGGCACCTATATCAACATCTATTATGGAGCCGACGCTACGGAAGAGCAGGCGCAGGCGATCCGCGAACAGGTGCAGGGGATGAATCCGGAAGCAGAGGTCATCTGCCTGAACGGCGGGCAGCCGATTTATCCGTATATTTTTTCTGTAGAATAGGCTTCGCCGCGCCGTTTCGCTAAAAGGCGGCGATAATCAAAGCAATGTAACAAACGGACTTCGTGTTTCAAGCGAAGTCCGTTTTATTTTTGTGCACGCAATACAATCCCCGGCGGTGTGTTTTTTGAGTCTTCTGCTTCCGCGCCGTTGGCTATAGGCTTATTACAGCATGCACACTCCTGTAAAAAGAAGTAAATGGTATTTATCAAAATATTGACAATTATTAAATATTTGCTACAATATATTATATCGTTTTTTCCATATCTCAATCTTATTCATGAGATCAGGAGCTCTTGAAAAAGCCTGTAATGCATGCTCTCTAAAAGAGCTTTGCCTCCCCGGGCTAATGCAGAAACACGCGGTTTCAGACTATATCAGGAGCTATCTGGAGGAAGCTGATGAGACATCTTCTTAACACGCTGTTTGTTACCACCGAAAATGCCTATCTGTCTTTAGACGGGGAAAACATTCTGATCCATCAGGAAAAAGAAATAATCGGGCGGTATCCGCTGCACATACTGCAGGGCATTATGTGTTTTTCCTATTCGGGCGCATCGCCGGCGTCGATGGGGGCCTGTGCAGAACGGAATATATCGCTGAGCTTTTGCTCACCGCGCGGTAAGTTTTTAGCCAGAGCATGCGGCAAAAGCAGTGGGAATGTGCTGCTGCGCCGCATGCAATATCGGATTGCCAATGATCCACAAGATAGTTGCCTGCTTGCCCGCGGTTTTATTTTGGGAAAAGTTTATAATGGAAAGGCAAGCCTGGAACGAAGCCTGCGGGATCACCGAATGCGGTTAGATGCAGATCTGCTGATGCAGGCTGTGGATTCCATAAAACAAATTCTGCCTCAGATTGCAGCGGAAACGTCAATGGAGGCTCTGCGCGGGATGGAGGGAAAGGCAGCGGCCGTATACTTTGGCTGTTTGGATCAATTGATTTTGAACAATAAAGAAGCCTTTTACTTTCAGGGAAGAAACCGCAGACCGCCGCTGGATAAGGTCAATGCGCTGCTGTCTTTTGCCTACAGTCTGCTGGTCACTGAATGTGCCTCTGCTTTGGAATCTGTTGGGTTAGATTCCTACGTAGGATTTTTGCATAGGGATCGACCCGGGCGGATCTCCCTGGCTCTGGATCTGATGGAGGAACTCAGGCCCTGCTTTGCAGATCGTTTTGTGCTCACAATGATCAACAACCGTGTCATTTCACCAGAAGACTTTGATACGCAGGAGAGCGGTGCGGTTTTAATCAAAGATTCTGCACGTCGGACATTTTTAAAGCAATGGCAGCAAAAAAAGCAGGTAATCATTACCCATCCCTATTTAGGAGAGAAAATCCCCTGGGGTTTGGTACCCTATGTGCAGGCGCTGCTCCTGGCACGATATTTGCGGGGCGATGTGGATGCTTATCCGCCATTTTTTTGGAAATGAGGGTTTGAAATGTTGGTTTTAATTACCTATGATGTAAATACAGAGGATGCCGCTGGGAAGACGCGGCTTCGCAAAATTGCAAAGCAGTGCATTAATTATGGCCAACGAGTGCAAAACTCTGTATTTGAATGTCTGCTGGATGCAGCACAGTGCCGTATATTGCAAGCAAAGCTGGTATCTATTATGGATAAAGAGCGGGACAGTCTGCGTTTCTATTATTTGGGAAACCGGTACGATACGAAGATAGAACGCTTCGGTTCTTCTGACGCCTATGCGCCAGAAGAGGTGTTGATGATTTAAGCCGCGAAGCAGAAGTACACAGCATTTCTCTGAGCGGTTCGCGCATAAAAATTCTTATATGGCTTTTCTAAACAAGATTCATTATAGTAGAATTGCCATTGATTATTAAAAAATTTGTGCAAACAAGATAGAAATGAATTCTTTATGGATTTAAATTTGTTTTTGTTTGCTGTCGCACCCCGCAAGGGGTGCGTGGATTGAAATATACTGTACTTAACGCTTCCGGGGCCTTTTGCCGGTCGCACCCCGCAAGGGGTGCGTGGATTGAAATTGTGGTAGCTGCTCCGTTGAAAGCAAAGTTACCGGGTCGCACCCCGCAAGGGGTGCGTGGATTGAAATGTGAATTATCTTTTCCTTGCTCCAATATTTGCACGTCGCACCCCGCAAGGGGTGCGTGGATTGAAATTGTTACTTTAAAGTGGTTGCCCTTGTTTTTGTCGGTCGCACCCCGCAAGGGGTGCGTGGATTGAAATTTTACGGCTTTGTTGTCGAAAAATTGTCTGTACGTCGCACCCCGCAAGGGGTGCGTGGATTGAAATTGCACCTGCACCAAACGCCCCGCCCAGCGGCCTGTCGCACCCCGCAAGGGGTGCGTGGACTTAAATTTCTTAGAGCACAAATATGAAAAAGAAAATGAACCGTAAGTGATCCCCCGGACAGCATGATGTCCCAACGATTTTTAACGGTTCATTTTCTTCTAAAGGTGATATATCACCGAATAATCAGAGCGGGACTGCCCGCGTACTGCTTGTGGAACCGCCCGGCCGCCCTTTCAAAGCAGCTTCAAAAACGCGAGAAGTATTAGCAGCGCGCCGCCGATCCAGGTGCAATTAAACGATGCTTTCCGGGCAGCTCTGTTGCCCAAAAGGGCGCCGCCCATGACTGCCAGCATATTGGTAGCCAGCGAACATAAAATAACCGCCCAGGCGTTTACCTCTCCGAGGGCGGCGCCGAAGCCGACGGCCAGACCATCCAGCGAGAGCGCTGCGGCCAGCGAAAGCGCTTCGCCCGGCGAAATGGTTTTGGAGCAATCCTGATCCGCCATTTCCGGATCGGCATACAACCGCAGCACAAACCGGAAATTAAACATATGAAAGCGGATTTCGCGGCTCAGCCGGTTATATTTGCGGATCAGCGCTTTTGTGAAACTATCGAGCAGTTTGATCAGGCCCAAAACAAACAGCAGGAGAAAGCAGATCAACGTGGTGAGCCACTCCGGAATGAGAGGGCGGATCAGCGCGCCTGCCAGGAGAGAAACGCCCATCACAGTGCTGCAGACCAGGTTGATCACCTGCACGGATAAAAACGGAATATGGATTTGATTGCTGCCGTATGCAAAGCTTGCCACAAAAGCATCCAGCGAAAGGGCCGCGGCCAGCGCCGCAGCTTCTAAAATCATCAGAACGGTTTCCAAGCTTCTTTTCCTCCCGCGGTTTCCGCAAATTGATGCAGACGATACCATCAGGCCGCAATGCAGGATGATGGAAATGTCTTAATTTATGCTATGGCGGCGCGGCGCGGAGGTTCCAAACGCAGAGTTCTGTAGATATTTATGAATGAAGACGGTATGGTTTACCATACCGTCTTCACTATTTAAGCCGCCGGGGTAAAGAGGAAATCCGGGCTGCCCTCACGCAGCCGGCCCTGCGCGCCGGATCTTTATAAAGCCACATCGGGAAGAAAAACACTGTGATACCGCCAGAGCGGCGCGCGGCGCCGTGATTTTGCATCGATTCGTTTGCCGCGTCTCCAACCGCCTGCCCTTTGCCGGGCAGGCTTGCTTTATTCTATGCCGGGGCTGGACAAACGTTCCTCCAAAGATCCAGTTATTCCTACAGGCGGAGCCTCCGGTATTCCCGCGGGGATTGCCCGGTTGCCTCTCGAAACAGTTTACCAAAATAGCTGGGACTCTCATAACCGCACATCCATCCGATTTCCTCGATGTTGCAGGTGCTGCAGCGCAGCAGCTGCCTGGCCTTGGCCAGGCGGATCCGCTTGAGCTGTTCCATCACGGAAATACCCTGGTTTTCTTTATAATAACGGCACAGCGCATATTTACTCATCCGCACCTGCGCCGCGATCTGCTCCAGTGTGAGCGGTTCTGAAAAATGAGCCTCCAGATAGCGGCGCACGCGCACCGCTGCCGGCACCGAAGGCGCAAACCAATCCTCCAGCCAGGCGGTAAGCCAGCTATAGCCCGCCGCGGAACGGGAAATCATGGTGCTGTTCCCTTCGCAAAAAATGCGCAGTTCCTCGCAGGCCGCCTGCATCGGGGGCGAGGCGGTAAAGCGGAAGGCGTTTCCGATATGATAATAATCGAGCACCGCTTCCGCTCCAAGAAAGGTGAACCAGGCCGTATCGAAAGGCCCGTCGCCCGAATGATAGCGGTGCGGAACGCCGCGGCGGCAAAATACGCCTTCTCCGGCGGAAAGGGTAAAAGCGGTTCCTTTATAGGAGAAGAGCCCCTCTCCTTCCAGCACCCAGATCACATGATGATACGGGCATCCTTCCGGCCGCACAATTGCGCCCTGGTGTGTTGTTTGCCCAACGGTGCAAACAACAAAGGGAAGCGGCGGCTCGGGCGTTAAATATTTTTGATTGATTTCTACAAACATGGCAATATCCTTATATAAAAACAATTTATTATCATTGCAACCGGATGGTGGAAACAATATAATTTTATTATAAAGCAGCGGGAAAGTAAAGCCTTCTGCTTAAAAAACATGAAAGGAATCAAAAACGATGGAAAAGCTGCGAATCGGGCTGATCGGCTGCGGCGGGCGCGCCGAGAGCCATATGAAGGCCCTAGAAATGATGGAGGATGTGGAAGTTGCCGCAGTGGCCGATCCCATTGAGCAACGCCGCAACGCAGCGGCGCAGCGGTTTGGCTGCAAAGCGGTCTATCCGGATCATACGGCCCTCTATGAGCACGCGGGCGCCGACCGGCTGCATGCGGTGTTCATTTCCATTGAACCAACCGCGCATACCGATACGGAAACCAGAGCCATCGATCTGGGGCTGCCGTTTATGGTGGAAAAACCCATGACGCTGGATCTTGCGCAGGCCGAGCAGATTGCGCGGCGGCTTGATGAAACGCAACTGGTCAACGCAGTTGGTTTTCAGGACCGTTATCTGGATTTAATGGATTTCATCAAGGAAGAGCTGCCGAAGCATCCGGCCGGCGGCCTTGTTTACGGCGCATGGGTCGGCGGCATTCCGAGCGTCTGGTGGTGGCAAAAGAAATCCACCTGCGGCGGACAGTTAGTGGAACAGAATATTCATCTTCTGGATGGGCTGCGCTATCTTTACGGGGAACCGCTTTCCGTTTACGCCACCTGTTCCCGCGGTATCATTAAGCCCGGGGTAACCGCTGCGGAAGATTATGATACCGACGACCATTCCACCGCCGTAATCCGGTTTCCCCATCAGGTTACGGCAACGCTGGTCAGCGGCTGCTATACCAAAGGGGTGCGCCCGCCCTGCGGACTGCAGATTACGCTCCGGGATATGGTGCTGGACTATCGCCTGCGCAACAATCTGATCATCCGCACAGAGCACGAAACCCGCGATATCAAAACCCGCGTCAATCAAACCTACTTACTGGACCGCGCGTTTCTTGATGCGGTGCGTACCCGAAATCCCGCCGCGGTTCGTTCCCCCTATCAGGACGCCCTGAAATCGCTGAAGCTCGGCTTTGCCGCGAATCAATCGATGGAAAGCGGCCAGCCCGTTTTGTTTTAATGCAGAAAGGAGCCGGATATGAGATTTAGCGTATCGATTCCCTGTTTTTTTAAAAAGGATGCCTTTCCAGAGGCAATTTCAAAGGTCCGCCGGCTGGGTTTTGACGCCGCGGAAATCTGGGGTTGGGATCGATTGGATCTGAATGAGGCGCGCAGCGTCTGCCGGGAAAACGGCGTGGAACTACTGGGCATGTGCACCTCTCAGTTTTGCATGACCGATCCCAATCGGCGGGAAAAATGGCTTGCGGGGCTTCGGGAAAGCTGCGCCGCGGCGCAGAAAGCGGGTGTTCAGCGGCTGATCACCCAGGTGGGCCCCGATACCGGGGCGGAGCGTTCCGCGCAGCACGAGAGCATTGTGGCCGCGCTGCGGGCCGCAAAACCGATTCTGGAAGCTTCCGGGATTACGCTGATGGTGGAGCCGCTCAACACGCTGTTTGACCACCCCGGGTATTACCTCTGGTCTGCTGTGGAAGGCTTTGAAATCATCCGTGAAGCAGATCACCCGCTGGTAAAACTTGTTTACGATATATATCATCAGCAGGTGATGGAAGGAAATATTATCCCCAATATTACCCGGAATCTTGATTGCATCGCGCATCTTCACAGCGCCGGCCATCCCGGCCGCCATGAGCTGCAAAACGGCGAAAACGATTATAAAGCGATTTTTGCCGCAGTTGAAAAAGCCGGCTATACCGGCGCCTGCGGCCTGGAATACAAACCGCTGCTGCCGCCGGAAGAAAGCCTGCGCGAAACGAAACGGATCTATGGATAAAAAGGCCCGGAAGCGCCTCACAGCGCTTCCGGGCCTTTTATAAATGCCGCTTCCGCCAGCTTCGGGGGCTCAGCCCCATCTGGCCGGTAAAAGCCCTGGAAAAATAGCTCAGATCGTTGAATCCGCAAGAAAGCGCGATCTCCGTAATGGATTCATTTGTTGCAAGCAGCCGCTCTGCCGCGCATTCCAGCCGGTAGGAGCGCAGATAATCCACCGGCGGTTTCCCTACGATCGCATGAAAAACCCGGCAAAAATACCGTGGGCTTAGCTGTGCTTCCGCCGCCAGGCGCTCCAGCGAAAGCGGCGCGGCATATTCCCGCCGGATTAGATCCAGCGCCGCCTTCACCAGAGAAACCTGCCGCTGGGCTTTCTGCCCTGCACGAACGGGCTTCAGGTAAAGCCCTTCCTCCAAAATCATTCCCCAAAACCGCCAGAGTGCGCCGGTGACCAGAAATTCCCGGCCGTTCCCGCGGCACGCTTCCTCCCGGAAGACCGCTCTGGCCGCGGCCTCTGTGCGGCTTTGGGACGGGAATGGGGCCGGAATCTCCCATTCCTGCCGCAGCAGCTGAGAGGCCTGCGCATCACTTTCCGCCGTTCTTTCAAACAGCGCGCTGCCATCGAAAACGAGGCAGTTGTACACACAGTCTTCCGGTTCACCGGCATGTAAAACGCCGCCTCTGATCAGCGCCGCCGAGCCTTCGGTCAAAACGGCCGGCCGGCTGTTCAGCCGCAGGATCAGCTTCCCGCGCTCCACAAGGACCAGCTCATCCTCCATATGCCAGTGCAGCGGCATATGATAGCGTGCGTGCGTGCGGTCAACGCGGTAAAAGGCCAGCGGAAAAGCCCGGGTTCCGCGCCGCAGGTTTTCATGGTAAGAAAGATCCAGCATATTGAACCCCCTGTATGTGAATATAATGATAGTTTATGGCATTATCAGCCAAGATTATTTTAAGTTTTTATCATATAATTCAATTATATTCTTATACGGGAGGAGTGTCAAGAAATGAATCCGAACAGATTGATCGGCGCCTATCCGGTCATCGGCATCCGGCCCACTATCGATGGAAGGCGGGGCGCGCTGAAAATCAGGGAATCGCTGGAAGCGCAGACCATGGGGATGGCAAAGGCCGCCGCCCGGCTCTTTACGGAAAATCTTCGTTATTCCAATGGCGAGCCGGTAAAGGTTATTCTGGCAGACAGCACCATCGGCAGGGTGGCCGAAGCCGCCGCCGCGGCTGAAAAATTCCGCCGGGAAGGGGTAAGCATTACGCTCACCGTTACGCCCTGCTGGTGTTATGGGGCGGAAACCATGGATATGGATCCGCACACCATCAAAGGCGTTTGGGGCTTTAACGGAACCGAACGCCCGGGTGCGGTTTATCTGGCCTCTGTTTTGGCTTCCCACGCCCAGAAGGGCCTGCCGGCATTCGGCATTTACGGAAAGGATGTGCAGGAGGCTGGCGCGCAGGACATTCCGGCCGATGTGCGGGAAAAGCTGCTGCGTTTCGGCCGCGCCGCGGTGGCCGCCGCCACCATGCGGGGTAAATCGTATCTGCAGATCGGCTCGGTCTGTATGGGGATCGCCGGCTCCATAGTGGATCCCGCATTTTTTGAGGAATATCTGGGCATGCGGGTTGAGAGCGTAGACGAAGTGGAAATCATCCGCCGGATGGAAGAGGGGATTTATGATCAGGCCGCATATGAGCATGCGCTCGCCTGGGCCAAAGAAAACTGCCCGCAGGGGTTCGATAAGAATCCGCCCGCCCTTCAGAAAACAGAGGCTGAAAAGGAGCGGGACTTCGCCTTTAGCGTGAAAATGATGTGTATCATAAAGGATCTCTTCCACGGAAACCCCCACCTGCCGGCTGGCAGAGAGGAAGAGATGGCCGGCCATAACGCGATTGCAGGCGGCTTTCAGGGGCAGCGCCAGTGGACCGATTTTTATCCGAACTGCGATCTGCCGGAAGCGCTTTTGAATTCCTCCTTTGATTGGGAGGGGCCGCGTGAAAGCTACATTCTTGCAACAGAAAACGATTCGCTCAATGCCGTCTGCATGCTTTTCGGCAAGCTCCTTACCGGCCGGGCGCAGATGTTTTCCGATGTGCGCACCTACTGGAGTGCGGAAGCGGTTGCAAGCGCAACCGGCTACAGTCTGGAAGGCCCGGCAAAACAAGCCGGCGGTTTTTTACATCTGATCAACAGCGGCGCCTCCTGCCTGGATTTCTGCGGCGAAGTGCGCAATGAAGCCGGGGAGCGGGTGATCAAGCCCTTCTGGGAAATGAGAAAAGAAGATGTGGAGGCCTGCCTGCGCGCCACAACCTGGAACCCGGCCGATCTGGGCTATTTCCGGGGCGGCGGCTTTTCTTCCCGGTTTGAAACCCGCGGCGCGATGCCGGTAACCATGGTGCGCCTAAATCTGGTAAAAGGGCTGGGGCCGGTTCTGCAGCTTTGCGAGGGCTATACGGTGGAATTGCCGCAGGCTGTATCCGATGCGCTTTGGAAACGAACCGACTATACCTGGCCCAGCACCTGGTTTGCCCCGCGCCTGACCGGAGCCGGGCCGTTTACCTCGGCCTACGAGGTGATGAATCACTGGGGAGCCAATCACGGCGCCGTCAGCTATGGCCATATCGGCGCCGATCTGCTGACGCTTTGCAGTATGCTGCGCATTCCGGTGTGCATGCATAATGTGGAAGAATCCAAAATTTTCCGGCCGGCGGCCTGGAATGCATTTGGAATGGATCCGGAAGGGCAGGATTATCGCGCCTGCGCGGCCTATGGGCCGCTGTACCGGTAAGGAGGCGCCGGATGAAGGAAGATCAAATCCGCGCGGCTGTCTGCGATGTCTGCCATAAAATCTGGCAGCAGGGATGGGCGGCGGCCAACGACGGCAACGTTTCGGTAAAGCTGGGAGAAGGCCGGTTTCTTGCAACGCCGACCGGCATCAGCAAAAGCATGATCACCCCGGAAATGCTGGTGATCATCAATGAAAAAGGAGAACTGCTGCAGGGGGATAGAAAGCCGACGTCGGAAATAAAAATGCACCTGCGCTGCTACCGGGAGCGGCCCGATGCGGGTGCGGTTGTTCATGCGCATCCCCCAACGGCAACCGGCTATGCGGTTGCCGGTATTCCGCTGGATTCCTATTCGATGATTGAAACGGTAATTGCCATCGGCTCTGTTCCGATTGCGCCCTACGGCACCCCTTCCACCGCGGAGGTGCCGGAAGCCATTGCGCCGTTTCTTGCGGAACACGATGTGTTGCTGCTGCAGAATCACGGCGCACTGAGCGTCGGTTGTGATCTGCAATGCGCTTACTACCGGATGGAAACGCTGGAGTTGTTTGCAAAAATCAGCCTGACCGCCCATTTACTGGGCGGTGCAAAGGAAATTGCGCGCCCGGATATCGAGCGGCTGATCGGCATGCGCGCATCTTACCGCGTTTCCGGAAGGCACCCGGGCTATAAACATTATCATTAAAAAATCCCTCCCCCATCCGGGGGAGGGATCTGCTTTTCTAATAGGCCTTGACAAAATGGCCGCTTTCTTTCATCGAAAGGCCGGTGCTGCCGCAGATGATCACATGATCCAGCAGCTCAATGCCGAATTTGGAAAGCTGCTCGCGCACATAGCGGGTGCTGGCGATATCCTGCACGGAGGGATTGGTATCGTTGAAATGATTATGAGCGATCACCACATACCGGCTGCCGGACCGCTGCGCCTGCCGGAGCAGCTTGCCCGCATGGATTTCCACCGCGTTGATAGAGCCGGTAAACTGAAGGGTGCACTGGATCAGCCGCTTATTTTCATCTAAAAACGCGGCGTAGAGGCACTCCTCTCTGCGCCCGATAAACCGGGCGGAAAAGAATTCGATGATCCGCCTGGTATCGATAAAACGCAGGGAGTCCTCCGCCATTTCCTCATAATAGCGGCGGGTAATGCCCGGAATCAGCCGCAGCAGAAAGGCGCTGAGCTCGCCCATGTTTTCAACGTCCGTCAGATCTTCCTCTTCCGCTTCGAAAACACCTCTTAAATTTCCGAACCGGGCAATCAGCGCATGCCCGATCTGATTGGTATCTTTCCGGCTGATGGCATATCCCAGCAGCAGTTCCAGAAGCTCATGATCAGAGAAGCCATCTAGCCCGTTGGCGCGGTAGCGCTCCCGCAGCCGCTGCCGGTGACCGCTGTGTACAGATTGTTCCGTTTTCAATGGTCCATCACTTCATATACGCCCTTTAACACATATTGCGGCCGGTACGGGAAGCGCTCCAAATCCTCTTTTTTCGTAACGCCGCTCAGCACCAGCACCGTATCGATTTCGGATTCAATACCGGCAACAATATCGGTATCCATCCGGTCGCCGATAATTGCAATATCCTCTTCGTCACACCCCAGAATATTCAGACCGCAGCGCATCATCAGCGGATTGGGCTTTCCAAGATAATAGGCCTGCTTGCCGGTAGCCAGCTCGATCGGCGCCACCAGCGCCCGGCAGGCCGGCATGATTACACCGTCTTTCCCCGGGCCGGTCAGATCGGAATTGGTTCCGATCAGCTGGGCGCCGTTCTGCAGCAGAATCACAGCCTTGCGGATGCTGGAAAAATTATAATTATTGGTTTCCCCCACCACCACGTAATCCGGGTTCACATCATTCATCGCAATGCCCGCGCTGTAAAGCGCGTTCATAAGACCGGGTTCGCCGATCACATAGGCGGTGCAGCCCGGCTTCTGCTTGGCCAGGTAGGCCGCGGTAGAAAGCGCGGAGGTATAAAAATGGGATTCATCGATATCCAGCCCCAGGCGGTTCATCTTGAGCTGCAGCTCTTTGGGGGAACGCTCAGAGCTGTTGGTGAGGAATAGAAATTTTTTGTTTTCCTGATAGAGCCACTCCACAAATTTCTTTACGCCGGGCAGCAGTTGATTTTCATAATAAATCACGCCGTCCATATCGCAGATAAAGCCTTTTTTATCTTTTAAATTCAATCAAATCCCTCCTGCAATTAAACATAATCCATCGGATCGATCCCCATCATCGGCAGCAGCCGCGTAATCAGCAGCCGGTACCGCATATAGGGATGATAGCGCATTGCATCCGCCATAAACTCGGCGCTCACATTCACTTCCTCCGGTGTGGTCGGCGCGCCGGCTGTTTTCATCAGATCCAGCAGCTCCTGATTGCCGGGGAGCGTATCCAGAATGATCCGGCGGATCTCCGGCCATTTTTCTTCCAGCTTCTTTGGATCCACCAGATCGGTGATGGTGGGCTGGTTGAGCTTTTTCACGTCTGCGTGCAGCTTGGGATCATAATGGGCGTAAACCTGCTCCCAATCGGTCTGGTCCGCGGTGCAGTGAATGGTTTCAAAGGTTTCCGCAAGGTTGCGGTAGAGCCGGTTGCAGTAGACCGTTGCAACGCCGACCTTACGGCCGTGATAATCCGGCCAGATCCCCTTGATAACCTTGTGGCATTCAAGATAATGGGAAACCACATGCTCTGCGCCGCTGGCCGGGCGGGAACAGCCGGCCAGCTTCATGGCAAGCCCTGTCATAATCAGCGCCTCCATAACAGCGCCGGCGGCTTCTTCGCTCTCTTCGGTAATCCGGCCTGCCAGCGCGGCGATGCGGTCGGTGGCTTCCTGGGTGATCGCCGCAACCCGCTCGCAATAATATTCATCGATCAGCAGATGGGCGACCCTCCAGTCTACCAGCCCGATATATTTGGCCATCATATCGCCAAAGCCCGATGATTTCAAAACGGCGGGCGCCTTTGCCAGAATGGCCGTATCGGCAATAATCACCATCGGCTGCGCCGCCTGCCAGGAGGATTTGAAATTATTTTCAACAATCGGCGCCGTATCGGAGGCAAAGCCATCCATAGAAGGAGCCGTGGCAAAAATACAGAACTTTTTCCTGCGCTCAAAGGCGGCAACCCGGCATATATCGTTGAGTGAACCGGTGCCGACGGAAATGATTCCCTCCACGTCTTCCGCCAGCGCTTCCACCTCGCGCACCTGCTCAACCCGGGCATATTTCATATCTTCATAGACCAGCTGCTTTACGGTAAAGCCCTTGCTTTGCAGGCTTTCCAAGATCCCGGCGCTTACGCCCAGCGTATTCTGATCGGCCACCAGAAGGACCGTGGACGGAAACCCGGCTTTCGACAGAATCTCGCCGGTTTTTGAAGTCAGCCCGCTGCCGATTTCAACCACCTGGGTATCGAAGGTGTGTTTTCTGCCGCAGGGGCAGTTATCAAGCCCCATGACAATTTTTTTTAAATCCATGTAAAAGCTCCTCCCGCAAAAATATATTTTTATTTTATCACCGTTTTCCATAAATTGCAATAAAACCATGCGGGTTCCCGCATTTTTTTATTGCACCGGCAGCCGCCGCAGCGTTTTTTTAATCTTTGCTGATTTTCTTGAAAGAATTTTCCAGGTATGATATGATAAGAGTATTCTGTTCGGAAGATCATTCAAATAAAGGAGATGTTTGCAGTATGAAACCAGCCCCCGAAAATTATGCGATCTGGCCCTCGGTTGTTCCGGCCGGCCGGCAGACGGAAATGACGATCCGGGCCAATGAAAACGCCTTTCTTTTCTGGGAGGGGCGGGCGTATACCGTGATTGTGATTCCGGTGGATTCGGATGTGCCGGATTATCACGCGCCGGGCAACAGAACGGCGCTTAAGGCAATCGGCCACAACGGCGTCCTGCAGTTTCACTTTCTGTTCAGCAGCGAACAGGAATTTCAACTGGACTTATATGATGGGGAGCGCCTTTTGCAGACATTTTCTGTTTACGCGCTGGAATCCGATCTTTATACGCTGCGGCCTTTAAAGGGAGACCTTCACTGCCACAGCTTCCGGTCCGACGGCCGGCGGGATCCGGCGGCCCTTGCCGGGCATTACCGGGAGCAGGGCTATGATTTCATGGCGCTGACCGATCACAACCGGTTTGCGCCCGGCGCGGAAATTCTCGATGCCTATCGCGCGGTTTCCCTCGGCATTACAGTTTTGCGCGGGGAAGAAGTGCATGCGCCCGGAAGCGTGGTTCATATCGTGCATGTCGGCGGCGCCGAGGGTGTTGCCGATACGTATGTGCATGATCAGCCCCGCTATCTCCGGGAGCTGGAGGAGTGCGGCAAGGCGCTGCCCGATACGCTTCCCCCGCAATACCGCGAACGTTATATCAAAGCGGAATGGGCCTGCCGGGCGATTCACCGTGCGGGCGGGCTCGCCATCTTCCCCCACCCCTATTGGCAGCCCGCGGAATCCAGAAGCTATAACGTGTGCAATGAGCTGATTCCCTTCTTTTTTCAAAGCGGCTTTTTCGATGCTTACGAGCTGGTCGGCGGTATGGGGCAGCGGGGCATCAACCTTTCGGTGGCGCTCTGGAACGATCTGCGCGCCGAAGGCGTTCGGATCCCGGTTGTGGGCAGCAGCGACGTTCATGCGCTGAGAAAATACGGAGGAGATGAACCGTTTCCCAATCTGTTTACCATTGCCTTTGCCGGGCAAAACGAAAGCGCCTCGATTTTAGAAGCGGTCCGCCGGGGCCTCACCGTGGCCGTGGAGGCCACCGGAGAGGGCGGCAGGCGGGAATACCGCTGCTATGGCAGCCGCAGGCTGGTGGCGTTTGCGCAGTATCTGCTGGCCTGTTATTTCCCCCGCACCCACCGGATAATGGAGGGCGAGGGCGTGATCATGCGGCAATATCTGATCGGGGAGGCCGATCACGCGCTGCTCAACGCCATGACCGGCCGGGCGGATGCCTTTTACCGCCGCTTCTTCGGCAGGGAGGCGCCTGTTTTACCGGGCATCGAGCAGCTTGCTTTTGAGGAGAAATGGCGTGCGGTTCAGATGGAAGGCCCGGTTACCAAAGGGGGCTCCATTGCGCTTTACGGCGATCATAAAAATAAACGGCAGATTTAAGAGCCTTACCCGAAGCGCGCTGTTCATAATCAGCGCACCTCCTGCTCATACGGGTAAATTCAATGCTTGACATATACCATGAAAAAAATTATAATATTCAAAATGAAAGGAGCGTACGCGGATGAAATTATCGCTGATCGTGCCCTGCTTCAATGAGCAGGATAACGTATTTCCCTTCTTTACAGCCTGTAAGGAGGTCTTTCACGGTCTATTCGATTACGAGCTGGTCTTTATCAACGACGGGAGCCGGGATCAGACCTGGGAAAAATTAAAGGAGCTGCGGGAGTGTAACCCGGAAACCCCGATGAAACTGATCAATTTTTCCCGTAATTTCGGGAAAGAGGCCGCCATTTATTCAGGATTTCAGCACGCCGCGGGAGAATATGTTACAGTGATCGACGCCGATCTGCAGCAGCGCCCGGAGGTTGCGCTCGAAATGGTGCGCCTGCTGGACAAGCATCAGGAATATGATTCCATCGCCGCCTATCAGCAAAAACGCAAAGAGGGCCGGTTTATGACCTTCTGCAAAAAAATGTTTTACAAGCTCATCAACCGGATCTGCGATATTGATTTCTATTCCGGCGCAAGCGATTTCCGCACGTTTCGGCGGGTGATGGCCGATGCTATTGTAAACATGCGGGAATACCACCGTTTTTCCAAAGGAATCTTTTCCTGGGTGGGCTTTCAAACGCACTATATTCCCTACACGGCGGAGGAACGGAATGCCGGAAAAAGCTCCTGGTCTTTCCGCAAGCTTCTCAAATACGCCATGGAGGGCTTTCTCTCGTTTACCACCTTTCCGCTCCGGCTCGCAACCTATCTGGGCGCCGGCACCTCCTTTATCGCCATTATTTATCTGATTGTTGTAATTATTCAAAAGCTGACGCATCATATCGCGGTTCCCGGCTATGCGACCATCGTGGTGTTAATTCTGCTGATGGGCGGCATACAGCTGATTATTCTGGGCGTAATCGGCGAATATCTGGCCAGAATTTATATCGAGAGCAAAAAACGGCCGATCTGTATTGAAAAAGAATATATTACCTATGAGGAAAAGGAATAACAGCTATGCAGCAAACAAAAAAGAACCCCTTTTGGAGAAAAAACCTCCTGTGGATCCTGCTGGCATTTTTATTACCCGGGATTCTGGAGCTGATTTTCCTGATGGTGCAGGGATATGCGCCGTTTGGAAACAAAAGCCTCGCAGTGATGGATGCCGACATTCAATATCTGGATTTTTTCCGTTATTTACGGCAGGTGCTGCGCGGGGAGGACTCCCTGCTTTACAGTTTTTCTATTTTTCTGGGCGATTCCGGGATCGGGATTTTTGCCTATTATCTTGCCTCTCCGCTCAATTTCCTGATCCTGCTCTTTAAGGATGGGCAGGAACACGCCTTTTTCAGCCTGCTTGTTTTGCTGAAGCTGTCGCTGGGCGGGCTCACATCGTATCTGTTTATCAGCAAGCGTTTTCCGCAGCTGCCCGTTGTGTTCGGCCTTTCCCTCTCCTGCTGCTATGCGCTGATGCATTATTCGGTCTTCCAATCCAGCAACATTATGTGGCTCGATGGCGTTTATATGCTGCCGCTTCTTCTGCTGGGCGTCTGGCAGATGATGCAGGGAAAAAAGATGCTTCTTTATACGCTCGCGCTGACGGCCTCCATTCTCTTTAACTGGTACAGCGCGTTTTTCAATTGCTGCACGATTGTGATCTATCTTCTGTTTGAAATGTTTTTCTTTTCAAAAGAAATCGGGCCGCTGCGCGGGAATCTTCTCCTTATTTTAAAAACCGGGGCGTGCAGCCTCCTCTCCGTTGCGCTCAGCGCGGTGCTGTTTTATCCCAACATTCTTGCGCTGCTGCGGGGTAAAGGCATCGGGAGCTGGGTGGTCAGAAATCAGTTCAACGGAAATCTGCTGAGTATTTTTTCCGGCCTATCCATCGGCAGCGGAAGCGACCACGGATTCCCCGCTTTCTTTTGCGGCAGCCTGGTTTTTCTCGGCGTAGTGCTGTTTTTTGTTTTAAAGGGCCACAGCCTGAAATATAAGATTAAAAACGGCGTTTTTCTGCTGTTGCTTGCGCTGCTGTTTTATTACTATCCGCTGGAATTTCTTATGAACGGCATGCGGGAAGTCTTCTCTTATTTTTACCGCTATGCCTATATTGTCGTTCCGTTTTTCATGATCTATGCGGCCGATGCGTTGATCCGGCTGAAAACAGCGGAAAAACCGCTCGTGCCCCTCACCGCGGCTGCTGCGTTTACTGCCGGCGCACTCCTGCTCGATCAGTATATTACCGGCGCCGCCGGAAGGCTTTTTTCCGTTTACGCAACCATGGCGTTCCTGCTGCTGCTGGCCGCCCTGCTTTACCATTGGCGGTGCCGCGGCGTTGCAAACTCCCGGTGCGCGGCGGCCTTTGGTATTTTTCTGATGGGCGCATCCTGCCTGGAGCTTCTGATCAATAATGTGAAGGTAAACCAGCACCTGCTCAACGGATATACGCTGTGTGCCGATGTTTCAGCATATTCCGAATATGTTGCGGAGCAGACCGCGCAGATCGCGGCGTTGAAGGCGGCGGATTCTTCCTTTTACCGCATATCTCAGACCACCCCCCGCTATATGGGCACCGACGGCCGCACCGCATTTTATAACGAGCCGATGTCTTATGGCTATCATGGCATTACCCATTACTCCTCTACCAACGACATTCTGGCGGCACAGATGATGATCCGCCTGGGATATTCCACAGTGATGGAGATGCCGGTGAACAACACCCGGATTCTCAGCAGCGATGCGATGCTGGGCGTTAAATATATCCTCAGCGAGCAGCCGATTGCCGGCCTGCAGAAACTGGAATCCATGCCCCAGAGCAACGGGAAATCCGTTTACCTGAATCCGTTTGCCCTTTCGAGCGCATTGATTTATAATGAAGGGGAAAAGGCTGTATATGATGGAAATCCCTTTGAATATCAGAACCGGCTGTTCAGCGAATTATGCGGAAAGAACGTGGCGGTTTTCAAGCCTGTGGAGCCGGAGCGGGTTAAGGAAAGCGATAATGTTTATTATACCATGCCAAACGCCGGTTCACGGCAGATCCTCTACGGCTGCATTGAGACTTCAGAGTATCTTCACGCAAAGCTCTATGCGGATGAGCAGTTTCTCTGTGAATATTCCTGCTGGCTGACCAACCGGGCGTTTACGGTGCCCACCGGCACAGAGGAGCTGGTAACCGTGCGCCTGGCCAATGTATGGGATGAGAATATCATTCAGGAGGAATGGTTTTATTATCTTGACCTGGACGTTCTGGAAGAGATTTCCATCCTGCTGAATTCCCGCGCCGCCGCCTGCAATATCCAAAACGGCAGGGTTTCCTGCCGGGTATCCGGCCGGGCGGGGGAGCAATTGCTGCTGCAGGTGCCCTATAGCGAGGGCTGGTCGATCCGGCTGAACGGGAAGGAATTAAGCGAAGTAGACCGGTTTGCCGACTGCCTGGTTTCAATACCGCTCGAAGAAGGAGAGAATACCGTTGAGATGGTTTATCATGTGCCGGGGCTGAAGGCCGGCGCGGTTTGTACGCTGCTGGCGGCATTGGGGCTTGCGTTATACGGCGCTTTTCTGCTCTATCAAAAGCGCAGGAAAAAATGAATCTGCGCTGTGTAGATTTTGAATAGGATTTTGCAAAAGAGAAATTCCTCCTGCGGCAGCAGGAGGAATTTTTTTATGCTTTGTTTTCAAGATTTGCCGGGCTGTATCAGACGTTCCTGCCGGCGGTTGTAGAAAAGGCCCGTAAGGAGCAGCAGGGCGCCCGCCGCCAGCAGCACGAACCCCAGAATCTGAAATACCAGAATAGAGGATTTCAGGGTAGTGCTGTAATAAAGGCTGCATCCGCCGCCCAGCAGGCTGGTGAGGCCGAAAACCGGAAAGGCGCTGGCGCCGAATGAAAGCCGCCGCAGCTCTTTCGGCGCATGCCCGGGCAATAAATTCATGCGGGAAAAAACCGGGATCAGCAGAGAAAACAGCGCGGCAAGCGCCAAGACCTCCAGCGGGAGGAGCAGGCTGTTTTTCACCAGGCTTTTCAGCAGATAAAAAAGATACCCCTTGCCGAAAAGGATCTGGCTCCAGAGAGAACCCATCAGCACATTCACCAGAAAATTCACCAGGAATTTACTGCCGAAAAGCCGCAGAACCGTAATCTTCCGGCGGTATAAAAAGGCACTGTAAATCAGCGCGCCCACCATTTCGCTGAGCATGTAGCCCGGAAAATAGGGGCCGCTGGGGAAGAGAAAGAAGTTCAGCGTATCGGTAACCGCGGCAACCAAAACCCCTAAAACAGGGCCGTAAACCGCGCAGCCCACTGCGGTGATAAAAAATGTGAAGTAGACCCGCAGGTTTTCGCCAACGGTAACGTACAGTGCGCCCACCACAACGCTCAGCGCGCAAATCAGCGCCGCGAAAATCAGGCGTTTGAGGCTTTTCAGCTCCTTGCATGCCGCCTTCCAGTAGGCGGGTGAAAAAATCGATTCCTGCATAAAAAATCCTCCCATATCGGCATTGTTGCCACATAGAGGAGGAACTCCGGTATGCGGCAGCGGGATGCGGAAACCACACGGCAAAAGGATGTATCCTTTTTTCGTTCCGAAGGCAACTCCCCGTCCTTCAGACACTTAACCCGCAGCTTCCTACTCTGCCTTTATTTATTTTGAGCAGTGATATTTTAACACAGCCCGCCTGAAAAAGCAAGCATTTTTCCGATCGATTTAGGCGCCACCGGGATCCGGCGGCGCAAAGTGCTTCAAGATCTCCTGCGCGGATTGCTCCGGCGTTTGCTCCGAAGTATCCAGCCAGAAGCCGATTTTGGGCGTTTCTCTCAAAAACGCCTCATAGAGGCGCTCAACGGTTATGCCGGTATAACCAACCTTCCCGCGCAGCCGCTCTCTTTTTTGCACCACTGCCGCATTCGGGCACAAAACCACAACCCAAACCGGATAACCTTCCAATAAAGAAAGGATCCGGGTCAGCTCCGCGCCGTAATAATTATCCTGCAAAACAACGGTAAATCCGGCATCAAAATAGGTTTTGGCCGCTTCGGCGGCCAAACGGTAGCGCAGATGCAGCTGGCGGACCGCTTCATCTGAAGGATTCACCGAAATTTCAGCGCGCCCCGAAACAATCATGCGGCGGAATATATCTCCGCGCAGGTGCACCGCCTTTGTGAGCCCGGCGGCCAGAATCTCCGCCACGGTTGATTTGCCGGAGGCCATTACGCCGGTGATCAAATAAAAATGGGGCAAACCCATCCACCTTCTTTCCATTGCGTTTCTTTACAATATATGAAAGCGGGTTTCTCCCAATACCGTTCAAATGGATGCAATTATTATAAAAAAGATATTTTAGCGTGTTCGGCAGAGGGATTTGCCCCCTCGTGACGCGCAAAAAGATAAGCCGGAGCAAAGCGAACTTTGCTCCGGCGTGGCGGAGGAAAAGGGATTCGAACCCTTGTGGGATTGCTCCCAAACGGTTTTCAAGACCGCCTCGTTATGACCGCTTCGATATCCCTCCGGGTTCGTTCCTCATTATAAAGGCTGAGAGCGAAACTGTCAAGAAAAAATCCAAAACCGGCCGGCAAATCAGCGCTCTGCACTGCCCGCCTGCATTTTTAATTGGGTATCCAGCAGATCTTTGGCAGTTTTGATCAGATAGTCCTGCAGCACGGGAGAAAGCTCATCAAAAATTTCAAAGAATTCCTTCTGTTTTTTTTCATTTTCCAAAAACATGTTTCCACACCCGGTCCGCAGCCAGTTTTCATTGACACAAAACTGTGTACAGATCGTTTTAATGTTCTGCTCTGTAACGGTGGAGCCGCTTTTTTCCATATAGCTGATAGCGTTTTGCTTCAGCCCGATTCTTTCCGCAAAGTTTTTTTGGCTGAGGCCAAGCGCTTTTCTCAATGCGCGAATACGATTGTTCATGGGCAGCACCTCCAGTTTCATAATATCAATGAATGATAAAAAAGTCAAGCAGAACAGCAAAAAATTATTGACAATAATCAATAATTAATGTAAAGTTAAATTATAAAATCAACAATAGATAAAAAGGAGGCTGTATCAATTGGAAAATAAAAATATGGATATGCAGGCCATTTTCAGCGCACTTTCAGAGCAAAACAAAGACGTAGTGCTTCTGATCGCCAAAAGTGTAAAAATTGCCCAGGAAGTTTCCGAGCAGCCGCGCAGGCCCCCGAAGCAAACCGGCTGACGCTGTAAAAAAATATTTTCTATTGTATTTTCTTGTTATTATGCTAAAATATAATTCAAAGAGGGTGATCAATTTGAATAAAATAACAAGTAAAGCCTGTATATTAACCATGATTTTAACGCTTTTTTCCACATTTATACTGCCTTCACACGCGGCGCCGGCGGCTGAATACGAGAACCGCTATGATATTTCAACTGCGCGCAACTGCTATGTGAGGGAGGATGGCACGGAAGTATCGAGCGCAAATTTCTTTACTTCGGATTATATCCCGGTTTCACCCGGAGAAACGCTTTATCTGGGGCCGTGCGATCCCGCGCAGGGCTATCAGTTCGCCGTTTTTGACGCGGCGAAAAACGGCCTGGGCCTGATGAAGAGCGCCGATTGCGAAACAGTTGCCGGCCTATCCGGCGGCGGCGCAATCCTTTCCTATGTGGTTCCGGAACAGGCGGCTTATATCCGGATGTCGGCCGCCGTGGTTTATGCCCGCTGGTTTCTGCTTACCCGGGATCAGCCGTTTGATGAAGAGAGCCTGCTGCGGGCGGTTACCGCCGGAGGCGCGGCGATCGCAAGCAATCTTTACGATAAAACAACAGCCGATTACGGATATCGGAATGCCGATCATTCGGTTACGTCCTCTGCCAGCCACTGGTCTTCCAAAGAGTTTGCCGTTGCGGCCAACGACACGATTTTTTTCGGCCCCTGCAATGAAAACCAGAACTTTCAGTTATACGCCTGGAATACGGCCGGTACGGCGAGCAAGGTTAACGCCTCCGGCCTGAAGATCGTGGACCGGTTTGATAACGGTCAGGTCATTTATGCCTATCGCTGCCTTAGCGACGGCACTGTTTCGCTGGTTAATGCCTCGGCTTATAACGATTACTACCTGGCAACGAAGAACCAACCGCTGACGGTTCAATTATATTATAACTATTGGGATAGCCGGGAAAACGCCAACTGCTATTTCCCTACTCTGGATAAGACCGGCGCCTATCTGAACAACGACGGCAGTTATACCGATTATGCGAACCATAGCTGCTCCCACTATATTGCCGTGCAGGAAGGCGATACCCTGACCTTCGGGCCCGCGGTTGCCGGCCAGGGCTACCATGCCATGGGCTTCGACGCCGAAAAAACGGCTGTCACCGGCAAGGTGACCGCTTCCGCCCTGGAGAGTACCGATACATTCAGCGACGGAAGAATGCTTTATACCTATACGGTTCCCGCCGGAATTTCCTATGTAAGGGTCGTTAACAGCACTTCTTACAAAAGCAGCTTTGTAATCTTCAAAAACAATCCGATTACGGTGGAAGATTATAATAATTATATGGGAATCCAGGTGGATCCCTCCTCTCCCCTTTACCGGAAAACAGCCCTCTTCGTAGGTGATTCGATCTGCTACGGATCCCAGGATGATGCCAGCAACCGCCTGGCGTGGGCGGGCAGAATTGCGCAGCGCTATGGGATGTCCCGCACCAACAACGCTGCTGTCAGCGGTACATCGCTTTCTACTGCCAGAGCAGAGCGGCAGGGCAAGATTGTATTGCAGCTGGCCCAATACAGCGGATGGCATTACGACTACGTGATTCTGCACGGCGGCGTAAACGATGCATGGGATTCCTTCCCCGTTGGGGAGGTGAGCGATTCCTTTGATCCGGCGGATTTTGATCTGAGCACCTATGCCGGCGGCCTGGAGGAGCTGATCTATACCGCGGTGAAATACTATGGAAAAACCGCCGCCATCGGCTATCTGATGAATTTTAAGGCGCCCGGCTGCTCCACCGGCAATATCAGCGATATGAGCGCATACTTTGCGGTCGGCAAGCAGATCTGTGAAAAATGGGGAATCGCCTATTACGATATGTATAACAGTGAGGAGATCTCTGAAGCGCTGAAGGTCACCACCAACACCTATCTGCCCGATTACATCCATCTGAATGCTGCCGGCTACGATATTATTGCGCCCTACATCGGCGCATGGATGGAGACGCTTGAGCCCTACGATTCCTCTGTTGAAGAGCATGAAAAAACAGTGATCGCCTGCGTGGGTGATTCCATTACAAAAGGCGAGATGAGCAACGATGTTAACCGCTTCAGCTATCCGGCTCAGCTGCAGGATCTGATCGGTGATGATTATGAAGTGCTGAACCTGGGTTGGGGCGGGGCGACCGCTCAGACCGGCACCGGCAATCCCTTCAAGGGCACCTATCAGTATAAGCAGAGCCTGGAGGCGGATCCGGATATTGTGGTGATGATGTTTGGCCATAACGATACAAAGGCGGCCAACTGGGATACCAGCAATCATGAGGCTTCTAAAGCGAAGTTTAAGGCACATCTGACAGAACTGGTGCAGGAATATCAGAATATGCCTTCTCAGCCTACGGTTTATATTGCAACGCCTGCTTGGGCGCAAGGTCCGCTTTCTGTTTTCAATAACGGCATGCTGGACGCGATCCGGGAAGTGGCGCAAGAGCAAAACTGCACGCTGATTGATGTGCATGCCGCCACCTTTGAGCGCAGCGACTTGCTTGCCTCCGATGCCGTGCACTTTACCGATGAGGGCTATGCGTTGATTGCCGAAACCGTTCGGGAAGGTCTGGGACTTAACAAAGCAGAGAAAAAGGAAGTAGAGATTCCCGATAATGTAAATCCCGAACGGCCGGTTATGCGCGCCTATTCCCAATATCCCGAAGCCGGCGCCTATGCGCTGGAAACGGTGGAGGATGTAGAGATCTTCGGTGATCTGATTGCCTCCGGCGTCACCTTTAAGAACAAAACCGTCTATTTAATGAATGATCTGGATTTCAGCGGCAAGAACTTCAGACCGCTGGGCTCCAGCACCGGTGTGACGGCCGCCAACCGGATCCTTTATGATCATGCCTTTCAGGGAACCTTTAACGGGAATGGGCACACGTTCTCCAATGTTTATATCTCTTCCATGTGGTGGGATACTGCGCTTTTCCCTGTCACCTACGGCGCTGTGATTCAGAATTTCGGCCTGGCCAGCGGCAGAATTGAGGGGCTGGACATTACCGCCTCCATTGTGGGCTACGGCGATGGCGGCACCGTGCTTGAAAACGTCTGGTCCGCTGCGGATGTCTACAGTGCGCGCACAGCTGACGGCGCGGCCGGGATCGCCGCCAATATGCGGAACGGGGGAACCATGACCAATGTAGCCTATTACGGAACGGTCAGCGGCAATATGAATATTGCGGGTTTGTGCTCCTGGGGGCAGAGCGGCAATACCGCCCTGGTGATGCGCAACTGTGTGTTTGCCGGGAGGCTGGATTTGCTCAACGTAAAATCCACCAACTATCGCTCCTATACCTTCGGCCGCTACGGCGCCACGGTTTCCGTAAATGAGAATCTTTTTGGCGTCATCGGCCGGGAGGGCACCACCAGTGTGGATACGGCCGTTCCCGTGCTGCTCGATGAAACGGCCTATTCCGATGGCACTGCCGCCGCCCTGCTGAATGCCTGTGAAGGCGCGCGGTGGGTGGTGCGCGAAGGGCGAACGGTACCGGGCGCCGGCATCCTCCGCGGCGATGCAGACGGCGACGGCCTGGTATCCACGGCAGACGCGGTCCGGCTGATGCGGTATCTCAACGGGCATACGGTAGAGCTCAACGCCGCCAATGCCGATTTCAACGGCGATGGAAGACTTTCTATTGCCGATGCAGTTGCGATTCTGCGGCAGCTCGCCGCATAAAATAAAAGAACGGCGTCTATCCTAGGATAGACGCCGTTTTTCTGCATGCCGGCACGCCGGGCGGTTTCAGGAGCCGGCCTGCGCGGATCCTTTATTCACTGATGATCAGATCCACCTCATCCTGATGGCAGAGCGTATAGAAAAACGTTTTATGCAGCTTGCTTTTATCACAGAGCAGAATTTTTTTTCTAGCCTGGCGGAACATCACCTGCCGGAGATGAACCTCTTCCATGGCAAGATCCGTGAGAAAGCCTTCGTCATTGAGGCCGTGGCAGGAAAAAAACAGCAAATCCGCGTTGATTCGGCGCACAAATTCTTCCGCCTGATGGCCAACAAAGGAAAGGGAATGATTGAGCAGCTGCCCGCCGGTGCAGAGCGTGGTGATATTCTGCTCGGCAAGTGCAACCGCTGTTTTGGCGCCGCTGGTTACCGCCACCAGATCCCGCCGCCCGGCCAGAAAGCGCACCATGCGGGTCACGCTGGAGGAGCCGTCCATTAAAATAACCATGCCGTCGCGCACATGGGCGGCAGCCTGCTCCGCCATGCGGTCTTTGGCGCTGCGCTGGCTCTGCTCCCGGATGGTGAGCGGAATTTCCCGGTTTGCCGCGGTAAGGGGCATTGCGCCGCCGTAAACTTTTTTCAGCAGGCCGTTTTGTTCCATAGCGGTAAGATCCCGCCGGATCGTCGGCGCGCTGGCGTAAAGGGCCCGCACCAGCTCCTCAACCGTAGCGCCGCCCCGCTGCTCAATTATCTGAAGAATTTTTTGTTGCCGTTCCGCAATCAGCATATGATTCACCTTGATTCTTTTTGATCGTGTTTTATTATTTTGATGATTTCTCTTCAATATTGCCGCCGGTAATTGACGAAAGATGATCATCTTGATATGATTTTAACATAAAGGATTCTATTTTTGCAAGAGGGAGCGATATATTTATGAAAACAACAGCAGTACGGTTGTACGGTGCAAACGATTTGCGTGTGGAAAATTTTGAGCTTCCGGAGATTGGCCCGCGGGAATGTCTGATGCGGGTCGTTTCGGATTCCATGTGCGCTTCTACCTATAAAGCGGTAATTCAGGGCGCGGCGCATAAGCGGGTGCCGGAGGATGTCGCCGAGCATCCCGTGATCATTGGGCATGAGATGTGCGGGGAACTGATCCAGGTCGGCGAAGCGCTGCGCGGCCAGTGGGAAGCCGGCCAGCGCGTTGTCATCCAGCCGGCCCTGAAACTGGAAAACGACCATGATCCGGGCTATTCCTATCCCTATATCGGGGGCAATTCGCTTTATGCCGTTGTTCCTGAAATTGTGCTGGAACGGGGGTGCCTGGTGCCGTTTCGCGGTGATGCTTATTATAAAGGCTCGCTGGTGGAGGCGATCGGGTGCGTGCTGCGGGCGTTTAAAGGCATGTACCATACGGATTATACGGATTATTCCCGCACAGACGGCGTGAAAAAGGGCGGCCGGTGTGTGATTTTGGGCGGCGCCGGGCCGATGGGTCTGGCCGCCGTGGAACTGGCGGTTTCCTATGGAAAGTGCGCAACGGTCGTGGTGACCGATCTGAATCAGGAGCGGCTGGATTATGCGAAAAGCGTCTGCCCGCCCGAGCGGGCCGCAAAGGCCGGCTGCGCGCTGCATTTTGTGAACGTGGCCGGCTGCCCCGATCCGGTTTCGGTGCTGCGTGAACTGGCCGGCGGCGGGTTTGATGATGCATTCGTCATGGTGCCTTCTGCAGAATTGCTCACGCAGGCGGAGGAGCTTCTCGGCAATGATGGCTGCCTTAATTTCTTTGCCGGGCCGCCGGTTCATCAACTGGCAGGCAGCCTGAATCTTTACCGGGTGCATTACGATGGCATTCATTTGCTGGGTACGGCAGGGAGTATTCCGGAGGATACGGTGGATGTGATCCATCTGATGGAAGACGGCGTGCTGGATCCTTCCGGGATGGTTTCCCACATTATGGGGCTTCATGCGGTTCCGGACGCGCTGTTTGCCATGAAAAAGCCGGACGGCGCCAAAAAGGTATGCTATAATGAACTGGATATTCCCTGCATCGCCCTGAAGGATCTGCCGGAATGGGGAAAGAAGGATCCGCTCTACCGCCGGCTTGCCGAGCTGGTGGAAGCCAATCAGGGGAGATGGTCTCCCGCGGCGGAAGCGTATCTGCTGGAAAACGCGCCCCGCATCTGAAAAAAGCAGCCCCGCCGCCATGATGGCGGCGGGGCTTTTTTATATAAAACGGATGGTGCGCCGGATATACCAGGCCTTATTCTGATTTTGCAGCGCTTTGATCTTTACAAGAATGTTGCCGTGCTGGGTCGGCACCTCGGCAAAGGCGTTTTTTTCATCCATGGAAATAAAAGGGCCGGTCGTCAGCAGCTCGCCGCAGATCGGGCATCTGAATTTTTTCAGCTTCGGATCTGCAAACGCTTTCTCGCGTGAGCGGTATGGCCGAAAATTTTCCTTCTGGCTGTGCATGCTGTTCCATAAGATTCCGTTGAGCTCGGCATAGTTTTGGATGCCTTCCGCCAGATTCAGGCGCTTGGCCACCTGCGCGGTGTAAATGGCGTCGTTAAATGCATTGTGCGCCTTCAGCACGGGCTCGATCTGGAATGTTTCCATGGCGGCCTCCAGGGAAAACTGACGGTTTTCATGCGAAACCTGGTGATTGTAAATGCCCTGAAGATTCAAACAGGGCGGGAGCCAATCCTCTTCCAGATCGTGCATCAGCAGATTATCCTTCAGGATCTGAATATCATCGTACCCCCAGGATAAAAGCAGGCAATCGGATCCGCACCAATTGCGGAATACCCGGATGGCCTCTTTGAATTTTTTTTGCTTTGCCAGGTCGTTTTGATGGATCCCCGTCATTTTTTTGATCCGGTAGTGGAGCTTGCGGTAAAAAGTCGGCGCAATCAGCAGATTGAGGCAATCTACTGCCCGGAGATTTATATTCAGCTTAATCGCGCCAATCTGAATAATTTCGCCGGCCAGATAAATGGGGGAGACAATCGCGGTTTCTTTTGAGAACGGCTGGTTCCACTCCATGTCAAAAATAATATAATTCATTCCATACTCCCGCACGTTGATTTACAATTATTTTACCCCTTTTAATATAGAAAGTCAATAATAAACGCCCGCTCCTGATCAGGAGCGGGCGTTTGCTCAGACGCTGAGTGATTTGATTTCTGGATGTTCATCCATGAATTTCATCACATCGGAAAACGGTATGGGATTTTTCAGCCGGACTGCCAGGATCAGGTTGAGCGTATTATCGCCGCAGGTGGTGATACGGGAGTTGGTAATGGTGATTTCAAGCTCTTCTTGCTTCTGGCGGAGTACCGCGCGGATTTCCGGCGTATCCACCATGGTAATGCGGATCTCGCCATTGGAGTAGGCGTCGTTGCCCACGTTGAAACGGTGCATCAGCAGCTGAATGATCACAATAAGCACGGTAACAAAAATGGCGATATAATACATGCCGCTTCCGCAGGCAAGCCCCACGGCCGCGGTAGCCCAGATCCCGGCCGCGGTTGTAAGCCCCTTTACCGTGTTGCCGTTTTTAAAAATCACGCCCGCGCCCAAAAAGCTGATGCCGCTCACCACCTGCGCCGCGACCCGCGCGGGATCGGCGCCCCGGGTGCCGGCGAAGGTATGCCCCAGCGCATCGGTCATATCGGTAAACCCGTATTTGGAGATCACCATAATCAGCGCGGAAGCGCAGGCGATGATGCAGTGTGTGCGGATGCCGGCCTCTTTGGAGCGCTTGGTCCGCTCCAGGCCGATGATGGCGCCGCAGAAGGTGGCGATTACAACCCGGAGAATATAATCCACCGTGGGATAAGATTGAAAAAAGCCGGTTATTTCAGCAAAGAACGACGACATTGATTCCATACTCCTTTATATCGATATTGCCTGAATTTCATCATATTCATTCAGAAGCGCCAGCGCCTCTTCATAATTAACGGTTTCCGTCATGCGCACCTGCAGGGTGAGCTCAATGCGCAGATCGTCTTTCCGGGTGTAGGTAGCGTTTAGAATCTGCACGCCGTATTGCTGCTGCTTGGCGCGCAGGATTTCCCGGATGTGCGGCGTATTTTGAAAGGTAAGCCGCAGCTCCCGGATGGTGTAAGACTTGCCGCCGATTTTCCAGCGGTGCATAAAAAACGGCAGAAACACGATGAGCGCCGCGGAAAATGCGGCAACGGCATACAGGCCGCTTCCGCAGGCGAGCCCTACCGCCGCAGTGGCCCAGATGCCGGTGGCGGTGGTCAGCCCGAAGATAGAACTATCCTTACTCTGAAAGATAATGCCGGCCCCTAAAAAGTTGATGCCGTTTACAACCTGGCAGGCAATCATGGTTGCATCTGCGCCGCCCTGCCCGATCCCCGGCAGCAGATCGGTAAAGGCATACTTGGATAAAATCATAAACAGTGCGGCTGTGCAGGCAATGATGCAGTGCGTGCGGAAGCCGGCCTCTTTCAGGCGCAAACTGCGTTCGATTCCAATTACAGCACCCAGAGCAGTAGCTAATAGAATACGCAGGGCATATTCAAGCCTGGTTGCGCCAAAAAAATCGAAAACCTCTTGAAACAGCGCTACCACTAAAGTCGTTTCTCCTTTATTGCTTATTCGTCATTAATCTACCATAGAATGAAAAAAATGTCAAATCGCCGGAGGATAATTTAAAAAAACAAACTGAGCTTTAAGAATCGTTTCACAATCCTAAAGCTCAGTTTAATGGTCGGAGTAAGGCGACTCGAACGCCCGGCCTCTTGGTCCCGAACCAAGCGCGCTACCAACTGCGCTATACCCCGCTACACATCTATTATATTGATTTTTTGAGATTTGGCAAGTCTTTTTTTAAAAGTTTTTGAATCAATTGCAATTTTTTTCATTTTGTAGTATACTAAAAAAACATCAACTGATGGGATCATCCAGTTTAGGGGAGAAAAAGATGAAAAAAATTCGTTGGTTCAGCGGGCTTCTGATTGCAGCAATGCTTTTGATTACGGCTCCGGCCGCATTTGCAATGGACGGCGCACCCGAAACGGCCGCCAACAACGTGATGCTTGTGAGCGTGAATACCGGAGCGGTTATTTATGAAAAAAATGCCGATGCGCAGATTTATCCCGCGTCTACAACAAAACTGATGACCATGGCGGTTGCGATTGATCTGATAGAAGATCTGCAAGCTACCCTGACCTTTGATAAAAAGGCGAGCTATGCCGATCTGGTTATCGGCAGCTCCAATATGGGGCTGATTGATGGGGAAATCATCACGCTGGAAAATCTTTTATACGGCATTGCGATTTCCAGCGCCAATGAAGCGACCAACGCCCTGGCCATTCATTTGTGCGGCAGTATTTCGGCTTTTGTTGATAAAATGAACGCGCAGGCGGCGGAATGGGGCATGAGCCACACGCATTTTGTGAATACCCACGGGCTTACGGACGAGCGCCACTACACCACCGCCCGGGATATGGCTATTTTGGCGGAAAAAGTTTTTTCCGATGAACGCCTGCTGCCGTTTTTAAGCAAAAGCAGCTACACGCTGCCGGAAACAAATAAAAATAAAGAAAGAACCCTGATCACCACCAATCAGCTGCTGCGCCAGAATTCCGGAAATTATTATAAATATGCGCTGGCCGGAAAAACCGGCAGCACCACCGCTGCGGGCTATAATCTGATTTCCTGCGCGAAATATAAGGGAATGGAATATATCTGCCTTACCATGAACGCATCTTACAGCAACGCCGCCAATCCGGTTTTTGCTGATTCCATCTCCCTTTATAAATGGGCGTTTAACAACTTCAGTGTGCAGACGCTGCTGGATGAGAGCACCTCGGTTTGTGAAATCAGCGTGGCGCTTTGCGCCAAGAGTGATTATGTGATGCTCGTGCCGCAGGCGCCGATTGAGGCGGTGGTGGCAAACGATGTGGATATTGCCTCTTTTGAGCGGATCATCGAAAAAGAGGATATGGCCTATGCGCCGGTGGCCGTTGGCGATGTGCTGGGCTCGGTGACACTGGTCAAAGACGGTGTGGAATACGGTCGGGTCAATCTGGTCGCCAGTACGGCGCTGGAACGCAGCGCGATTTTATATTACCTCTATCTGATCCGAAAGTTTTTCAGCAATATCGTGGTTAAAATCGTTGCGGTTATCCTCGGCGCTGCAATTATTGCCTACATTATATATATGATTTTTCAAAACAACAATCGCCGCAGGCGAAAAATCGCAAGAAGGATCCGGTTTTAGGGCGAAAAGCAGGATTTTAAATTTTTTGAATAATTGGAAAAAATGTGGGAATTCTTGATTTGAAAACCTTTGTTGCACAATCTGCCATTACAGGAAGTAAAAACTTCAAAAATAGAGAAAAAAAGTGTTGACAAAGTAACACAGGAAGTGGTATCATATACAAGCACTCGCGAGAAGCAGGCGT
>QAKW01000034.1 GCA_003343605.1 Clostridiales bacterium
AATTTCCAGTTGTTCGCAAATTCCGCGCCGGTGATCGCAAAACCACCAGGCCGCACCCGGGATCACATTGCGATAACAGCCGGCAATGGTCGAGAGTGGTGCCGCCATAGAGGGCCGCAGTGTATAGAGCAGCGTTTTGGGCAGTCCGCCACTTTGGTTGATCGCATCCAGTATCCCAATAAGATGGTCTACCGGAATATCGTTTCCCATGCAGTCGCAGCCAATGTTTTCCCCCAGCGCTTCCCATAAAGGTTTATTGGCGTCTCTCCAAACTGCCAAATGCCACTGCATCACCAGATTGCGTTCCCGATAGGCTTTTCCGAGAAATAAAAACAGATTGCCCAGAAATGCTGAATAGTCCTCTTCCCCGAGAGTTCTCCCGGAGAGTACCGCATCAAATGCCTGCTCGGCCTGCACATCGGAGCCGACAGCCGACGGAAAAAAGGGAATTCCGACATCCGTCATCCGGCAGCCAAAGCTCATAAAATAATCAAGACGGTTTAATATAGCTTGTTTAAAAGAAGCCAATCCGGTTATTTCTATTTCGGCGGCGGCTTCCAGCGCTTTAAGGTAATCCCGATAATCCGAACGGTTGCAGAGCAGCAGCCGGTCTGTGCGAAACGAGGGTGTAACTGCTACGGGGAAAGACCGGTCTTGGGCAAGCAGCCGGTGGTAATTCAGCACATCGATCACATCGTCGGTCGTTGCAATCAAGGATACGCCGGAATTTAAAATCAATTTTCTCGGGGAAAGTGCTTTTTCTTGTATAACCCGGTTTGCCTCTTCCCAGATCTTGGGCGCGTTTTCTGCCGTAAGCGGAGCGTCAATATCAAAATATTGCTCCAGTTCCAGCTTACACCAATGATAAACCGGATTGCCGGCGGCATATTCCAGCGCTTCCATAAAATGTAAAAATTTATCCCGCCAGGAAGCGCTTCCGGTGATGTATTGCTCTTCTACGCCATATTGCCGCATCAGCCGCCATTTATAATGATCTCCGGCAAGCCAGAGTTCTCCCAGGTTGTCAAATTCGCGGTCTTCATAAATCTCCCGGGGAGAAAGATGGCAATGATAATCTACAACCGGCAGCTTTCGAACTTTCTGATAAAGCCGTTCTCCTGCTTCGGAGCCAATAAAACGTGTTGCCATATCGGAACCCTCCTCTTTTTGTTTTATTATAATACATTCTTTTTTGCAAATCGATTGCAATTTATTTCAAATTTTATTGCATTTATATGCATCTTAGGATAAAATAAAAGTATCATATATACGGGAGAATGTATTCATGGAACTTTTTTCAGCAGCAGATTCGCTTTTTAACGTTCATCACAGCTTGGATGAACGGCCGGATCCTCATGATTTTTCTATGCATGCCCACGATCGCCCGGAGCTCTATTACTTTATTCGCGGCAAAGGCAGCTATCGGGTTGAAGGCACCGAATATTCCCTGCATGAAAACGATATACTTTTGATGCGCGAAGCAGAAACCCATAAACTGGTGATCGATCCTGCAGAACCCTATGAACGGATCGCCATTCATTTCCGGAAAGAACTGCTGCTTTTCGCCGATCCGGAAGAACAGCTCCTGGCGCCATTTTATAACCGGCCGCTGGGCGAACAAAATCAATATCATATGGATACTCTGCCCGATCGTTTCTGGCAGGAATGCTTTTTCAAACTCGTTGCACCAACGCAGGATGCGGGCGGTTTTAAAACACGTCTGATTACTTATCTGCTTTCGATTCTTCAGGAAATCAGCGGCCTTTACCGCAGCAGCATCGCAGGCGGCGAAGCGCGGGAAACGACTGCCGTTCAACTGGTATCCTATATTAATCTGCACCTCTTCGAACCGCTTTCGCTGGATCTGCTCAGCCGACAGTTTTATCTGAGCAAATCTCAGCTGAATCGTATTTTTCATCAGGCAACTGGCTCCACCATAGCCCGTTATATTGAAATAAAAAGGCTGCTGTGCGCACGGCAAAAAATCCGTTCCGGTATGCCGATCGGGGAAAGCTGCCGCCAGACCGGTTTCAATGATTATTCCAATTTTTACCGCGCCTATAAAAAACAGTTTGCCTGCGCCCCGCTGCAAGATAAAAACACGGATCAGCATCATCGCTGATCCGTGTTTCAATATTTAACTCCGGTTGCGCCGAAACCGCGCCGGGATTTCATTCATTTCGCGTTTAAATGCCGTACTGAAATAGCTCTGGTTGGAAAAGCCCAGCAGCTCGGCTGTTTCTGTTACCGTCTTCCCCTCTTCCAGAAGCCGCACCGCCTCTTTCATTTTTAAATGCAGAAAATACTCGTGAATCCCCATCGAATTAAAATGGCGAAATAATTTTTTCATGGAGGAAGCACTAAGCCCGCAGAGCAACCCAAGCTCTTCAACAGTTAAGTTATTGGAGAGATTTCGTTTCATCGTCTGGATGATCCGCTCATAATCAAGCGCATTTTTACTTTGATTATAGCCAAGCGGCAACCCCTGCTCCTTTAATGCAAGAAGGTTGTTTTCGCACAAATTTGTGATCGCCTGCAGTTCGGCCGGATGCTTTTGAAGGTGCTGTAAAAAACCGGTGCAGCTGCTCCTGCAGCCGCTCTCTTTCAGGCGGCAGAAAAGATCATTCCATTGCTTTTGGAGCTCCATATCGCAGCTATAGGCCCCTCCGAGCCCTTTTAACAGCGCGCCATCCCCATTGAACGAAAAAATGAGCACATGAGCGCGGGTTGATTCCTCCGACCAGAGTTTATGATGTACCAGCGGCCGGTGGATCGCCAGATCACCGGGCCGCAGGCGGTAAATCTTTTCATCCGCACTGATACCGGTTGTTCCGCCTAGGCAGTAAACAACCTCCCAAAAATTATGATGTTCGCCTTCAAAGTAGAAATCTTCCGCATAGTAAGATTCAAAAAAAGTATAGAAGCCGCAGATGTGAAGAAGCCGTTCAACCGGATAAAACAAGACGATATTCACCTGCCCGAAATCAAATTTTAATTATCTGGTTTTATATTGATCTTTTATTATAAATTGATTATAATCCAAGTATACACAGTTTCAGTTTGCTTGTAAAGGAGAAAACCATGAAAAAATTGAAAATTGGCGTTGTTGGTCTTGGAAACCGCGGAGGCGGGATGTGCAAATTTCTGGTAAAATATATGGAAAATATTGAGCTTACCGCCATCTGCGATAACTATGAGCCCTTTATTGATAAAACATTGGCCAAATTGGCGGAATTCAACTGCCGCCCCAAAACCTTTCTGGATTATAAAGAGCTTTTGAATCCGGAGCTGATTGATGCGGTTCTTGTGATTTCCTCCTGGGAAACGCATGTTCCAATTGCGCTGGAAGCCATGGAACGCGGCATTCCCTGCGGCATGGAAGTCTGCGGCGCTTATGATCTGCAGCAATGCTGGGATCTGGTACACACCTGGGAACGCACCAAAACGCCGTTTATGTTTTTGGAAAACTGCTGCTACGGCCGCTATGAAACGATGGTATTGAACATGGTGCGTCAGGGTATTTTTGGGGAGATTGTGCACTGCGACGGCTGCTACGGCCATGACTTGCGCGAAGAAGTCGTTGGCGGAAAGCTGGGGCATCATTATCGCTACAGCAACTATCTGCACCGCAACTGTGAGAATTATCCGACCCATGAAATCGGGCCTATCGCAAAAATCCTGAATATCAACCGCGGCAATCGCTTCGTAACCCTGAATTCGGTTGCCTCCAAAGCCGTGGGTATGCATTCTTACATTATGGAACATCATCCCGATCATATGGAGCTGGTGAACGCCCGCTTTCAGCAGGGCGACGTGGTAACCACCATCATCAAATGCGCCGGCGGCGAAACGATTACCATGAAACTGGATACCACTCTTCCGCGCTATTATTCCCGCGGGTTCGCCGTTCATGGAACCAAAGCCCTCTATGATGAAACCAACAATTCGATTGTGATCGATGGCGAATATGAAGAAAGTTTTGAATGGAAGCCCCATTGGGATAATGCGGAAGCCCTGAAAGAAAAATATGATCATCCGATTTGGAAACGCTTTTTAAAGGAAGGCGTCAAGGGCGGCCACGGTGGCATGGACGGCCTGGTATACGGCGCGTTTTTCGATTGTGTTATCAACGGCTATGATATGCCGATCAATGTTTATGATGGTGTTGCCTGGATGGCAATCACCGCGCTTTCAGAGCAGTCCATCGCACTTGGCGGCGCGCCGGTCTCGTTCCCGGATTTTACCTGCGGGAGGTGGAAAGAAGCAGAACCCGCAAAAAATCCTGGGCCCTATCATCTGGATTAATAAAAAGCTGTATGGCGTTTGCCATACAGCTTTTTATATGAATTCTAAGCCCCGCCTGCACCCTGCAGCCGGGATATGGCTATTTTTTGTCTTCCTCTCCGATCGGATCTCCGCAGTTTGGGCAGAAACGCGGCGGCTGCGCCGGATTCTCCGGAATCCACCCGCATTTGCTGCACTGATAAGAAGCAGCTCCCGGCTTCTTCTGCCCGCAGTTGCCGCAGAAATTGCCTTTATTCATGGTGCCGCAGGAACATTTCCATTCATTTTCCGCATTTGCATTCTGCCCCATTTGATAAAGCCCCTGTGCATTGATACCGCCCGCCTGGGCCGCCATACCCATGCCCATAAATCCCATCATCGCACCGTTTTCGTTTTTGGCTGCGGCGCGCATGGCCTCTGCCTGCGCACTTACAAGCGTTGCCGCGCCCATCGTTGGATCCCGCATTACGGCAGCGCGCTGCAATTCCTTGATCATTTCTTCATCCTCCGGGGAAGCAGAAACAGAATTCACCCCGAAAGAAGCAACCTGAAGGCCGCGCAACTGCGTCCATTTTTCGCTCAGTTCACGGTTTAAGGCCTCGGCAAGTTCCTGGGTATGTGCAGGCAGCGCGCTGTATCGAACCCCCTGTTCGGAAATTCGGGCAAACGCCGGCTGAAGCGCGGTCATCAATTCTGTTTTCAGCATACTGTCAATTTCTGAGCGCTCATACCGGTCGCCGACATTCCCGCATACATTGGTATAAAACAGGATTGGATCACAAATCTTATAGGAATACTCACCGTTGCAGCGAATCGCAATATCCATATCCAACCCAATGTTCCGGTCTACCACCCGAAATGGAACCGGCGTTGCCGTACCGTATTTATTTCCCACAATTTCTTTTGTATTGAAATAATAAACCCGCTGGTCTTTCCCGGTATCGCCGCCATAAGTAAAACGCTTGCCAATGGTTTTAAATGTATTGATAATCCCTTCCCCGAGCCGTCCGTTAAAAATGCTCGGCTCTGTAGAAGCATCCCAGATAAATACGCCCGGCTCCGCCGAAACTTCAACCACTTTTCCCTGCTCCACAATCATCATACACTGCCCATCGTTTACCGCGATGGCAGAGCCGGAGGAAATGATGTTTTCATCTCCCCGTTTATTTGAAGATCGTGCGGAGGTTCTCTTCTTGCCCTTTACCGCCAAAACATCCGCCTCCAGCGCATCGCAGTAGAAATACTCTTTCCATTGATCGGCCAGCGTACCGCCTGTTGCGCCCAAAGCTGCTTTAATCAAACCCATAATCTCTTTTCCCCTTTCACTTTATCATTAAAATCGCCCGCCGCCGCCACCATGGGAGGTTCCCGAGGAGCCGGTATGGATCGTGGTTCCCCCGCCGGGGTTATGATGATTTTGATCCGTTTGAATACGAACGCGCGAAATGGTCTTATAAAGAAAAACATCCTGATTCTCTGTTAAACGGAAGCTTTCCGGACGAATATACATCTCTGCCGAATCGGCGGCTTTTACCGTTTTCATACGGCTTTTCATAACCATTACAACAGAAAACCCGATAAGACACGAAAAAATCAGACTGATGCCGATTGTAAGCAAAATATTCTTACTCTTTTCCTCACTCGGGATTGCCGCTGGATATAGCGCATCAGACCCGTCGTTCAGATTTTCAGCAATGAACTCGTCTGCTTTTCTTAAGTAACTGCAAAACGCCTGATAATAATTTCCATCGGCAAGATCAGGAACAGCCGCCTGATTCAGCAGATAGATCGCCCTGTCATTGAGATCATCGATCACCGTGCCTGTCGTGCAGGTATAGTATTCCCGCGTTTTCATTGAAACCGCGAAAAGAATGCCGTCAGGCAGATAGCCGTTTTCATCATAGTAATCCTCGGCGACCGACTGGATTGTTTCCCCGGCATGATAATCTGAAATCGTGAGAATCACCACTGAAATCTGGTATTTTTCCTCCAGTTCCTCCGCCGCCGCGCTAACATTTTTACGTTCCGCTTCGTTCAGAAGATTGGCCTGATCCACTACGCATGCGCCTTCCGCCATACAGGCCGGCAGAAGAATAAACAGCAGCATTAATCCTGCAATGATCCGTTTCATGAAAGCAGCCCTCCCAGTAAAAGGATCAGCAGAATAATTGCTTCGGCCAACAGAGAAATCCCGGCAAATAGGCCCCAGAAACGCGCTCTGGATACCGGCAGATCCCCAATCAGGCGGCCGGTTTGCCCATTCATTGCAAATAGATACCTGCGCCCCTTATAGTAAGTATTTAAAAGCCATACCGGCAAAAGCGCATATTGAACCTGATCATTTTTCATCTGCACACTGCTGTTTTCCAGCCGGACAGAAGCATAGCCGCGTACCGTGTCTCTAAAATGATCCTCCATGGTATTCTTTACACGCAGATTGATTTTTTCGGCGTTTTCCTGTGCTGCAACATCAAATTTATCGGCATAAAAACCAGAGAGATAAGCAGCGTTGAAATCACGCGCTTCGCTGAAATGAAACGGTTCAATAGCATTCATCACAGCGTCATCCATCTTTTTGGAACCATCCGCCGGAATCTGATTGAACCCCAGCTCACCGCCGCGCCCAATCATAAAATGAGAGGTTTCCGTAATCTGATAACGGCCGTCTGTCCAGCTGCGCACACGCGTTGCACGGTAGCGGAAGCTGCCTGTAGCATCACAGCTGTAAAGCCAAAACGGCACATAAACACCCCGAATTTCCTGAATATGATTTTCATCCTTGAAAAGCTTTGGCAGTAAAAATTTTCTTTTATAAAATGCCTTTAAAGCGGAAACCGCTGCCTTGCTATCCAGCTTAAACGGAATAATCAGATCCGGCCGATATGTGCCGGAAAGCTGGCCGCTCATGATCGTTGCGTTGCCGCAGTAAGGGCAGAAGGTTGCGGCGGTTGTTTGCTCTGCAATAATTTCCCCGCCGCAGGAGGGGCAACTATAGCTGCACATCTTCTCAAGCTGCTCTTCTTTCTGCGTTTCAGCCCAATCCCAGTGCGCCGCTTCCTCTGAAACGGTATTTTCAAGGATTTCTTCCATTTGCTTCAGATTGGCGGGGTCAAAATCATTGCCACAGGAGGCGCAGGATAATTTATCAATTTTACCGTCGTAATGAATCGACGCACCGCAGCAGGGACATTTATAACTGGTGATATTCATGTATTTTCCCCTTGTTGGATTTTCATGGCGTGTTTCTTTATAGCGCCGAATGTTTCAGCGCTGATCACATGTTCCATTTTACAAGCATCCTCGGCGGCTGTTTTCTGTTCGACGCCAAGCCGTATCAAAAACTCTGTTAAGAGCGTATGGCGTTCATAAATCGTTTCCGCAACTTCTCGGCCTTCTTTGGTTAGCGTAATATACCCGTTTTCATCCATTAAAATATAGCCGCCTTCGCGCAAAAGCCCCATTGCCCTGCTGACGCTGGGCTTGGAATAGCCCATATACTCCACAATATCGATCGACCGGACCGCGCTGCTCTTCTGAAGCAGAATCAGAATGGTTTCCAAATACATTTCCCCCGATTCCTGTAGCGCCATTGATCTCACCCTTTCCTTATTCGGCATAATATAAATATATTAACATATTTTTGCAAAAAAATCAATGTGCCCCGGCAGAACTCCCTTTTTTCTTTGAACTGATGGATTCCAACTCCATCGATTTCACCAGGCATTGATAGAAACCTTATTTGCAAAAGACTCGGAATATATGCAGGATTTAATCATCCTGCTTCAGAGTCAAAATCATAGAGTTGTCGCATTGTGGGCATTTGATTTTGCCGAGGAATCCATAAACGCACTCAGTGAAAAATATCCCAGGGAATGTAGACCGCGAGAGGCGTTAGAGGCAGCTGAAGATTGGGCGGCGGGTCGAATTAACATGCGTATTGCACAGAGAAAAATATTGGATTGTCACGCTTTTGCAAAAGAAATTGATTGCGCAGAGGATATTGCAAGGTGCCATGCCAT
>QAKW01000022.1 GCA_003343605.1 Clostridiales bacterium
GGCGGCCCTGTTTGGTTGTAAACGCCCGCACAACGGGCCGCTGTCGCTACCAACTTTTTGCGAGAGGGGAACTGCTTTTTAGAATAAGAAAACCAAACCATCAGGGACTCGAACCCTGAGAGGGCACGGGGCGAGAAGACAAAGGCTGTGTGATTTAAGAAAAGACACTGATCTTATATAAAAAGAGAGTGCGAAAATAGATTTGAGCGGTAAGGAGGGAGATCCAATGGAAATAATCCAAGCCACGGAAGAAAGCTGCTTGCTTTTATCGGCTCTGGCCGCGGAGCTTTGGCCCGAACATACACAAGCCGAGCTGAAAAAGGAATTCGCGGATCTAATCGGAAAAGAAGACGCGGCGGTATGGATTGCCTTTGAAAAGGAAGCGCCGGCTGGATTTTGCCAGTGCCAGCTGCGGCGGGATTATGTGGAGGGTACCCGAAGCGCGCCGGTTGGGTATCTGGAGGGGATCTATGTAAGGCCGGCGTACCGCCGCCGCGGGATTGCAGGCGCGCTCGTAAAAGAAGGGCAGAAATGGGCAAAGGAGCAGGGCTGTGCTGAATTCGCCAGCGACTGTGCACTGAATAATACAGAAAGCCTGGGCTTTCACCTGGCCTGCGGCTTCCAAGAAGTCAACCGGATCATCTGCTTTGTGAAGGAGCTCTGAAACCGGAATCGTAAAGTGGAGAAAGTTCATAAAAGAGCCATATATCCTTCATTGATGTTCGTATATATTAGTGATATAATAGGTTTAAGCCCGATAGGGATAAACCCAGGATCTATCATATATGGGAGGAACAGCTATGAAGGAAATACTTTTAACGGCCGGCCGGTCGGAACCGGTCAATTACATACGCGCTTTGGAAAATGCCGGCGCAAGGGCGACCCTTGCAAAGGCGGGAATGGATTTTTCGGCGTTTGACGGCCTTGTTCTCTGCGGCGGGGGAGATGTAAACCCGGTTTTATATGAGCAGCGAAACAGAGGCAGCTACGGGATTTCTGAAGAACGGGACAATTTGGATCTGGCCTGTATTCATGCTTTTGTGCTGGCCAATAAGCCGGTCCTCGGCATCTGCAGAGGCATACAGGTGATCAACATTGCATTCGGCGGCACGCTGATTCAGCATCTGGATACGGCGGAGAATCATATTGCGCCGGGATATGATGTGGAGCATGAACTGAAGGCGACCGACCGGATCGAAAGGATTTTCGGGCGCTGCTTCATGGCAAACAGCAGCCATCATCAGGGCGTTGGCCGGGTGGGGCGCGGGCTGACGCCGGTGGCGTTTTCAAACGACGGTGTGATCGAAGGGCTGGTGCACGATTATCTCCCGATTCTGGGCGTTCAGTTTCATCCGGAACGCATGAAAGACGGCGCGCCGGTTTTTGAAGATTTTCTCTCTGAATGCTGAAATAATGCGCGTGAGCTTATCGCTCACGCGCATGACAGGCGGATGGGTTCTATGCTAATTCATATTCGAGATCATTCCGCACCAGCTCCGTAAGGCCGGCAATAAACTCGCTGTTGGTTGGTTTCCCGGAAGCCTCCCGCACAGAACTGCCAAAATATTCATAAAGAAAAGCAAGATCTCCGCGTTCAAAGGTCAGCTCAATGGCTGTGCGGATATTGCGCTCTACGCAGGAGGGCGAAACCTGATGCCGCTGCGCAATCATGGGGTAAAGCCGCGTAGTAATGGCCTGCAGCATCCCGCGGTTGGAAAGCGCCAGTTCAACAGCATCCTGTAAATAAAGAAAACCGTTGATGGTCATCGACATTTTCATGCGGGTCTGGTATTTCTGCGTGCAGCGATGAATGATACCCGCATCGCCGCAGACTGCTTCTTTGGAAGCAGCATGCCTCTGGCGAACTTTCAGATACTTTTCCAGTTTACTAAGGCAAAATTTAAAATCAACCGGCGTTAATAAAAATAAATCGCCGCCGCTATTTAAAAAGCGTTCCGCCATCAGATCGTTTTTACACGTGCTGAGCACAAGCTTTACCAGCGGAAAGGACATTTTTGCTCCAATAATGCCGCAATATCATCACAGTTCAGCGCCGGAAGAAACGGCTCCATGACCAGAACGTCCGGCTTCAGGGAACAGACAAGCTCTACCGCTTCTTTGCCGGAGGTACCGATTCCTACCACAGTGCATCCCAGGGAATTAAAACTTCTTGCCGTAGCATCCGCCTCAAACGGATCGGATTGAATAATTACAAGTTTAATGTTCACTATTTTCATCCTTTATTTCAGTTCTGATTTTTATAGAAAACAAGTTGCATTTATCGACCGACTACCTTTATAATATGCAGACATTATACTCTATAAATCTGAAATGAATGAAAAATAGATGTATAATATTTGTAGTAATTACGTGGCGTAACCAAATTGAGTTATAGTAATGTTATTTATCGATATTTCGATAACATTATACCATAATTTTCTATATAATTCAATCATTTTATGCAAGAGTACAGGAGAATAATTTTCATAAAATATATTGACATATTTTGAATTTAAGGGTATAATAATCAAGCATCAATTTCGGCCCCTTGGTCAAGCGGCTAAGACGTCAGCCTCTCACGCTGAAATCGGGAGTTCGATTCTCCCAGGGGTCACCATATTCCTCCTTAGCTCAGCCGGTAGAGCATGCGGCTGTTAACCGCAGGGTCGTTGGTTCGAGTCCAACAGGGGGAGCCATATTGGAACGGACTGCGTTCCATTCAAAAACCCCAGCCTTTGGCTGGGGTTTTTTCATACCACTCCGCTGTTTCTCCTTTTTCGCAAAAAGTCACGCCGCGCCTGCGCTGCCCGAGAAAATTAATGCTTTTTTAAAAAAGAAAGGCTTTCCCGAACGGCGGAAAACGGATCGGCCACACCAAACTGTTCAATGCTCAGCGCGCCTTGGTAGCCGTATTCCCGGAGCCGCGCGATTACAGCGGCCAGCGGCGCCGCGCCCGCGCCCAATGCCGCGGGATAGAGGGGCGCGCCGTAATCATCCCGCTCTGTTTGGCTGCCCGGAATTGGGCGCAAAGAGAAATCCTTGCAGTGCACATGGTGGATGCGCGGGGCGAAAAGAGAAGCGGCCCGCAGCGCATTTTCACGGCCAAACAGAAAATTGCCGGTATCCAGCGTATAGCAAAGATCCGGAACAGCGGCCAGCAGGCGCTCTATTTCACCGATGGTATGATAGGGGCGGTCTGCATACCCGAAATTTTCAATGGAAAGATGGATTTGGGCCGCGGCACCAATGCCGCAGAGCACCTGAAGGCGGCGGATCAGCTCCTGTGTGATCTGCTCCCGGTTTTCACCGGGTTTCGGATACCCGGGCACAATTAATACCTGCCGGATCTGATGGGCGGCGGCAAACGAAAGCATGGCCCGCGCCCGCTCCAGATCACCGCCGTGCGCCAAATCACATTTTCCGTATAGAGCCAGCAGCGGAATTCCGGCGCGCTCCAGCGCTTCAAGGACCGGCTGCGGGGCTGCTTGAAGCGCATCATAATCGGCCTCTGCCCCCTGAAGACCCCATCCGGCGGCCTGAAGGAGCATTTCATCCAGAGAAATTTTCCGGCGGTGGGCCGCCTCAATCAGATGGCATAAAAAAATACAACGCTTCATAAAACGCCTCCCTTTGGAATCGGAATACGGAACAGGCCGGCGAAATGCCGCAGGCTGATTGTATCATCTGTACACGAAAAAGTAAAGGGGTTTTGGCGGCGGCTTGTGGTTGCTTTTCCGGGCGAGGCCTGTTATAATGGGTTTCAGAATAGAAACTGAGGAGCAACAATATGAACAGACCCTGGCTGAATCATTACGGGCCGGTGCCCCATCACCTCACCTATCCGGCGGGCAGCATGAGCGACGCCGTGACGGCGCATGTGCACAGCAAGCCGGAGCAGGAGGCGCTTTCTTTTATGGGGCGGCGGATCACATACCGGGCGCTTGGCGCGCATATCGCGCGCACGGCCCGGGCGTTTAAGGGGCTTGGGATCCGAAAGGGCGATCGGGTTACGCTCTGCATGCCCAATATTCCGCAAACGGTTTACTGCCTGTATGCGCTCAATGAAATCGGCGCGGTTGTGAGCATTATTCACCCGCTGTCGGCAGAAAAAGAGATCGTATTTTATTTAAACGAGGTTGAGAGCGGCACACTGGTGACCCTCCATCAGTTTTACGATAAAATTATGCGCGTGCAGCAGGAGCTTCCGCTGAAGCATCTGATTATTACCGATATCGATGACGCCCTGGCGGGGATCCGAAAAGCTGCTTACCGGCTTGCAGTGAAACGGAAGTTTCCGCCGGTGCAAAAGGCGGAAAATTTATGGCTCTGGCGGGATTTTTTGGCGCTGGGCGAAGGGCAGGGCGATTATAAGGAACCGATGGAGGCGGGCGATGGCGCGGTGATTTTATTCTCCGGCGGCACCACCGGCACGCAGAAAGGGATTCTGCTTTCCAACGGCAGCTTCAATGCGGTGGCCAGGCAGACGGTTGCGATGTGCAACCGGCCGGTTCAGGGCAAGAGGATGCTGGCGGCGATGCCGATGTTTCACGGGTTTGGTCTTGGCGTTTGTGTTCATACGGTGCTGGCCGAAGGCGCTTCGGCCATTCTGGTGCCCCGGTTTAATGTGAAAGATTATGCCGGGCTGATCAAAAAAGAAAAACCCAATTATATTGCCGGTGTTCCAACGCTTTATGAAGCCCTCACGCGCACGCGCGCACTGGACCGGGCGGATTTGAGCTGTCTTTTAGGCGTTTTCTCCGGGGGGGACAGCCTTTCCATAGAATTAAAGCGCAAAATGGACCGGTTTCTTGCCGAACGCGGCGCCACCGTTCGCATCCGGGAGGGCTACGGCACAACGGAATGTGTGACCGCCAGCTGCCTTACACCGGATACGGAGGAACGGGAGGGCAGCATCGGGCTCCCTTACCCGGATATGGATTATAAAATCTGCAGGGTGGGCACCACCGAGGAAGTTCCCTGCGGGGAAGAGGGGGAGATCTGCCTAAGAGGCCCTTCGGTGATGATCGGTTATCTCAATCATCCGGCGGATACCGAAGAGGCGCTGCGCCTGCACCCGGACGGGCAGCGCTGGCTGCACACCGGCGATCTGGGAAGCATGGACAGCGACGGCTTTATCTATTTCCGCCAGCGTCTGAAGAGAATCATTGTGACCAATGGGTACAATGTTTATCCTTCTCAGATCGAGAATGTTCTGGACGGCCATCCCAAAGTGCAGATCAGCTGCGTAATCGGCGTGCCGGATCCTTACCGGATGCAGAGGGTAAAGGCGTTTGTGGTTCCCAAAGCGGGCGTTGCGCCCGGGGAGGCGCTGCGCCGGGAGCTGCTGGAATACTGCAGGATTTATGTGGCAAAATATGCCTGCCCGCGGGAGCTGGAATTCCGGGAAGACCTGCCGAAAACACTGGTGGGGAAGGTCGCATATAAACAGCTTGAAGAAGAATGCCTTGAGGCACAGAAATCATAGAAAGGCCGGCTGCCGGAAAGACGGCAGCCGGCTATAATAATTTTTTCTTGACTTTAGCGCGATAAAGTGATAGAATGATAGCTAAATAAAGGAAAGGGGCGGGCAAATCATGAGCAAGCTGCAAAATCCGGAGGTCGACCATCTGTTTCAGGCGGTGCTTTCACTGCAAACACTGGAGGAATGCTACAGCTTTTTTGAAGACGCCTGCACCATCAAGGAAATTCAGGAAATCGCCCAGCGTTTTGAGGTGGCCTGCCAGCTGGAAGCCGGAAAAAACTATCTGGAAGTCAACCGGAACACCGGCGCCAGTACGGCGACGATCTGCAGGGTGAATAAATGCCTGCACTATGGGAAAGACGGTTATAAAACGGTTATTCAGCGGCTGAAGCCAAAAGGGGGAACAGAGCAATGAAAATAGACGGCCAGATCATGAAAAATGAGGAACGCGCCGTTTTCAAACTGCGCGGCCTTTACCGGCAATACGGTTATGCGCCCTATAAAATGAACCGGTTTGAGGAATATGAGCTTTACGTGCGCAATAAGGACTTTCTGGTTTCCGAAGAGGTAATCACTTTTACCGACAGCAGCGGGCGGCTGCTGGCCTTAAAACCGGATGTTACACTCTCCATTATTAAAAACACCCGGGATCAGGCGGGTTTTGTGCAAAAGGTATATTATAATGAAAATGTTTTCCGTATCGCGAAGGGGACCCACACCTTCAAGGAAATTATGCAGGCGGGGCTGGAGTGCATCGGAGATCTGGGGGCTTATGAAATCGCCGAGGTATTGCTGCTGGCGGTAAAAAGCCTGGAGCTGATCGGGGAAAACTATGTTTTGGATTTATCCCATATGGGGCTTATTTCGGCCGTTCTGGAAAGCTGCGGGGTTTCCGATGCGGGAAAAGAGCAGCTGTTGGCGGCTCTGAATCAGAAAAATGTGCATGAGCTGGAGGGGATCTGCCGCGCGGAAGCGCTTTCGGAGGCGGCAATGCAAAAAATGCGGGCGCTGATCGCCTGCTACGGCCCTCCCGAGCAGGCGCTTGCCGGCTTAAAGCCTCTGCTGAAAACGGCGGCGGAAAAAACGGCGTTTGATTCCTTTTGTGCGCTTTTCGCCATTCTGGAGCAATGCGGATTTGCAGAAAAGATCCGGGTTGATTTTTCGGTTGGCAACGATATGAAATATTACAGCGGCGTTGTGTTTAAAGGCTACCTGGAAGGGATTCCGGCCAGTGTTCTCTCCGGCGGGCAGTATGATAAGCTGCTGCGGAAAATGGGGCGGAAAAGCGGCGCGATCGGCTTTGCGGTTTATCTGGATCTGCTGGAGCGGCTGGCCGCCGGGGAGCCCGCCTATGATGTAGAGGTTGTGCTGCTGCATGATCGGCAGGAGGAGCCCGCCTGCCTGGTGGCGGCGGCGGAGCGGCTTGCCGCGGAGGGCAGCGTGCTGGTGGCAAAAGAAATACCGCCGCAGGTAAAGTGGCGCAGGCTGATGCGCCTGCGGGAAGGGAGGCTGGAAGCCGTTGAATAAAATGCTTCATGTGGCGCTGCCGAAGGGGCGGCTCGGCGAAAAGGTTTACCGGCTGTTTGCAGCGGCCGGCTTTGAATGCCCTTCGATTGAAGAGAGCAACCGGAAGCTGATATTTGAAAATCAGGAAAAGGGCGTCCGCTATTTTTGGGTAAAGCCCTCGGATGTGGCGATTTATGTGGAACGCGGCGCGGCCGACATCGGCGTTGCAGGAAAAGATATTCTGCTGGAATATAAGCCGGATGTCTACGAACTTTTAGATCTGCAGATGGGCAAATGCCGTATGGCGGTAGCGGCCCGAAAGGGATTTCGGGATCAGCCCGGCGCAACGCTGCGCGTTGCTACAAAATTTCCCAATATCGCCAGCGCCTATTACAACACCCTATGCCGCGATATCGATATTATTAAGCTCAACGGCTCGATTGAGCTGGCGCCGATTCTGGGGCTTTCCGATGTGATTGTGGATATTGTGGAAACCGGAACGACGCTGCGTGAAAACGATCTGGAGGCGATGGAAACCATCGTGCCGGTCAGCGCGCGGCTGATCGCAAATAAGGCCGGCTATAAATTTAAAAATTCCGCGATCGAAGCAGTGAAAGCGGGATTGACGAAACAGGTGAGGGAAAAGCAATGATTAAAATTATGGAATACGGCCAGCTGCCAAACAGCGAGATTTTCGCCCGCGATGCGCAGCTCGGCAGCGTAAGCGCGGTGGTGGCGGAAATCATCGATACCGTGCGGCGGGAGGGCGACCGTGCAGTTTTCGCCTATAATCAGAAATTCGATGGAGCCGCGCTCGGCACTCTGGAAGTAAGCGCGGCGGAAATCAAAGAGGCGTTTGAGGCAGTGGAGCCGAAGTTTCTGGATATTCTGAACCGCGCGGCTGAAAATATCCGGGCGTTTCATCAAAAACAGGTACGGAACAGTTTTATCATCAACGAACAGGCCGGCGTAATAACCGGACAGAAATTCACGCCGATTGAGCGGGTGGGCCTTTATGTGCCCGGCGGGACAGCCGCCTATCCGTCTACGGTTTTGATGGACAGTATCCCGGCCCAAATTGCCGGCTGCCGGGAAATCGTGATGGTAACGCCGCCGGGAAAAGACGGCCGGGTCAGCCCGGTGATTCTGGCCGCGGCCGGAATCGCGGGCGTACACCGGATTTTCAAGGTGGGCGGCGCGCAGGCGGTTGCGGCGCTGGCCTTCGGCACCGAGAGCATTCCCCGGGTCGATAAAATCGTGGGGCCGGGCAATGCGTTTGTAGCAGAGGCCAAGCGCCAGGTTTTCGGCCGGGTATCGATCGATATGATCGCGGGCCCCAGCGAAATCCTGATCGTGGCAGATGGCAAAAGCAACCCCGCACACGCGGCGGCGGATCTGCTCTCCCAGGCGGAACACGACCGGCTGGCCAGCGCGGTGCTGGTTACCGACAGCCCGGCCCTGGCCGCTGCCGTGCAGCAGGAGCTGGAACGGCAGCTCCCGCTGCTGGAACGGGAGAGCATCGCCCGGGAATCGATTGAGAACAACGGGAAAATTATTGTTGCGAAGGATCTGAAGGTCGTCATCGAGATCGCAAATGAGATCGCGCCGGAACATCTGGAGCTGATGGTGGATAATCCCTTTGATTATCTGGAAGAAATCCGCCATGCCGGATCCATTTTTATGGGGCGTTATTGCCCCGAAGCGCTGGGCGATTATTTCGCAGGGCCGAATCATACGCTTCCAACCGGCGGAACGGCGCGCTTTTCGAGCCCTCTTTCAGTGGATGACTTTGTGAAGAAGAGCCAGTATACCTATTATACCCGGGAGGCGCTGGAGCGTGTGCAGGAGGAGGTCGCCTTTTTTGCAGGCCGGGAAGGGCTTGCGGCGCACGGGAAAAGCGTTACCATCCGCTTTGAGGATGAAAAGCAATGAGCCGCTATTTAAAAGCCCGGCTTCAGGCGCTGGAGGCTTATGTGCCGGGGGAACAGCCGCGGGATATGGCGTATATCAAGCTCAATACCAACGAATCCCCCTTTCCGCCCGCGCCGGAGGTGATCGCTGCGCTTACGCCCGCGCAGGCGGAGGCGCTGCGCCTGTATCCGGATCCGCAGGCACGGGAGCTGAAGGAAAAGCTGGCCGGATTATATGGCGTTGCGCCGCAGGAAATTTTTCTTTCCAACGGCTCTGATGATATTCTGAATTTTGCATTTATGGCGTTTTCAGACCGGGGTGCGGCGTTTCCGGATATTACCTATGGCTTTTACCCGGTATTTGCCAACCTGCACGGCGTTCCCTATCAGGAAATTCCGTTAAAAGAGGATTTTACAATCAACTATTTGGAATATTGCGGCATTAATAAACTGATAGTAATTGCCAATCCGAATGCGCCAACCGGCATCATGCTGCCGCCTGCGCAGATTGAAGAGATCATTAAAACCAATCCGGAAACGGTGGTTGTGATCGATGAAGCCTATGTGGACTTCGGCGGCGAGAGCTGTTATCCGCTGATCCGTCAATACCGCAACCTTTTAGTGGTGCGTACCTTTTCCAAATCACGCTGCCTGGCCGGCGGCCGGCTGGGCTATGCAATCGGGCCGGCGGCACTGATTGAAGATCTGGAAAAGATAAAATATGCCACCAATCCCTATAATCTCAACCGGCTGACGCAGCTGCTGGGCGCCGCAACGGTGGACGCCGAGGAATATTACCGGGAAAAGTGCCGGGAGATTATGCGGATCCGGGCCTGGACCACCGGGGAACTGCGCAAGCTGGGATTTACGGTGCTGCCCTCCTTTGCCAATTTTGTGTTTGCCGGCAGCAACGCCATTGGCGGCAGGGAATTATATGAAGCCCTGAAACAGCGCGGGATCCTGATCCGCCATTTCGAACAGCCGCGGATACGGAACTTCAACCGGATCACCATTGGCACCCGGGAGCAGATGGCCCGGCTGCTGGAGGCAATCAGAAGCATAGAAACATAAAGGAGACAAAAAATGAGAACAGCTACATGCAACCGAAAAACAGCGGAAACCGAGATCGCACTCAGCCTGAATTTGGATGGCCGCGGGGAAAGCAAAATCGATACCGGGTGCGGCTTTCTGGACCATATGCTGATCCTTTTCGCGGCGCACGGCGGATTCGACCTGCAGGTAACCTGCAAAGGCGATACGCAGGTGGACGATCATCACACGGTAGAGGATATCGGCATTGCGCTGGGAAAGGCTTTTGATACCGCGCTTGGCGACAAACGGGGCATCCGCCGGTACGGCAGCTTTCTGCTGCCGATGGATGAGGCGCTTATTCTCAGCGCGGCGGATCTTTCGGGCCGGGCTTGCCTTTGCTATGATCTGGAGATTCCGGCAGAAAAAATCGGGACGTTTGATACCGAGCTGGTAGAGGAATTTTTCCTGGCGTTTGTGCGGCAGGGGCACTTTTGCCTGCATATCAGAAAGCTTGCCGGAAAAAATTCCCATCACATTGCGGAAGGCGCGTTTAAATCGGTTGCCCGCGCACTGCGGGAGGCGGTGGGGCCGGATGCGCGGAATCCGGACCGGATCCCTTCCACGAAGGGAGTATTGGAATGACCGGAATCATCGATTATGGCGTCGGCAATTTATTTTCCCTGCGCTCTTCCCTTGAAGCCATTGGGGAGCAGGCTGTGGTTTCCGGCGACCCCGCGCTGCTGCATCAGGCAGACCGGCTGGTATTGCCGGGCGTCGGCGCGTTCGGCGATGCGGCGGAAAAGCTGCGGGCAAGCGGGCTCGATCAGCTCATCCGGGCGGAGGCCGCCGCGGGCAAACCCCTGCTGGGCATCTGCCTGGGGATGCAGCTGCTGTTTGAGCAGAGCCTGGAATACGGCGTTCATCAGGGGCTGGGGCTTCTGGAGGGAAGCGTGGTTCCAATGGAAGGCGTTTTGCCCGCGGAGCTGAAAATACCGCATATCGGCTGGAATGCCCTTCATCTGGTTCAGAAAGACTGCCCGCTGTTTGCCGGTATCCGGGAGGGGGATTATGTATATTTTGTGCATTCCTATTATGCGGAAAACTGCGGCGGCGCGCTTGCGGCCACTGCTGAGTACGGGATCCCTCTGACTGCCGCGGTTGCCGGCGGTTCGGTTTACGGCTGCCAGTTTCATCCGGAAAAAAGCGGCCGTGTCGGCTTGGAAATACTCAGGGCATTCAGCAGATTAAAGGGGGATTGAAGATGAAACTATTTCCGGCGATTGATTTATTCGGCGGCCAGGCCGTGCGGCTGCTCAAAGGCGATTATCAGCAAATGACGGTCTATAACGCCGATCCCGGGCAGGTAGCGCTGGATTTTCAGCAATGCGGCGCCGAGCAGATGCACCTGGTGGATCTGGAGGGAGCCAGAAGCGGGAAACCGGAAAACCTGGATTCCATTAGAAGCATCCGGGAGGCAACGGATCTTTTTATGGAAGTGGGCGGGGGGATCCGCTCGATGGAAACGGTGGAGCGCTATTTTGCGGCCGGCGTAAACCGGGTGATTCTCGGAACTGCGGCGGTTACGGATGCAGCTTTTCTGAAAGAAGCGCTGCGCCGGTATGGCGACCGGATCGCCGTGGGCGTTGATATTAAAGACGGCTATGTGGCCATCCGGGGCTGGACAGAGCAATCAGCCCTGCGCGCTGAGGATTTTTTCGGCAGGATGGAAGCGCAGGGCGTGCGCGTGATCATCTGCACCGATATTTCAAGAGACGGCGCCATGCGAGGTGTTAACCGCGCACTTTACAGAAAACTGACCGAAACCTATCGGATCGATCTAATTGCTTCCGGCGGCGTTTCCTCGCTGGAGGATATCAGCGTGCTCCGGGAATACGGTCTGCACGGGGCGATTATCGGAAAAGCCTATTATATCGGGGCAATTGATTTGAAAAAAGCAATCGAGGTGGCCCGATGATTACAAAACGGATTATTCCCTGCCTCGATGTACGGAACGGGCGCGTGGTAAAGGGCGTTCATTTTGAAGGGCTGACAGACGTTTCCTCCCCGGTGGAGCTGGGAAAATACTATAGCGATAACGGCGCGGACGAACTGGTTTTTTACGATATTACCGCCTCGGCGGAAGACCGCGCGCTGTTTACCGGCATTCTGAAAGAAGTGGCGCGCACCATTTTTATTCCGCTGACGGTTGGCGGGGGCATTCAGACGCTTGCGGATTTTGACCGGGTGCTGAAATGCGGCGCGGATAAGGTGAGCGTGAATTCCGGGGCGATCCGGAATCCGGCGCTGATCCGCGAGGCGGCCAAAAGGTACGGCAATCAGTGCGTGGTGCTTTCGGCGGATGTGAAGCGGGTAGACGGCGTTTTCCGTGTTTTTGCCAAAGGAGGCCGGGAAAATACCGGCATGGAGGCGATCGGCTGGATCCGGGCCTGCGTTGCGCAGGGGGCCGGAGAGGTGGTGCTGAATTCCATCGATACCGACGGTGCAAAAAGCGGCTTTGACCTGCCGATGCTAAAGGCGGTTTCCAACGCGGTGAACGTTCCGGTAATCGCCTCCGGCGGCGCGGGAAAGATGGAGGATTTTGCCGCGCTGTTTAAAGCCCTGCCCAAGGTTGATGCGGGGCTTGCCGCCTCTATTTTTCATTTCGGAGAAGTGCAGATACCGGCACTGAAACGCGATCTGCGTGAAAAAAATATCAATGTGAGGTTATAGACTATGGATTTGGACCAGTTGAAATTTGATGAACAGGGGCTGATCCCCGCCATCGTGGTGGATGCGGAAACCGGCCGTGTTTTAACGCTTGCGTATATGAACCGGGAAAGCCTGGCCATTTCGCTGGAAAAGAAGCAGACCTGCTTCTGGAGCCGCTCCAGGCAGACGCTTTGGCTCAAGGGTGAAACCAGCGGAAATTACCAGCACATCCTGTCGATCACGGCAGACTGTGATTACGACGCGCTGGTCGTAACGGTAAAAAAAGACGGCCCCGCCTGCCATCAGGGAACCGATTCCTGCTTTACCAATCCGATCTTCGGGGATGCGCCGGAGCAGCCGTTTTCTCTCGAGGGGCTTTACCGGCTGCTGGCCGGGCGGAAGGAAACGCTGCCGGCCGGTTCCTATACCACCTATCTGTTTGAAAAAGGGCTGGATAAAATCCTGAAGAAGGTCGGCGAAGAGAGCACGGAAGTCATTATCGCCGGCAAGGCGGAAGACCGGAAGGAAACCATTTATGAAATTGCGGATCTGGCCTATCATCTGATGGTGCTGATGGTGGAACTGGGCATATCGGTGGAGGATATTCGCCGGGAGCTGGCGGGCCGGCATGTGATCGACCATAAAGTGAAGCAGGAAAAGATGACATGATCCGCGCGGATTTTCATGTGCACACCCGCTATTGCGACGGGCGGGATACGCCGGAAGAGATGATTCGCGCCGCGCTGCGGAAAGACTTTCAGGTATTGGGCTTTTCCGGACACAGCTTCACCGCGTTTGATTTATCCTGCTGCATGAGCCGGGAGGCAACCCTTCGTTACCGGGCGGAGCTTGCCGCCCTGCGGGAAAAATACCGCGGAAAGCTGGAAATTCTGATGGGGATCGAACAGGATTATTATGCAACAGACCCGGCGGAGGGCTATGATTATATCATCGGCTCGGTCCACTATCTGGAAACCGGCGGGCAATATCTGACGCTGGACAACACCGCGGCGGAGCTGGCCGAGGGGATCGACCGCTGTTTCGGCGGGGATCCTTACCGCCTGGCCGGCGCCTACTATCAAACCGTTGCGCAGGTAGTGGAACAGACCCGGGCGGATATTATCGGGCATTTTGATCTGATTACCCGCTTCCAGGAGGAGGTTCCGCTTTTTGATCCGATGCATCCGCGCTACCGGGAGGCTTCCGAAGAAGCGGTGCGCAGGCTGATTCCGTATGGGGTTCCGTTTGAGGTGAATACCGGGGCGATGGCGCGGGGATACCGCACGGCTCCCTATCCGTCTGAACGGCTGCTGCGCCTGATCCGGGAGCTTGGCGGAGAAGTAATTCTTACCAGCGACTGCCATGACCGGCGGTGTTTGGGCTATGCATTCGATCAGGCGGCCGCCCTTTTGAAAAAATGCGGCTTTACCCGGGCAGTGACCCGCACACAGGCAGGATTTGCATTTGATCCCCTTTAAAAAAAGGGCCCCCGGGGGGCCCTTTTTTCTGGTTTATTTTTCGATGATGCCGCTGTAATACCGGCTGACGTCCGCCATATATTTCAGCGAAAGCGGCAGCAGCGCCTGCGCCTGATGTTTGATAAACCCGTCGGCCTCCAGTGTAAAAAGGCCGTGGTATCCGATCTCTCTGAGCGCTTCAAACGCCGGAATCAGATCGATGGATGCAACGCCGGGAAGGGTATGGGTATCATCGTGGATATTATTGTCGTGAATATGGAGCGCGCCGATCCGGCTGCCAAGCGCCCGGATCATCTGCGGCAGATTTTCCCCAACCAGCGCAACATGGCCGAGATCCAGGCAGGCGCTGAAATAATCGCCGTTTTGGTTCAGCCCGTCGACATAGCGGCAGAATTCATCCGGCCGGGAACAAACATCGTGATCGATACAGTTGCGCTGATTGTTTTTCTTCCACATGTTTTCCGTGCAGACCTTTACGCCGTATTCCGCGCAGATCGGCAAAAAGCGCGGGTAGTAGGCCATATTGGCCTGATAGGCTTCTTCCTCGTGGCCCCAGTAGGCGTTGTGATGAAGCGGATGCACCACAATCTGCCGCGCCCCGCAGATGGCGGCGATTTCAACCGCCCGGTAGATCGCCGGGAAAATCTCCCGCTCGAAATCCTGCCCCGACCAGTTGAAGCGGAAGGGCGCGTGCGCCTGCAAAATGGGAATCTGATGTTCAAGCGCAAAATCCCGCAGCCGCTTCGCTTCCTCTTTATAGCAGCCGGGGGCCCATCTGGGGTTGCTCATCATGTTGAAAAGAGAGAGGTCGGCGGCGTCGAAGCCTGCCTCTCTGAGCATCAGAAGGGCCTGCTCTTCGGTAAACTGTTTGGTCAGTGCTTCGGTTTGGGTGCAGATTTTCATGTAAGGTTCTCCTTTACTTTCAGGAATGTTAAATCCCCGTTTATTTCATAATCTCCCATCTGATCCGGCAGGAAGCAGCAATTTCCCGCCTGCAGCGGCAGGCGGCAGCCTCCTTTGATAATGGCGCCGGATCCGCCGGTTGCCAGCAAAACGGTAAAGCGGTCTGCCCGCCCCGCAACAGGGGCGTGCAGCAGCTCCACGGAAAAATAGGGGCAGTTGGCAAGCCCCGTTTCCCCGCGGGCAAACTGAATCGCCCGGATCTGCTCCGGCGTAAAGGGCCTGATTACCGAAAGGGCCTGATCGATCTGCAGCGGGCGGAGGCGGCCGTTTTGATCCCGGCGGCCGTAATCGTATACCCGATAAGTAAGGTCGCTGTTTTGCTGAATTTCCGCCACCACAATCCCCGCGCCGATTCCGTGCACCATCCCGGCGGGAATAAAGTAGGTTTCCCCCGCCGAAACCGGCTGATGATGCAGCACCGTATCCAGCCTGCCGGCCTGCAGCGCTTCTTTAAACGCCGCGGGGCCGGCGCCTTCCCGCAGGCCGTAGATGATTTCAGCACCGGGCTTTGCCCGCAGGATATGCCAGAGCTCCGTTTTCCCCTGGTCGTGCTCCCGCGCTGCATAGGCATCGTCCGGATGCACCTGAACGGAAAGCCGGTCGGCTGCATCGATAAATTTGATCAGCAGGGGGAAGGGCCGGTGTGCGGGGCCCAGATATTCCCGGAGCGTTTTGCCCTGATCGGGGCCGTTTAAAATCCGGCTGTCGTTTCCCTCCCGCACGGAAAGCTCCCAGGTTTCGCTCAGCTTTTCAAAGGGACTTTCCTTTTGAAAGAGCGCCTGTAGCTGCCCGCCGCCCCAGAGCGCCGTTTTCGGCAGGTAAGAGAGAAGGAGGGGGATTTTATGCATCGCCGCCGCCTTCTTCCGTGCCCTTCTGCGGGCGGTTTCTATGCTTCAGATAAAGAAAAACAATGAGCACGGCCGCCGCTGCTGCTGCCGCTGCCAGGCAGATCCACAGCAGCGCGGAGGAGCCGCTTTTATCCGGCTCTGCGGCGGCGGAAAGGTCCTGAGCGGTAACGGTAAGCGCGCTGCTTTCATCTTCTTCTACCGTGAGGGTACCGGCTTTCTGGTCCTGCTCATCATAGAGCTCTACGCGCGTGACCTGCCCGTTTTCATCGCGGATATATTCGCCGCGGTAAACCGCGGAATCCCCGTTTTCTTCCAGATGAAAAACCTGCTCGCCTTCAAACGACCAGTACCCGGAGGGGGCCTGGCCGCCCTGCCCGCCTTCCGTATCCGGCTGATTGGCATCGGAGCCGGTATTGCCGCTGCTTTCCGCCGGGCCGGTATTGCCGCCGGAGGGGTTCCCGCCCTCCGCATCCGGCTGCTCAGGCTTCGGATCCGAGCCGGCGGCCCCAACCAGAATCCGGCAGGGCTCGATGACCGGATAGAGCCGGGAAAGATCATCCTTAAAAAATTCCGAATGGGCCACCTGAATCAGCGCCCCTTTTTCTTCGGCGGGGGTGCCGATGATTTTAAAGGTAACGGAAAAGAGATCCATATTGCCTTCCAGCACCAAAGAAGCATCTGCAGAGAGGGCGTTTACCGCCTTTTGCCCCTCATAGCTTGCGTTGGTGTTGATGATAAACATCCCCTTCGCATCCAGCTTTTTTCCTTCCTGCACTTCCAGAACGGTATCGTCGTATGTCATAATAACCCGAAAAGAGGCCACCGCCGGCGCATTTTGCACCGAACCGACGATTGTAACGGTATCGCCGATTTCGCCGGAAGCGCCCTCCAGGTGGAAGGTCATTTTTTCTTCATCGGCCGCTGCGGCCGGCGCCAAAAGCAGCAGCGCGAGGATCAGGCAGAAAAATCGTTTCATTTTATTTTGTTCCTTTCAAATTATACAACCGTTTAAATTCCCGGGGGGTCATCCCCATTTGTTTTTTAAATACCTGATTAAAGAATTTCGAATCGGCATAGCCCACCAGCCCGCTGATTTCCGAGATTTTTTTGGGGGTATTGGCCAGCAGGCGGCAGCTTTCCCGGATGCGAACCGATTGCAGGTAATTCTGAAAAGTCATGCCGGTTTCTTCTTTGAACCGTTTGCTCACATAAGCCAGGCTGTAGCAGCATTTGCGGGCAAGGGTATCGAGCGAAAGCTTATCCATAAAATTTTTTTCAATCTGATCGGTGATAAACTGCACCAGCCCGCTCTCTCCCGGCTCCGGCCCGGGCCGCTGCACTAAGCGCATGGTATCGATCAGAATTTCAATCAGCTGGCAGCGCATCATTTCCTGATGCCCGGCCTTTTTTTCATTATATTCCCGCGAGAGGCGGGTAATCAGCTGGCCGATATGCCCGTCGGTATCGTGATAGATAAATTTGGTGGGCCGGTCGCTTAAATTACGGTGGCTGAATTTGATCAGATAATGATCGGCCAGCTCCTGAAACTGGTGGCAGCCGGAGAGCGTTTCATCAATCAGCCGCGGCAGGAACAGGCAGTTTACCACCACAAACGGCGTCTGCCCGATCTGGGTATACTTATGCCGCACGCCATAATCCACAATAAAGTAGTCGCCCTGGCCGATCACGGATGTATGATCCTCGAAAATATGGGTGGCACGGCCCTGCACCACATAGGTCAGCTCCAGAAAATCATGGTCGTGAAAGGGCGTGCTGGGGGCGGCGCTGGTGGTCATCAGGATTTTTTCATCCTGCAGCTTTGAAAAGTATTTGGTTTCCAGAACAAATTCACCCCCTATTCTATCAATGATAGCGGTTGTTTTTATTATAACATCCGCGCTATAATGTTGTCAATAACGCTGAGGGAGGTTTTTCGATGCTGTATAAAAAAAATAAGGGAAAAGAGCTGGATATGGCGCTTTTTCAAAATCCGTCTGCGGAATACCGCGGCACCCCTTTCTGGGCATGGAACTGCAAACTCAACCGGGAGCAGATCCTGCGCCAGATCGATTATTTCAAGGAAATGGGCTTCGGCGGCTTTCATATGCATTCCCGAACAGGAATGGCAACGCCCTATCTGAGCGAGGAATTTATGGGCCACGTGAGGGCCTGTGTGGAAAAAGCGAAAAAAGAAAAAATGCTCGCCTGGCTTTATGATGAAGACCGCTGGGCCAGCGGCGCGGCGGGCGGATTTGTAACACAGAATCAGAATTACCGCCAGAAGCAGCTTGTCTTTTCGAAAAACCGGCCGGCAGACCGTTTATCGAAAGAAGAGGCCAACGCGCAGGGAAAAACCTATTTTCTCGCGGCATATGATATTCAGCTGGATCCGCAGACCGGCTATCTGACCGGCTACAGACGCATCGGCCTGGAGGAGGAAGCGGTCGGTGAAAAATGGTATGCCTGCGTAAAGACCGCCAAAGATAATCCCTGGTTCAATAATCAGAGCTATCCGGATACAATGGATGAGGAAACCATTCAGAAATTCATCGAGGTTACCTATCAGGCCTATGAGAAGGCGGTGGGCAAGGATTTCGACGGCACTGTGCCCGCGATCTTTACAGACGAACCAAACTTCAGCACAGCCACAGAGCAAACGCTGAGTCACGCGCTGGAGGCGATGGAGCTGCAGCTTCCCTGGAGCCGCTTCTTTGAAGAAAAATATCAGGAGCACTATGGCGAGGATATTCTGGATAAGCTGCCGGAGCTGATCTGGCTGACGCCGGACCGCCGGGATACCAAAACGAAATACCGCTATTTTGATTTCTGCGCGGAACGCTTCGCCCAATGCTTTTCCGATCAGTGCGGCGGCTGGTGCGCGGAACACGGGCTTGCCCTGACCGGCCATATTCTGCGGGAGCCGACGCTGCATGAGCAGGTGGGCGCCACCGGCGATAATATGCGCCAGTATCGCTCCTTTACCATCCCCGGCATCGATATGCTCTGCGACCGCGTGGAGCTGACAACGGCCAAGCAGTGCCAGTCTGTGGTGCATCAGATGGGCCGGGAGGCGATGCTTTCGGAATTATACGGCGTTACCAACTGGGATTTTGATTTCCGCGGCCATAAATTCCAGGGAGACTGGCAGGCCGCCCTGGGGGTAACCGTGCGGGTGCCGCATTTATCCTGGATGTCGATGGCGGGCGAAGCCAAGCGGGATTATCCGGCCTCTATTTTCTATCAGTCCGCCTGGTACAGGGAATATCCGTATCTGGAAAATCATTATGCCCGCCTCAACACGGTGCTGACGCGTGGAACCCCGGTTGTAAGAGTCGGGCTGATTCACCCGGTGGAGAGTTACTGGATCCAGAACGGGCCGAATGATCAAACCGGCGAGAGCCGCCGTGTGCTCGATCAGAATTTTCAGTCGGTTACTGAGTGGCTGCTGGAAGGGCACCAGGACTTTAATTACATCAATGAATCCCTTCTTCCCTCCCTTGAAAATCCGCAGGCGCCGCGCTGCATCGGTAAAATGGAATACGATGCGGTGGTGATTCCGGATTGCCTCACCCTGCGCAGCACAACGCTTTCCTATCTGCAGCGGTTTATGGATCACGGCGGGATGGTTGTATTCATGGGAACCTGCCCCGCATTTGTAGATGGGGAACGCAGCGACGCCGCCCGGGAGCTCTTCGGCCGGGCAACGCGGATTTCCTTCAATAAATCGGCGCTGATGGAGGCGCTGGAGCCCTGCCGCAGGGTGGATATCCGCATGGCGAGCGGGCTGCCCGCCGAAAAGCTGCTTTATCAGATGCGGCAGGACGGAGCGGATCTCTGGCTCTATATCGCGCATTTTCAGCGCGACGGCATGCAAACCCATGAAGAGCAGCGCCGGCAGACAGAGCGTGTGGCCGGCAAGCAGATCGAGATCATCCTCAGCGGGGAATATCAGCCCCATTTATACGATACCCTGAGCGGGAAGGTTTTGCCTGTGAGCTTCCGCCATTCCGGGGGGAAAACGGTGGTCATGTATGAGCTGTTTCCTTCAGACAGCTTGCTCCTGCGCTTTTCCGAGCCGCATTTTCATGAATTCATCCAGCAGCCGGAGGAGCCGTTTGTAATCGCGCGTACCGACTATAAGAGAACACTGCCCTACCGGCTGGAGGAGCCGAACGTGCTGCTGCTCGATCAGCCGGAATACCAGCTGGACGACGGCGCCTGGCAGGCCAGAGAGGAAATGCTGCGGCTGGACAATAATATCCGGGAAAAACTGCATTACCCGTCGAGAATGGAAAAATTCGCCCAGCCCTGGGTGATTCCGGATGAACCCCCCGCCCATACCGTAACCGTGCGCCATACGATCCACAGCCGGATCCGTGTAAAAGATGCGCTGCTGGCCCTGGAAGATGCGGCGCTGGCGGAAATTACCCTGAACGGCAAACCGGTTGCCAATGCGGCGGCCGGCTGGTATGTAGACGAAGCGATTCAGACCGTAAAGCTGCCGGAGCTTAAAAAGGGCACGTCTGTTCTTACGATCCGGCTGCCGTTTGGAAAGCGCTCCAATCTGGAGGCCTGCTATATTCTGGGAGCCTTCGGCGTGGAGGTCCGCGGAACGGAAACCTTAATCACAGAGCTGCCGCAGGAGATCGGCTTCGGGGCCATTTCCCAGCAGGGCATGCCGTTTTACGGCGGGAATATCACCTATCTGCTGCCGGTTGACGTGCCGGTACCCTGCAACATGGAAGTGCATCTGGGCAAATATAAAGGAGCCCTCTGCAAAGTGGCGCTCGATGATGCAGAAGGAAAGCCGGTGGCGTTTTCTCCCTATAATGTTACGTTCCAGAAGGTGGAAAAAGGCAGCCATATTTTGAAACTGACCGTCTATGGCCATCGCTTCAATACCTTTGGCTGCGTACACAACTGTGCGGAACGGTACGACTGGTACGGCCCGGACAGCTGGAGAACCAAGGGAGATTCCTGGTCGTATGAATACCAGCTGAAGGATATCGGCATGCTGACCAGCCCCAGGATTCTGCTTTTCAAGTAGGGGGCGGAATATGGAACAGATCAAAAAGCTGCTGCGCGACGCCGGCGCGCTCATGACCGGTGCGCGGGACGCGCAGGTTTCAAAAAAGGGCAGAAGCAATTATGTAACCGATACCGACGTTGCAGTGCAGGAATTTTTAAGAGAGGCCCTGAACGCGCGTTACCCGGGATATGGCTTTTTCAGCGAAGAGCAGGAAAACCATCCGGATTTTTCCCGCCCGGTCTGGATCCTTGATCCGATCGACGGAACCGCCAATTTTATTTCCCGTTACCGCCAGAGTGCCATATCGCTGGCGCTTTATGAGCGGGGCACGGTTGCTTTAGGCGCGGTTTACAATCCGTTTACGCAGGAACTGTTTTCTGCGGAGCGCGGCGGCGGCGCGTTTTTGAACGATCAGCCGATTCAGGCGGAGCGGCAGGCGGCGCTGGAAGACGTGCTGGTGGATCTGGGCACGATGCCTTATTATAAAGACCGCGCGGAGGAAGTGGGCCGGCTGGCCACGGCGATTCTGCTGCGGGCTTCTGATCTGCGGCGCTGCGGCAGCGCGGCGCTGGCGCTCTGCCACACGGCCGACGGCCGGATCGGGGGGATGATGGAAGGGATCCTCAATCCCTGGGATTACGCCGCGGGCATGCTGATTGCTTCGGAGGCGGGCGCCCGGGTTACCGATTGGGAGGGGAATCCGCTTTCCTGCCGGAATGCCGCATCGGTTCTCGCGGCCGGGAACGGGCTCCACCCCGCACTATTAAAACTGATCAGGGAGGTACTTAAAAAATGATTTGGATCAAATCTCCGAAAGATACGGGGAAACAGGCTGTTTATTTTCAGAAAGACGTAAGCTGGAGTGAAAAACCCGTTCGTGTAGAAGCGCGGGTAACCGCCATCGGCGTTTACAATCTGCTGGTCAACGGCGAAAAAACCGGCCGCCAGCTGATGACCCCGGGCTGGACGTCCTATCCCCACCGGGTTCAGTATCAGACCTATGATATTACCGGGATGATCGGGCAGGGCGGCACGCTTGCCATTGAGGCGGGCAGCGGCTGGGCCGTTGGCACCATCGGGTATAAGGACACCGATCATCTGTATTCCGATCATGTCTGCGTCGCCGCGGAAATCACGGCCCGCTTTGAGAGCGGCCGGGAGGAAACGGTTCAAACCGGGGCGGACTGGGATTGCTACAGCCACCCGGTTCTGGAAACCGAAATTTACAACGGCGAAACCTGGGACGGAACGTACCGGCCGGAATTTCTCGGCAAAGCGGTTTTGAACGAAACGGCTTTTCCGGAGATCCCGCAGGTGGGCGAGTGGATCCTGCCCCAGGAGCGGCTTGCGCCGGTGGCCCTGCTGAAAACGCCCAAAGGCGAGCGGGTGCTGGATTTCGGCCAGAATATGACCGGATATGTGGAACTGCGCGTACCCGAGGGCATGCGCGGCGTGATTGCCTTTGATCATGCCGAGGTACTGGACCGCGACGGGAATTTTTACCGGGAGAATTATCGTGCCGCGAAGGCATGCGCGCGGTTTATCCTAAGCGGCAGGGAAGAAACCCTCGCCCCGCATTTTACCTTTTACGGCTTCCGCTATATCCGCCTGCTGGAATATCCGCAGGAAACCGTGGATCTCAGCCGGTTCTGCGCGGTGGTGGTTCATTCCGATTTCAGGCGGACCGGTGATTTCCACTGCGGAAACGCGTTGCTGAACCGGCTGTATCATAATGTGATCTGGGGGCAGAAGAGCAATTATCTGGATATTCCGACAGATTGCCCGCAGCGGGATGAGCGGCTGGGCTGGACCGGCGACGCGCAGGTCTTCTGCCGCACGGCGGCGATCAATTTCGATGTGGAGCGCTTTTTTGAAAAATGGCTCGGGGATATGATGCTGGAGCAGGGAGAAGACGGCGCGGTAGACGGCGTGGTTCCCAATGCCTTTAGAGAGCGGCTGACCCGCGTTTCCGCCGCCTGGGGCGATGCCGCCTGTATCTGCCCCTGGGAAATTTACCAGGCCTATGGAAACAAAGAGCTGCTTCGCCGGCATTTCCCGATGATGAAAAAATGGGTGGATTACCAGCACGCAGCCGGCAAAGAGGAATTTTTATGGCTGGATGGGCATCATTACGGCGACTGGCTGGCTATGGACGCGGGCGACGGCGTTTGCGAAGGGGCAACGCCCAAGGATCTGATCGCCTCTGCCTTTTATGCCCATTCCTGCAGCCTGCTGATCCGGGCGGGAGAGATTCTGGGCGAGGATATGGCGGCATACCGTGCGCTTTATGAAAGCGTGGTGGAGATGTTCCGCGCCTGCTATATCGAAGACGGCCGGCCGGTGCGCAAAGGCCGTGCGCTGGAAAGCGCGCCGACCAAGCAGCCGGTTACGGATCCGGATACCCAGACGGCCTGTGTTCTGATTCTGCATTTCGGCCTCTGCCGGCCGGAAGACCGCCCCTTATTTGCCGCAAGGCTCGCCCGCATGATCGAAGAGAACGGAAAACGGCTGACCACCGGTTTTGTGGGCACCCCGTATCTGCTGCATGCGCTTTCGGAAAACGGCTATCCGGCGCTGGCGTACGATCTGCTGCTGCAGGAGGCCTTTCCCTCCTGGCTCTATTCGGTAAAGAAGGGCGCCACCACCATGTGGGAGCACTGGGACGGCATCAAGGAAGACGGCACCTTCTGGAGCAAATCCATGAATTCCTATAATCATTATGCCTACGGCGCGGTTTACGACTGGATTTTCGGCGCCGCGGCCGGCATCCGGGTGGATGAAGACGGCGCGGGCTACCGCAAAATCACCGTCTCCCCGCTGCCGGATGAACGGCTGGGGGATCTTACGGCTTCGATCGATACCCGGCAGGGCCGCCTGGTTTCCCATTGGGAATACCGGGATGGCCGGGTATATTACCGCTTTGAGATTCCGGCCGGCACGGTTGCCAGAATCCAGCTGCCCGACGGCAGAACGCAAACGCTTAGCGGCGGTGTTTACCAGTTTTAATATTTTGGCGGTACGCAGGCCTGCGTACCGCCGCTTTTTATTGACAAGCGGGCGGTTTTCCATTAAAATAAGAGCAAAAGAGATGCGGGAGAGAAAGAGATGAAACGTTTCATAGCCGGATTCCTGATTTTATTATTATTGCCGTGGTGCAGCGGCTGCCGTAAAGAAGAGGGCGAGCCCGCCCCGGAATTTTTCTATTATGAGGTGGTTTATAACGGCCGCCGATATACTACCGACGGCTGCCCTTACCGTTTTCAGGCGGAGGATGAGAGCAGCGGCTTTCTGGCCTATAAAACCAACCTGCTCGGGGTTTCCGATGAGCTGGAGGGCTCCTTCCCGGCGGGAACCCGGTTTTACGGCATTGAGGGCGCGAATGTCAAGGTGCAGATTCTGGCGGTTCTGGAGAATGGATTGCAGCATTTTCTGGTGTCCAGCTTCGATACCGTTACGGTGAGCAGCGGCAAAAGCATTCTGAACGCACTGGGGCTTGAAAACAACTGCGCTTACCTTTACTGCTACAATGAGGATAAAACCAGGATCCGCCTGCTCGGCCTGCATTCAACGGAATTATCGGCGTTCAGCGAGGCGTTTGCCGCCGGCGCGCTCACAGAGCCTTCCGGCCGTTCGGCAGAGCTGATCGGCCGGGCTTTCACCGGGGAGGTCTCCTGCTTTACCCTCTATGAAAACGGGGCGGTCGTTTACGCGGGCTGCCCGCAGTATGCCGTGGATCTGGGCGCGGAAATGAATGCCCTTCTATGGCGCTATATCGATGGAGAATAAAGGGAATTTTTACTGTGAAATCAGCGAAAAGAAAAGGGAAATCCGGTCGCTTTTTGTCAGATATAACAAACTTGGTGCAGGGTGTTGACAAAGAACCTTTGTTTTGTTAACATGGGCTTATATTCTTAAATACGTTTTGCCAATATAGATCCGGATAGATGGCCCGGATGTTTCTACCGCACTCCGTTCAGCTGCGACTATTGGTTTTCGGTTGTATTTGTTATTGGCGGGCAGACTGACGGGGCAGTCTGTTTTTTTGTTTTGCGGATAGGGGGCGCAGGCGGGATTGAAAGCTTTAGAAAATAAAATCCTAAAAGAGGGCAGTGTTTTGCCGGGGCAGGTATTAAAGGTAGGCAGCTTTCTGAACCACCAGATGGACGTGCCCTTTATCATGGAAATGGGCCGGGAAATCGCGGCCCGGTTTCGGGGCGAAGAAATTGATAAAATTTTAACCGTTGAGGCCTCCGGGATCGCGCTGGCGTTCGCAGCGGCCTATCAGATGGGGGTACCGCTTGTTTTTGCCAAAAAAAATAAAACCAGCAATGTTTCGACCGGCGTTTATACCACGGCGGTTCATTCCTATACGCACGGCCGGGATTTTCAGATCGTGGTGAGCCGGGAGGTACTGCACCCGGGGGAACGGATTCTGCTGATCGATGATTTTCTGGCCAACGGCTGCGCGCTGCGCGGGCTGATGGATATTGCGGGGCAGGCGGGCGCGGCCGTGGCCGGCTGTGCAACCGCAATTGAAAAGGGCTTTCAGGGCGGCGGCGACGCGCTGCGCAGCGAAGGGATCCGGGTGGAATCGCTCGCTATTTTAGACGGGATGGAAGATGGCAAAATCATTTTCCGCCATAATGCGTAGGATGTAATTTATTACATATAAAAAATTTTGGAGGGAACAAACATGAAAAGGTTGATTTCAGCACTCTTGGCCGTTGTGATGCTTTTTGCACTGGCTTCCTGCGGAACGCAGGACGCAGGCGGTGAAAAGGATTCCGGCAAAGACATCAAGGTGGGTTTTATTTTCCTGCATGATGAGAATTCCACTTACGATAAGAACTTTATCGATGCGGCCAAGGCTGTTCAGAAGGAGCTGGGGCTCAGGGATGATCAGGTGATGTTCAAACCCAACGTTCCGGAATCAAACGAATGCTATCAGGCGGCCGCGGAACTTGCCGATGCGGGCTGCGATCTGGTCTTTGCAGATAGCTTCGGGCACGAGGATTATATGATCCAGGCCGCTGAGGAATTCCCCAATGTGCAGTTCTGCCATGCCACCGGCACCCAGGCGCACACCAAGAACCTCAGCAATTTCCACAACGCATTTGCCTCGATCTATGAAGGCCGCTATCTGGCGGGGATCGCTGCGGGCATGAAAATCAACGAAATGATTGCAGCCGGTAAATTTACCGCGGAGCAGGCCAAGATGGGCTATGTGGGCGCGAAGCCCTACGCGGAAGTGAAATCCGGCCTTACTTCCTTCTACCTCGGCGCCAAATCGGTTTGCCCGAGCGTTACGATGGAAGTGATTTATACCGGCGAATGGTATGATGAGGGCAAGGAGAAAGAAGCCGCCAACTCCCTGATCAACAGCGGCTGCATTTTGATCAGCCAGCATGCCGACTCGATGGGCGCGCCTACGGCGTGTGAAACCGCCGGCGTTCCGAATGTTGCCTATAACGGCAGCACGGTTTCCGCCTGCCCCAACACCGCCCTGATTTCTTCTTCCATTTCCTGGATCCCCTATTTCAAGCATATCATCACCGCCGTGCAGAACGGCACCGCCATTGAAGAGGATTTCTGCAAAGGCATTGAAGAGGGCGCCGTGGTGCTGACCGAGCTGAACACCAATGTGGCCGCCGCCGGTACGCAGGAAAAAATCGATGAAGCGAAGGCCAAGCTTGCCAGCGGCGAGCTCCATGTTTTCGATACCTCTACCTTTACCGTAAAGGGCGAAACGCTGACCGAATACCTGGCCGATGTGGATAGCGACGCGAACTTCACGCCGGATACCAACGTGATCAGCGACGGCTATTTCCATGAATCGGAAAAGAGATCCGCGCCGTATTTCGATATTGATATCGACGGGATCACCACCAAGTAAAACAGCCTGAAAAGGAAGGCGGGGCGAATCGCCCCGCCTACTCTCTTTTCTCATAACTTTAATTCTGAAAAGGGCATGCCGGCGCGGGTTCCGGAATGCCGTTTTGAAAATTAAGATCCGGGAGGGAACAACGTGAGCGGGAGCGCGGCAATCGAATTAAAAAACGTAACAAAACGGTTTGGAAGCGTCGTGGCGAATAAAAATGTCTGCCTGGAGGTGCGCAAAGGGGAAATTTTATCGGTTCTGGGGGAAAACGGAAGCGGAAAAACAACCCTGATGAATATGATTTCCGGGATTTATTTCCCGGATGAGGGTCAGATTTTCATCAACGGGGAGGAGGTTGTCATCCGCTCCCCTAAAGATGCCTTCCAGTTTAAAATCGGGATGATTCACCAGCATTTCAAGCTGGTAGACGTTTTTACCGCCGCCGAAAACATTGTTTTGGGGCTGGAGGAAAAAGGCGCCTACGATCTGAAGGCCGCGATCGGCCGCGTGCGGGAAATCAGCGAGCGGTATGGCTTTGAGATCGATCCGATGAAAAAGATCTATGAAATGTCGGTTTCCGAAAAGCAGACGGTGGAAATCATTAAAGTTCTGTACCGCGGCGCCGACATCCTGATTCTTGATGAACCCACGGCCGTGCTGACCCCGCAGGAAACCCAGAGGCTCTTTGCCGTTTTGCGCCGCATGCGGGCAGACGGCAAGGCGATCATTATTATTACCCATAAGCTGCATGAGGTGCTCTCCCTTTCAGACCGGGTTGCGGTATTGCGCAAGGGGGCGTATATCGGCACGGTTGAGACCGCGGCCACCAGTGAAGCGGAGCTGACGGAAATGATGGTGGGCAAAAAGATCAGCCTGAATATTGCCCGCAGCGAACCGCGCAATCCGGAGGACCGGCTGGTGGTGGAGCATATCAGCTGCTTCAGCCGCGAGGGGGTGCAGCTTCTGGATGATGTTTCGTTTACTGCGCGTTCCGGCGAGATTCTTGGAATTGCAGGGATTGCGGGCAGCGGCCAGCGGGAACTGCTGGAGGCCATTGCCGGGCTGCAGCATCTTGCCGGCGGAAAAATTCTCTATCATAATCCGAAAACCGGGAATACAGACGATCTCTGCGATAAAACGCCGATGCAGATCCGGGAGCTGGGCGTCCGCCTCTCTTTTGTGCCGGAAGACCGGCTGGGAATGGGCCTGGTGGGGCAGATGGACATTGTGGATAATATGATGCTGCGCAGCTACCGCAAGGGCAAATCCTTTTTTCTGGAGCGGAAAACGCCGCGGTCGCTGGCTGAGCGGATCATCGATCAGCTGGAGGTGGTTACCCCCAGCGCCAATACGCCCGTGCGGCGGCTTTCCGGCGGGAACGTGCAGAAGGTGCTGGTTGGGCGGGAAATCGCCGCTTCCCCAACAGTGCTGATGGCGGCATATCCTGTGCGCGGGCTGGATATCAACTCCTCTTACACGATTTATAATCTGCTGACACAGCAGAAAGAAAATGGCGTTGCGGTGATCTACGTGGGCGAGGATCTCGATGTGCTGGTGGAGCTTTGCGACCGGATCATGGTGATCGGCTCCGGGCGGATCACCGGGATGGTAGACGGCAGAAAAGCCACCAAGGAAGAAATCGGCCTGCTGATGACCAAAACGGAAAGGGGGATGCAGGATGCATAAGAAAGAAAAGCGGGTGCATGAGCCCCTGCTGCATATCACCAAGCGCGACCATATGGTATGGTGGGAATCCTGGCTGATCCGGCTTGCGGCGATTCTGTCGGCGCTGATCGTCTGCTCGCTGGTGATCGTGTTGTTAACCGGCTATAATCCGGTTCAGGTTTATGCCGCGATGCTGAAAGGCGCGTTTGGTTCGCAGCGCAAGATCTGGATTACTTTTCAGAACACGGCGATGCTCCTGTGCATTGCGCTGGCCGTAACGCCGGCCTTTAAAATGAGATTCTGGAATATCGGCGCGGAAGGGCAGGTTCTGATCGGCGGCCTGGCTACAGCCGGCTGCATGATTTATGCCGGCGGGCGGCTGCCGGCGCCGCTTCTGATGCTGCTGATGGTGGCGGCGAGTGTTGCCAGCGGGATGATCTGGGCGGTGATCCCGGCGATCTTCAAGGCGAAATGGGGCACAAACGAAACCCTGTTTACACTGATGATGAACTATGTTGCGATTCAGCTGGTTTCCTTTTTTACGGTGGTGTGGGAAAATCCGAAGGGATCGGCAACCGTGGGCGTTATCAACGCGGTTGGCAAAGAGGGCTGGATCCCCGCGCTGTTTGGGCAGAAATATCTTTTCAACATTCTGGTGGTGCTGCTGATCGCCGCGGTGTTGTTTGTTTACCTTAAATACAGCAAGCAGGGGTATGAAATTGCGGTAGTCGGTGAAAGCGAGAATACGGCGCGGTATATCGGCATCAACGTAAAAAAGGTTATTATCCGCACTATGGCGATTTCCGGCGCGCTGTGCGGGGTTGCGGGGCTGCTGCTGGTTTCCGGCACCGATCACACGATTTCCACCAATACGGCCGGCGGCCAGGGCTTTACGGCGATTATGGTCTCTTGGCTTGCCAAATTCAATCCGTTTATTATGATGCTGACCTCCTTTTTGATTATTTTTCTGCAGCGCGGCGCGGGCGAGATTGCTACCGCTTTCCGCCTGAATCAGAGCGTATCGGATATTTTAACCGGCATCATTCTTTTCTTTATCATCGGCTGCGAGTTTTTTGTAAATTATAAGCTGCATTTCCGCGGGGCGCAGAAGGAGGGCGAAAAATGCTGACAACCATCGCTTTATTTTTGCAGCGGGCCATTATTCAGGGCGTACCGCTGCTCTTCGGCTCCACCGGGGAGATCATCACGGAAAAATCGGGCAATCTGAATCTGGGAATTCCGGGCATCATGTATATGGGCGGCATTTCCGGTGTGGTGGGCGCTTTTTTCTATGAGCGCTCCACAACCAGCCCCAATGCCTTTCTGGCGGTGCTGATTCCGTTTCTCTCCGCTCTGATCGGCGCGGCGTTTCTTTCGCTCATCTACAGCTTTTTAACGATTACGCTGCGGGCCAACCAGAATGTAACCGGCCTTGCCCTCACCACTTTCGGGGTGGGGATCGGGAATTTCCTGGGCGGATCGCTTTCCAGCCTGTTCGGTGAGGGCGGCTCGATTGCCCTGACCAAAACCAGCCTTTATTTTCAAACAGCGCTGCCGTTTGCCTCTAAGCTCGGCTTATTCGGGCAGGTCTTTTTATCGTATGGGTTTCTTGTTTACCTTGCGATCGCCGTTGCGCTGCTGGTATCCTGGTTTTTTAATCATACCCGGGCCGGGCTGAATCTGCGCGCGGTGGGCGAAAACCCGGCTACCGCCGATGCGGCGGGCATCAATGTGACGCGCTATAAATATCTGGCAACCTGTATCGGCGGCGCAATCGCCGGGCTGGGCGGGCTGTATTTTGTGATGGATTATACCTGCGGGGTATGGACCAACGGCGGGTTCGGAGACCGGGGCTGGCTGGCCATCGCCCTGGTGATCTTTGCGCTCTGGCGGCCCAATTTCGGCATTCTCGGCTCGATTCTTTTCGGCGGCCTTTATATTGTGTATCTTTTTATCCCGGGCCTCGACCGCAGCACGCAGGAAATTTTCAAGATGCTGCCCTATGTGGTGACCATTGTGGTGCTGATTCTGATCAGCATGCGCAAAAAGCGGGAAAATCAGCCCCCCGCGCATCTGGGGCTTTCCTATTTCCGGGAGGAACGATAAAAAAATTAAAAATTTACTTTTCTGTGCCGTTATTTTATGCTATAATAGCCGCGTTGCGGCTATTATGGCAATAACGGCATTTTTTTGAAAGGGATGAAATAAAATGAACGAAGACGTTTTAATTATCGGCGCCGGTCCGGCCGGTATTTTTACGGCGCTTGAGATGATCCGCGGCGGCAGCCGGCAGAAGATCCTGATTGTGGAGAAGGGGCTGCCGGTGGAAAAAAGGCGCTGCCCAAAGACCAAAACAAAAAAATGTGTAAGCTGCAAGCCCTATTGCCATATCACGACCGGATTTTCCGGCGCGGGGGCTTTTTCCGATGGGAAGCTGTCGCTGAGCGCGGATGTAGGCGGCGATCTGCCGAATCTGATCGGGGAGCAGCTTGCACAGGAGACGATTGATTATACCGACGGCATTTATCTGGAATTCGGGGCGGACAGCCATGTGGAGGGGATCAGTGATCCCGATGCGGTGAAGGAAATCCGCAAACGCGCGATTCAGGCGGGGCTGAAGCTGGTCGATTGCCCGATTCGCCATCTGGGAACCGAAAAGGCGCAGGATATTTACTATGCGATTGAGCAATATCTGCTGGAGCATGGCGTAACGATGCTGTTTAATCACGAATGTACCAATCTGATCATTGAAAATAACCGCTGCGTGGGCGGCATTGTAAGCGACGGCAAAACCACGCGGGAGATCCATGCCGCGCACACCATTGTGGCCACCGGCCGCCGGGGTGCGGAATGGCTCGAGCATCTCTGCACGGAGCATCATATTGAGCATATGCCGGGAACGGTGGATATCGGCGTGCGGGTGGAAGTGCGCAATGAAATTATGGAAAAGGTCAATGAGGTGCTTTATGAATCCAAGCTGGTGGGCTATCCCCAGCCTTTTAAAAATAAGGTGCGCACCTTTTGCCAGAATCCGGGCGGCTTTGTAAGCCAGGAAAACTATGATAACGATCTGGCGGTGGTCAACGGCCATTCCTATAAGGAGCTGAAAAGCAACAATACCAACCTGGCGATTCTGGTTTCCCATAATTTCAATACGCCCTTCAATCAGCCGATCGCCTATGCGCAGAAGGTGGGCGAGCTGGCCAATATGCTGGGCGCCGGGCATATTCTGGTGCAGCGCTTCGGTGATATTCTGGATGGAAAGCGTACCTGGCAGAAGGAACTGGCTCAATCCAACCTGAAGCCCACGCTGCCGGATGCGGTGGCCGGGGATATTACGGCGGCGATCCCCTACCGGGCGATGATGAATATCATTAACTTCATACAGGCGCTGGATCATGTGGTGCCGGGCTTCGCCTCCACGGAAACCCTGCTCTATTCTCCGGAACTCAAGTTTTACAGCAACCGGGTATCGATGGATGAACGCTTTAACACCAGCGTAAAGGGCTTATATTGCCTGGGGGATTCCAGCGGCTGGACGCGCGGTCTGATGATGGCTTCGGTGATGGGGGTTTTGATGGGCAGAAAACTGGTGAAGGAAGAGGAATGAGATGAAAGAATTAACCATACAGGCACTCTATGATCTGGAGCATACGGCGGCAAAGCCGCTGCTGAGCAGGGTGACCTATCCCTGGGAAGCGCTTGGCGGGATCGGCGATTGGATCCTTGAGCTGGGCAAAACACTGGACAGCAGCGAATATGATCATCCGCAGGAGACGGTTTGGATCCACAGGAGCGCGGAGGTTGCGCCCAGCGCTTTTCTGGGTGAGCGGATCATCATCGGGGCGCAGACGCAGGTGCGCCACTGCGCGTTCCTCCGCGGCAACGCGCTGATCGGCTGTGGCGCGGTTGTGGGGAATTCCACCGAGCTGAAGAATGTGATTCTGTTTGATGGGGTGCAGGTTCCGCATTATAATTATGTGGGCGATTCGATTTTAGGCTACCGGGCCCATATGGGCGCCGGCGCGATTACATCGAATGTGAAAAGCGATAAAACGCCGGTTGCCGTTGCCGCGGGAGACCGGCGGATAGAAACGGGCCTGAAAAAGTGCGGCGCGATGCTGGGCGATCTGGTTGAAATCGGCTGCGGCAGTGTTTTGAACCCGGGAACGGTGATCGGCCGGGAGAGCAGTGTCTATCCGCTTTCGATGGTGCGGGGCTTTATTCCGGCCGGGCATATTTACAAATGCCGTTCGGAGATCGCGGAAAAGCAAAACCGGTAGGGAGGGCTTAGAGATGAATGCGGAAGAGCGGATGCGCAGCGGCGCCCTTTACCCCTGTACGGACGAGGGAATGGCCGCCGAGCAGGAGCGCTGCCTGGAGCTGCTTTATGAGATCAACCGGCTGCGCCCGGCCGAAAAAGAAAAGCGCGCGGCGCTGATCGGGAAGCTGCTGGCCGAGGTGGGCGAAAATGTTTATATCGAATCGCCCTTTCATGCCAACTGGGGGATTCATACGCATATCGGCAGCCATGTCTATGCCAATTTTAATCTGACGCTGGTGGATGACGGAGAGATTTTTATCGGCGATCATGTGATGATCGGGCCAAACGTTGTGCTGGCGACTGCCGGTCATCCGATTTTGCCGGAACTGCGCGAACAGGTGATGCAGTTTAATCTGCCGGTACACATCGGCCGGAATGTCTGGCTGGGCGCGGGTGTCATTGTGTTGCCGGGGGTGACCATCGGGGAGAATACCGTGGTGGGCGCTGGCAGTGTGGTTACAAAAGATCTGCCGGCCAATGTGGTGGCGGTGGGCAATCCCTGCCGCGTACTGCGGCCGATCGGCGAACGCGACCGGATCTATTACTGGAAAGACCGGAAAATTGAAGATGCAGGCACATGAAAACAGGCTTCCGCCGAATCGACGGAAGCCTGTTTATATTATAAATCGTCTTCTGTCAGCACCCGCACGCCATTTTCCTTTAAAAGCCGGGCGGTTACCCCGTCGCCGGGGATCAGGGTTTTTGTAAAGGTACCGTCGTAAATCCGGCCGCTGCCGCAGGAGGGGCTGCGGGCCTTGAGAACGGCGGTTTCACAGCCAAACAGCCGGCAGAGCCGCAGCGCGCTTTTCGCCCCGCGCTCATACTGCGCGGTTACATCCGCGCCGGCAGCGCTGAATACCCGGCCGCCGCGCTGCTCGGAGGGCGGCCGGGGAATCGGCAGCCCTCCGTAACATTCGGGGCAGAAGGGAATCAGCCGGCAATCCCCCTTTTCTGCAAGAGAAAGGGCCTTTGCATGCGCTTTTGATTTGCCGTCAAACCGGCAGGGGATCCCCAAAAGGCAGGCACTGATCAAAACAGGCCGGCCGTTCATGCCTGCGCAACCGCGGCTTCCACCACCAGATCTACCGCATAATCCAAAACAATCTGATCCTTTACCGCGTCTTCGCCTATTTTCGCAATATAGTCTGAAGCGTTGGTATAGCCCGATTGCGTTGCGTAGGCGGCGGCCTTTTCATTGAGAATTTCATCGGTCACCCGGTAATTTTCAGCCTTTGCGATCGCATAGGCGGTCAGTTGGCTTTTTACCATAGACTCTCCGTATTCCTCCGCCTTCTGATTGAATACGGCTTCGGTGAGGCTGTTGGCGGTCAGCCATTCCGTAAGGGTGGTATAGCCCGCCTGCGCCGCATAGGCGGTATAATAATTGGTGAATTCCTGCTGCGCGCTTTCCAGCAGTGTGGAAGGAAGCTTCTCCGCAAAGGCGGCGTTGCTGATCGCCTGATTCCAAACACGGCTCTTAATGGTGCTTTGCGCGGAAGATTCATTGGAGGCCTGCAGCTCGCTTCTTTTATTGGAGAGATAGTCCTCCGCGGATTGAACGCTGGAATCCAGCGTATTGGCCAATTCATCGGTAAGCGCGGGGAAGCTCTTGCGGGACTTGATATAGTTGACGGTCACGGTAAAAACAACATCCGCGCCCTGGAGCGCTTCGTTGCTGTAATCTTCCGGAAAGGTAAGGTTCAGATCCACCGTTTTTCCCACCTCAACGCCCACCAGGCCCTCTTCAAAGCCATCGATAAAGCTGCCGCTGCCGATTGTGAGCGTATAATTTTCGGCGGTGCCGCCTTCAAAGGCGGTGCCGTCCTTATACCCCGCAAAGTCGATATTGCAGGTATCGCCGATCTGCACCGTTCCTTCGTTGAGCTGATCCTCCGATACGGTTGCATACCCGGAGTCGGAGAGCGCTTTCTGTACGGCGCAGGTGAGATCATAATCGGTCACTTCGGTAGAAATCGGTTTATAGGTAATCCCCTTATATTCTCCCAAAGTCACATATTTTGATACGTTCGTCTTCTCATAGGTCTTGGCCGTACAGCCGGTCAGGGCCGCCGCACAGGCCAGAATCAGGGCGATCAATGCTTTTTTCTTCATCATGTTTACTCCTCAACGATTTTTCTGATTTGCTGCTCCACCATGCCGGGAAGCGCTTTCTGCTCCTCTTTGGTTAAGCCCCGCGTGGGAATCGGCGGCAGAACGGTCAACGTGACACGGCCGGGCCGCAGGCGGTTCCCGTTTCCTTCGTAAAGCTTATAGGTGCCGTCGATTGCAACCGGCAGAACCGGCGCGCCCGCTTTAACGGCGATTTTAAAGGCGCCGCCCTTGAATTCTTTGATGGGCCCGCCCTTGCTTCTGGTTCCCTCCGGCGCGATCGTAACGTTCACGCCGTTTTGAAGCAGCGCGGCAGCCCGGTTGATGCAGAGCAGCCCCGCCCGCGGGGAGGAACGATCGATAAACAGGCAATGCCCCGCCCGCATCCAGGCGCTCAGAAGCGGGATATGCTCCAGCTCTTTTTTGGCCACCATCGAATGGGTATTGGGCATATAGGCGATCAGCACAAAGATATCCAGATAGCTTTGATGATTATAGACGGTGAGGGTTGCTTCCTCGGGAATCTGCTCGAGGCCGCGGATTTCCAGCTCCATCCCGGTCAGCCGCAGGCATCTTCGGGCAAACTGCACAATTTTTTTTCGGCAAAAGGCATCGTGCTTTTCCGGATTTTTTTCCAGCAGCTTTGCATGGAGCAGGCCGGGAAGGGCGCATATCATATAGCCCGCCACATATAAAACCATCCCGATCGTGCGCAGCACGCGTGATCGCCTCCCTGTTTTCAAATTAAAGTATATTATAGCACCCTTCCGGCTTTTCGTCAATAGACGGCTGCGCCACCGGGCGCAAATAAAAAAGCGCGGAGGGGCCTTGTATTTTGTGCCGGTATTCGTTATAATGAAAAAAAGGATGTGAAATGAATGGAAACTTTACAAACACTTTTAAAAGAACTGGTCTCCTGGGCAACCTCCGCCGGGCTGCGCCTGATCTTCTGCCTGATCCTGCTGGCGGTTGGCCTGCGGCTGATTAAATGGGCGGTGCGCAGGCTGCATGACGGGAAGGGTTTTTCCAAAATGGAGCCGGGCCTGCGCGCATTTTTAACCAGCGCGCTGCGCATTACGCTCAACGCCCTGCTTTTTCTGACCATTGCGGGCATCATGGGAATCCCCATGGCTTCTTTTGTGACGGTTCTGGCCTCCTGCGGGGTTGCGGTGGGCCTTGCGCTGCAGGGCTCGCTGGGCAATCTGGCCGGCGGCGTGATGCTGCTGCTTTTTCACCCCTTCCGGCTGGGCGATTATATTGAAACGGCAGATGTCAGCGGCACGGTAAAGGATATTTCCGTTTTTTATACAACGCTGGCCACGCCCGATAATAAAACGATCACCATCCCAAACGGGAACCTCACCAATTCAACGATCACCAATTATTCCACCTCTACACAGCGGCGTGTGGACCTGACGTTCGGCGTGGATTACGAAACCGATATGGAAGAGATGAAAGCGCTGCTGCTGGAAACTGCCCGGGCGCATCCGCTGGTGCTCCGGGATCCCGAGCCGTTTGCCCGCCTTTCAGAAAACGGGGACAGCGCGATGGTTTATTCCCTTCGCGTATGGTGCGGCAGCGCAGATTACTGGACGGTTTATTTCGATTTGCTGGAGCAGGTCAAAAAGAAGCTGGATGAGAAGGGAATCTCGATTCCGTTCCCGCAGATGGATATTCACACAAAGAATTAGGAGGAATCAGAGATGTCCTGGGAAATTGCCTATCAGTATTTAAAAGAAAAGCAGATGGAAGAGCGGGCGATTGAATTTGAAGTTTCTTCAGCCACGGTGGCGCTGGCGGCACAGGCACTGGGCTGCGCGGAGGCACATATCGCCAAAACCCTTTCCTTTGAAATGGGAAGCGGCTGTATTCTTCTGGTAGCGGCGGGCGATCGGAAGATTGATAACCGCCTGTTTAAAGAACGATTCGGGGTCAAGGCGAAGATGCTGCCGCCGGAACGGGTAGAAGCGCTGACAGGGCACGCCGTCGGCGGGGTGTGTCCGTTTGGCGTGCATTGCCCGGTCTATCTGGATGAATCCCTCAAACGGTTTGAAACGGTATATCCGGCCTGCGGCTCCTCAAACAGCGCGGTCCGGCTTACGCCGGAAGAGCTGTTTCATCTTTCCGATGCGCAGGAATGGGTAAACGTCACCAAGCCGGCGGAATAAACTTCAATAAAAACTTTAAAGCGAAAGGTATCTTTTTGTGCCTTTCGCTGATTTTTTTTCAGGGGCTGTTCCTTTTGCGTTTTTTGCTTGCAATTCAGGGGGGATTGTGTTATTCTGTATCTAATACAGAATCATTTGTCTTTGTGTGGAAGACACTGTATGGAACTTAACGACAGGAGAACAGCATGATAATTGGTTTATTAGGATTTGGCACCATCGGCGCCGGCGTTTATGAACTTGCCCGGCAGCAGCAGAATCTGCAGGTGCGGTATGTACTGGATATCCGAGAAATCGGCGTGCCGGAGCTGACGCATCAGATCAGTGATATTCTGGAAGATCCCGAAGTGGATACGGTTGTGGAGGTACTGGGGGGGCTGCATCCCTCCTATGAGTTTGTCTCCGCCGCGCTGCGCGCGGGTAAAAACGTGGTAACCGCGAATAAATATCTGGTTGCCACCTATTTTGAGGAGCTGACCGCCCTGGCGCGTAAAACCGGCGCGGCTTTCCGCTGCACGGCGGCGGTGGGCGGCGGCATCGGCTGGCTGACCGCGCTGGAACGGGTGAAGCGGGTGGAGCCGGTGCTTTCCATCGAAGGAATCATGAACGGCACCACAAACTATATTCTGAGCAATATGGCGCGCAACGGGCTTGATTTTAAAACAGCGCTTTCAGAGGCGCAGGCGCTGGGCTATGCAGAGGCGGATCCTTCCGCCGATATTGACGGGCTGGATATTCTGCATAAGCTGCTGCTTTCGGCAAACGTGGCGTTCGACGTGGCGCTGCCGGTAGAAGAAATTCCGGTTTTCGGCATCCGGAATCTGACCGATGATGATGTGTGGTCGTTTAAGAGCCGGGGGCTGGTCTGCAAAATGCTGGGCGTGGCCCGCCGGGAGGGGGCGCAGGTGGCCGCCTATGTGCAGCCGACGCTGCTTCCGGAGCAATCCCTTACCGCGGCGGTTCCCTCTAATTTCAATCTGATTTCCTATGAAACGGAATATTCCGGCAGGATGAGCTTTTACGGGCAGGGCGCCGGCCGGTATCCCACGGCGGCCAATGTGGTGCAGGACTGCCTGGATCTGCAAAACGGCGTGAAGAATTTTTATACGCTTGAAGGCGCGCGGGTTTCCCTGAATAACGAGCTGGCCCACTACCGCTATTATCTGCGGACCAAAAGCAGCCGGAGCCGGGAGGTGCGGGAAGAAACCCTCGGCGACGGTGTGCTGACAAAGCCGCTGTCGGTCGCGCAGATGAGCGCGCTTATGAAAACGCTGAAAGGGGAAGACGGTCAGGCTTTCGCCGCCGCGGTGCAGGCCTGGGAATAAAAGCAGATGCTGAAGGTTTTAAAGTTTGGCGGATCCTCCATGGCGGATGCGATCCAGTATCAAAAGGTAAAAAAGATTGTTGAGGCGGACCCCACCCGAAGGGTCGTGGTGGTTTCCGCGGCGGGCAAACGGTTTTCGGAAGATCATAAAATTACCGATCTGCTGTATCTCTGCCATGCACATACGCAATACGGCGTTTCCTGCGATACGGTGTTCGGCATGATTGAAGACCGGTATACAGGCATTGCAGACGATCTGGGGCTGAGAGTGGATATCCGGGGAGCGCTGGCGCGGATCCGCCGCAGGCTGGAGCAGGGGATGAGCGAGGAAGAGCTTGCTTCAAGGGGAGAATATCTCTCGGCGCTGCTGATGGCGGATTATCTCGGCTTTGATTTTCTGGATGCGGAATTATGGCTGAAATTCAAATACGACGGCTCCATCGATCAGGAGGCCTCCTACGCGGCACTCACAAAAGAGGTGCAGGGCCGCAGCGTTGTGATTCCCGGATTTTACGGCGTGATGCCCGATGGCCGGATCAAAACGCTGACCCGCGGCGGTTCGGATATTACCGGCGCGCTTGCGGCCGCGGCGCTGGGGGCGGACGTTTATGAAAACTGGACGGATGTTTCGGGCATTCTGATGGCGGATCCGCGCATTGTAGACGATCCGCAGCCGATTGAGCGGGTCACCTATAATGAGCTTAGGGAGCTCAGCCATGCAGGCGCCCAGGTGCTGCATGAGGGAACCATTTATCCGGTAAGAGAAAAGAATATTCCGCTCAATATCCGCAACACCAATGAGCCGGAGCATCCCGGCACGCTGATTATGGAATCCTTCGATGATACGCCGGATACCGAACACCGGTTTATTACCGGCATCGCCGGGAAAAAGGATTATTCGGTGGTCACGATTACCAAAAACGGCCTTTCTTCCACCGTGGGGGAGCTGCGCAGGATCCTGGCGGTCTTTGAGGATCACGGCGTGAGCATTGAATATGTTCCTTCCGGGATCGACAGCGTTTCGCTGGTCATGGATTCCGGCCGGGTTTCCGGCTGCCTTTATTCGATTTTGGGCGAGCTGCAAAAACGCCTGAGGCCGGATTGTATCAAAGTGACCGAACAGATTGCGATTGTGGCCGCCGTTGGGCGTAAAATGGCTTTTCGGGCCGGGGTGTCCGGCAAGATTTTCGAGCGGCTGGGCGAAAACGGAATCAGCATCCGGATGATTTCGCAGGGGCCGGATGAGCTGAATATTATCGTTGGCGTGGATAATAAGGATTATGCCAGTGCGATTCGCGTATTATATAATAGTTTTGTGAAATAAGGAGTAGAGCAATGAATTTAAAGAATGTAGCCATCCTGGGCGCCACCGGCGCGGTAGGGCGGGAGATGCTTAAAGTTTTGGAAGAGCGGAACTTTCCGGTGGGGAAGCTGAAGCTTCTGGCAAGTGAAAGAAGCGTTGGAAAGAAGATCCCCTTTAAGGGCGGGCAGATCGCCGTGGAGCTTGCCGAAGAGGGCGCCTTTGCGGGGATGGATCTGGTTTTGGGCGCGGCTTCCAATGAACTGGCAAAGCGGTTTGCGCCGGCTATTGTGGCGGCAGGAGCCGTTTTTGTGGATAACTCCAGCGCCTTCCGCATGGATCCGGCGGTTCCGCTGGTGGTGCCGGAGGTGAATCCGGAAGACGTTCAAAACCATAAGGGAATCGTTGCCAACCCGAACTGTTCCACCATTATCACCATCACGGCGGTGAACGCGCTGAACGCCATCAGCCCGATCCGGTCGATGATCGCCTCTACCTATCAGGCGGTATCCGGCGCGGGCGCCGGCGGCCCGGCGGAGCTGATGCAGGAGGTGGAGGCGCTGGCCCGCGGAGAAGCGGCGGAGCCGCAGGTGTTTCCCTATCAGATCGCCTATAACGTGATTCCCCAGATCGGTGGAGAAAGCACCGATGGCTATACCAGCGAGGAAATGAAGATGCAGAATGAGGGCAGAAAGATCATGCACCTGCCCGGCCTGCTGGTGAACTGCACCTGCGTGCGCGTGCCGGTTGTGCGGAGCCATTCAATTTCTGTAACGGTGCAGACAGAGCGGCCGGTTTCGGTAGAAGAGGCCCGCGCGGCGATTGCAAAGGCGCCGGGCTGCAGGCTGGCGGATGATCTTGCCGGCCGGATTTATCCGATGCCGCTGGAAACATCCGATCAGGATCTGGTTTTTGTGGGAAGAATCCGCAGGGATCTTACGCATGAAAACGGCCTGGCGATCTGGTGCTGCGGCGATCAGGTGCGCAAAGGCGCCGCAACCAATGCCATTCAGATTGCAGAGCTCTTATAATCAAAAACACCTCCTGCTGCATTGCAGCAGGAGGTGTTGCTTTCTAATAAAGGACAACCGGGATATCCGCTGTCTGCTCCGCCCACCAGTCCTGATAAGACAGCTGATCGGGGTTGTGATTTTCATAATATTCATACAGGCGCTGATATAGTAGCTGCTCCCGGTAGCCTTCGCGCAGCAGCTTTTGATATTCTTCCTCGCTCAGGCCGCTTCCCAGCCGCTGCTGCTCCATAAAATCTTCCATTCCCTTGAGGGATTCATTTCCGCTTTCAATCAATTTTTGAAATGCTGCTTCCAGTTCGGCCTGATAAGCATCTGCTTCTTCATCTGATACCTGAATGCCAACTGAAGGGCAGAACTGCAGCAGTTTTTCTTTTTGAACCAAACGATCGATGATCTCTGCTCTTTTTTGGTTTTCTGTTTTATGCTTGGTTTCGTCTATACGTCCGGCAATAAACAGCTTCGCTTCATCCGAGGTGGCTTCTGTAAGGGCGTTTTCAAGCTGAGCGTTGTTGAATTCATAACTCAGCTCCCATTTTTTAATCGCAGATTCATAGATGGGCGCACCGCCGACCAACGCAATCACGCTTCCGCTGTTATCTTTTATTTTGCTCTGCTCCCGCGAAAGATCAAAAACCGTGCGGATCCGATCCCGATTGGCCGCCGCAAGGATGGCGCCGGTGAAGAGGAGTAAAACCACGATCAGAACAGCGGTGATCCATTTTTTATGCTTCATGCGTTCACCCTCCGTTTTTTTCGGCTTTTAATAAACTGTAACGTGATACTTATTAAAAAGAGCGGCTATATATTGCTCATAGTCTTCATCTGAAGCTCTTTCCTGAAAGGCAGCGTAAAGCTTTTGATTCAGCAGCAGATCCCGGTAGCCTTCGCTCTGCCGCTGCTCATATTCCGCATCGCCGAGTGAAAAGTGGTTTCGATAGGCGGTATCCTCTTCAATCAGCTTTTGAGCCTGCGCACGGGTTTCCGGGTCGCTGCTGTTCTGCTGTTCATGCAGCAGCGCTTCATTTTCCCGCAGGGCGCGCAGCGCTTCTTCTTCTGAAACGGTAATGCCCAATGCCGCGCACTCCTGGCGGATCAGTTCCTTTCGGATCAGCGTATCCAGTGCTTCTTCCCGGGTATATGATTCTCTTTTCTGTATTTCTTCATTGAGACGGTCCGCCATCAGGGGATCAGAGCAGGCGGCCTGTTCCGCCCGCAGCCAATCGAGCCGGAAGGCCTGATTTTCCCAAACGGCCTCCACCTGCTCCTGCGTAATCAGGCTGCCGCCAACTTTAGCAGCGGCATTTTGCCGGTTGTGGCGCTGCAGGAAAAGCCCGGTTGTGGCAGCCCCAGCCAGAAGCAGAAAAAGCAATATTAAAAGCAAAATGATTTTTTTATGCCGCATCCGGTTCCTTTCTATCATTGCATTAAATATTGTTTATAATGTTATTATGAAGTGATGAATCCGTTTTGTCAATATATTTTGCGAAAAGGGAAGGAAAAACGGCGGAAGCACAGGTTCTGCACGCACATAAAAAGGAGGCAGAAAATTCTGCCTCCTTTTTGAATACAACTCTGTGCGGAGCTTTCTTATGCAAGCTCAGCGAAATATTTGATGGTGCGAACCATCTGGCTGGTATAGCTGTTTTCATTGTCGTACCAGGATACTACCTGAACCTGATAGGTGTCCTCATCGATTTTGGCAACCATTGTCTGGGTAGCGTCGAACAGAGAGCCATAGGTGATCCCGATGATGTCGGAAGAAACGAGCGGCTCTTCCGTATAGCCGAAGGAAGCGGAAGAAGCAGCCTTCATCGCGGCGTTGACACCCTCAACCGTAATATCCTTGCCCTTTACCACCGCAACCAGGATGGTGGTGGAGCCGGTGGGAACCGGAACACGCTGCGCGGAGCCGATCAGCTTTCCGTTCAGCTCGGGGATAACCAGGCCGATCGCCTTGGCGGCGCCGGTAGAGTTCGGCACAATATTGACCGCCGCGGCGCGGGCTCTTCTCAGATCGCCTTTTCTGTGCGGGCCGTCCAGAACCATCTGGTCGCCGGTGAAGGCATGAACCGTGGTCATAATACCGCTCACAACCGGCGCGTAATCGTTGAGCGCCTTCGCCATCGGGGCCAGGCAGTTGGTGGTGCAGGAAGCGGCGGAAATGATGGTATCCTCTTTGGTGAGGATGTTTTCATTTACACTGTAAACAACGGTGGGCAGATCGTTGCCCGCCGGCGCGGAAATCACAACCTTTTTGGCGCCGGCAGCGATATGGGCGCCGGCTTTTTCTTTGGAGGTATAGAAGCCGGTGCACTCCAGCACAACGTCTACACCGATCTTGCCCCAGGGCAGATCAGCCGCATTCTTTTCCGCATAAATTTTGATGGTTTTGCCGTCTACGGTGATTTCGCCGTCGCCGGCAACAACTTCATGGCCATCGTATCTGCCCTGCGCGGAATCGTATTTCAGAAGATGCGCCAGCATTTTGGCGTCGGTCAGATCGTTGATCGCAACCACTTCATACCCTTCGGCGCCGAACATCTGACGAAAAGCCAGACGGCCGATTCTGCCAAAACCATTAATTGCTACTTTAACAGACATTTTTATATCCTCCTAAAAAATAATGAACTTTTAACCATCGCTTATTATACCTGAATTTCCCATTGTTTACAAGTCTCTTTTTGGTTTTTTTAAAGATTATCCATATTCTCTTAAAAAATCGGCGCATTTCCGCGCGTTTCGGTTGAAAATTGACAAAAATGGTGTTAGAATAGGTTTAAACCAATTTAGAGGAGGAAAACAATCATGGCTTTACCGATTGCATTGCAGCTTTATTCTGTGCGCGACGATATGAAAGAGGATTTTAAAGGCACGCTTGAGAAGGTAAAGGCGCTGGGATACGACGGCGTGGAATTCGCCGGTCTTTTCGGCCACGCGCCCGCAGAGATCAGGGCCTGGTGCCGGGAGCTCGGCCTGAATCCCATTTCCGCGCATGTGCCGCTGCAGGAAATGCTCGAGGATCTGGAGGGGGTGCTGGCGCAATATAAGGAAATCGGCGTTTCCTACATTGCGGTGCCCTATCTGCCGGAGGAAAGAAGGCCCGGAACCGATGGATTTTTGCCCACGATCGAGGATATCCGGAAGGTATGCCGGGCGGTGAAAGCGCTGGGGATGACGGCCCTTTATCACAATCATGATTTTGAATTCCAGAAGATCGATGGGGAGTACGGGCTGGATATGCTTTACCGGCTGATTCCGGCGGATCTGCTGCAGACCGAGCTGGATACCTGCTGGGTCAATATCGGCGGTGAGAATCCGGCCGATTATATCCGTAAATATGAAGGCCGCTGCCCGGTTGTGCATCTGAAGGATTTTTACCGCGAGGCGGTAAACGCGGATGAGCCGCTCTATGAGCTGATCGGCATCAAGAGCGAAAAGAAAAAGCCGGCCAAGCGCAGCTTTGAATTCCGGCCCGTAGGGCACGGCATGCAGGATTTTCCGGCGATTATCAAGGCGGCTGAGCAGTCCGGCGCTTCCTGGGTTGTGGTGGAGCAGGATCAGCCCAGCATGGATAAAAAGCCGATGGAATGCGCAAAGATGAGCATTCAGTATCTGAAATCCATCGGGCTCTGATTGCCTGAGATCTAAAAAACGAGAGCAGCCGCCGGGGGCAATGAAGCCCCCGGCGGCTGCTGGGTTATTCCGGAATATCCGCGGCGGCGGATTGCCCGATCAGCCGTTGGCAGACATGCTCGGCCAGCTTCAGCCCCGCGGCAGACGGAACGAAGGAAATGGAGCCGACTGTTTGCTTTCCGCCGTCGCCTATGGGATAAGCCGGCAAAACCGGATCGGCGGAATATAAAACCCGAAGGTTTTGATACTGCGCTTTTCTCAGCAGGCCGCGCATTTTTTTCGCCAGCGGGCAGCCGGCGGTCTGATCGAAATTGACGATCCGGAGGCCCTGCGCGGATAACCGGTTTCCGGTGCCCATGCACATGATAAACGGAATCCGGTTTTCCCTGCAAAAAGAAGCGAGCAGCAGCTTGGCGGCGGTATCGTCGACACAATCGACGATATAATCGGCCTGAGCGGGGAGCCGCCCGAGCGTATCCGGCCCGATCCATTCCCGCACCGCCTCAAAGTGCAGGCGGGGGTTGATATCAAGCATCCGCTCCCGCGCAACCAGAACCTTTGCCCTGCCGCAGGTGGAATGCAGCGCCAGAAGCTGCCGGTTGCAGTTGGTGACGGAAACAACGTCTCCGTCAACCGCTGTTATGGCGCCGATGCCGGCGCGCACCAGCCCTTCCAGGCAATAGCCGCCCACGCCGCCGGCGCCGGCCACCACAATATGGGCGCAGCGCAGCCGCTCCTGTGCTTCGCTGCCGATCAATGCGCGGGTGCGCAGAAATTCATCCATAAGAAAACCTCAAAAAAGCCCCGCAGATGCCGTGAAATGCACACTTTGATCCCTAACCGAAGTTAGGTGGGTTTTTGCCGGAGCCGCTTCACAGGCTTCCGACGATGGCGTATCAGGCGCCAAAGCCGGCATGCTCACAGCGTTCCGAGCGCATTCCCGTAGAATAAGTGTAGGCTCAAAATAGTGCAGACCACGTACATCGCAGGGTGTTTTTATTATTGACGGCGGGTGCGGCTTTATTCTTCCTCCGCGCCCTCAATATCGTATTCCTCGCCCAGCGCCTCTTCGAAGGCGGGCAGAACACGCGCCAGTTCTTCATCATCAATTGTCACAAGAAGCTCTTCGCCGTTATCGTCTTCAATTGCCTTGAGAACAACCATCCGGCCGTCACTCTCCAGCTGCTGCTGCGGATCCTCGAACTGCTCGATCAGCCCCACATAGGTCATGCCCTCCAAATCGATGCTGCCCAATACCTCGAATTCGATTTCGCGGCCGTCTTCATCTGTTAAAACAACAAAGTCGTTTCCGTATTCATTTGCCATGATGTGCTCTCCTTTTTCTTTATTTTAACACAGTCTGTTGCAAAAATCAATTGCTTCAGCCCGGAAAAAAGCAGGTAAATACAGATCCCTTTCCGTAGGTGCTCTCCACCGTAACGCTCCCGCCCATTCCGGTAACAATGGAATGAACAATGGAAAGGCCCAGGCCGGTTCCGCCGGTTTCCCGGCTGCGCGCCTTATCGACCCGGTAAAATTTATCAAACAAATGGGGCAGATGCTTTTTTTCAATGCCGATTCCCTCATCGGCCACCTGAAACAGCACCCCTCCTTCCGCCTCCCGAATGGATACGGTGATAGTGCCCTGCGCGCTGGAATATTTTACACTGTTGCTCAGCAGGTTTATCATCACGCGCCGCACCTTATCGGGCTCGCAGATCAATATGCGCTGCGGCGGCGTATGCAAAACGCAGCGCAGCCCTTTTTTGCGCATTTCCAGCTGCATGGCTTCCGCCACTTCGCCGACCGCGGCAACCAGATCCAGCGGTTCCTTCACGCCGGGCGGCGCGCCCTCCGCCTTGCTCAGCTCCAGAAGCTGGTTGACCATGGCGTTCATCTGATCGGTGGCCTTATCGATCACCTGAAGAAACTGCCGGCTCGTTTGCGCATCCAACCGGCTTTCCAGCATGGTTTCGCTATAGCTTTTTATAACCGTAAGCGGGGTTTTCAATTCATGGGAAACATTGGCGACAAACTGTTTGCGTTCGTTTTCCAGCGTTTCGGCCTCGGTAATGTCGTCCAGCAGAAAAAGCGCGCCCTCACCGCCGTTTTCCAGCAGAAGCGGGCTGCGGTAAACGCAGAAAAAACGGTTTTCAAACTGAATCATAA
>QAKW01000076.1 GCA_003343605.1 Clostridiales bacterium
TCAGTTTGCAATAATGGGCAGCCTTTATATGAATGCCTGCCTACATATCGAAAAACCCCGTGTATCTCTTTTAAACAACGGCACAGAGGCTTGTAAAGGGCCGGAATTGCAGCAACAGGCCTATTCCCTCTTATCGCAAAATCAAAATATTTATTTTACCGGCAATATCGAGGGGCGTGAAGTTCCCTTAGGGGGGTGCGACGTTGTGGTTGCTGATGGATTCAGCGGCAATATCGCGCTTAAAATTTCGGAAGGCTGGGGAAAAATGATCTCTGCTTCGCTGAAAGAAATGCTGACTAAAAACCTCAAATCCAAAATCGGCGCGCTTCTGATTATGGATCAAATTAAAAATTTCCGTAAAACAATGGATTATAAAGAATATGGCGGCGCGCCCCTTCTCGGCGTTACAAAACCCGTGATAAAGGCGCATGGTTCTTCAGACGCCAAAGCCTTTAAAAATGCGATCCGGCAAGCCGATATATTCGCCAAAAGCGATATTATCCGCCGGATTGAGAAAAGTCTGATAAAAGAATAAAAGCCTTGACATTTTTTTAGAAAATGGGTACTATATTATTTGTATAATTGAACATGATTGAAAGGATAATACGGCAATGTTTGAAAAGGTAAAAGCAATTATTATGGAACAGCTCGGTATCTCGGATGAAGATATGATCACCATGGATACAACCCTGGAAGATCTGGGAGCCGATTCGCTGGATATGGTAGAAGTCATTATGGCAATCGAAGATGAATTTGATGTTCAGATTAAAGATGAAGATCTTGAAAATCTGAAAAGCGTATCAGATTTGATCGATTATATCAGCAAATAAAACGATGCCGGATATAAAAGAACTGCAAGTCAAAATGAACTATACCTTCCGGAACGAAGCCCTTCTGGTGCATGCCCTTGCTCATTCCAGTTATGCCAACGAGCATCGCCATGAGGTGCCGGGGTCCAATGAACGGCTTGAATTTCTGGGGGATTCTGTTTTAAGCCTGATCTCTGCGGAATTTCTTTTCTCCCATTACAGCCATTTGCCGGAAGGGGATCTTACAAAAATGCGCGCGCTTCTGGTTTGTGAGAATTCCCTTTTTGACTTTGCAAAGGAATTGAATTTAGGGCGGTATCTGCTGCTTGGGCATGGAGAGGAACGTGCCGGCAGCCGCGAGCGGCCTTCCATTGTTTCCGATGCTTTTGAAGCGGTTCTTGCCGCTGTTTATCTGGATGGCGGGCTGGGTAGTGCGAAAAAATATATGTTGCCTTTTCTGCGCCGCGGCGCGAAAGAAATGAATGAGCATACGCACAGTTTTGATTATAAAACGACGCTTCAGGAAATCGCGCAGCAGAATCCGGGTGAAATCATTCATTATAAACTGATCAGTGCAAACGGCCCGGATCATGCCAAAATATTCGAGGTTCATTGCTTTTTAAACAGCAATCTCTTAGGCAAAGGTACCGGAAAAAGTAAAAAAGAGGCGGAGCAGATGGCTGCGCGGGAAGCGCTGAAAATGCTCGGTGAAGAGCGGCCATGAAGCATGAAAATCTGGCAATCTTTATTCCGTTTGCCGGCTGCCCGCACCGTTGCACATTCTGCGATCAGCAGCGTATTACCGGCTCGCGGGCCGCGCCTTCTGTTTCACAGATCATAACGCTTATAAAAAACTGCGCCAGCCGCCCGCAGCACCGGGCGGATACGGCGCAGATTGCTTTTTTCGGCGGATCTTTTACCTGCCTGCCGGAAAAGCAGATAATCGCCTATCTGGAAGCTGCGGCGCCCTTTGTTGAAAATGGTTCTTTCTCCGGAATCCGCATCTCCACCCGTCCGGACGGGATCAATGAAGAAATACTGCATATTCTCTGCCGGTATCCCGTAAAGGCTGTTGAACTCGGCGCTCAAAGTATGGATCCGGAGGTTCTGCGGCTTGCAAACAGGGGCCACACCCCGGAGGATACTATAAAAGCAAGCCGCCTGATTCATCAGGCCGGCCTATCGCTTGGGCTGCAAATGCTATTGGGCCTTCCGGGCGATGCAAAAGAAACGGCATATCAATCGGCGGTGCTTATGGCAGCACTGAAGCCGGAGGAGATGCGGCTTTACCCTGCGGTGGTTTTCCCAAAAACAGCGCTTTATGATGCTTATATCAAGGGAGTCTATCAGCCGCTTTCCGTAGAAGAGGCGGTTTGCTGGACGGTTCCGATCGCCATGTTTTTACAAAACAAAGGAATTAGATTGCTGAAAGTCGGCCTGCATCAGGCGGAAGGCGCGGTGGCCGGAGCGTTTCATCCCGCTTTTGGTGAGTTGGTTCGAACCGGTATCCTGAATAAAAGGCTGGAAAAGCTACTTCCCCCGCCTCCCTGCCGGCTTTCAATCAGGGTGCCGCCCCGGGAGCTTTCCATTGCACTTGGCCAGAAGAAAAAGAATCTGCAATACTGGCATAGCCGGGGTTACGACCTGCATTTTACCGCGGATCCAAATGCAATCTCCTTATTATACAAACAGAGTCCATGAATTTTTTCATGGACTCTGTTTTCAGTTTAATAACGCCAGCAGATATTCCAAAACAGATTGAATGGTCTTTTCCCGGATTTCTTCCCGCGTTTTTAAATCAAAAAGCTCCAGGCATACCGCCTCGCAGATTTCACCATAGGATACAGCAAAATATACCAGACCCACCGGTTTTTCCGCCGAACCGCCGCCCGGGCCGGCAATACCGGTAATGCCAACGCCAATATCACTGCCGGCTACCCGGCGCACACCATCTGCCATCTCGCGGGCGGTTTCAGCGCTCACCTCTCCGAAATTCCGAAGCGTATCTTCTTCAACGCCCAGCAGACGGTGCTTAATATCCCCGCTGTAAGTCACCAAGCCGCACTGAAAAATCTTGGAAGCACCCGCCTGATCGGTAATGTATTTGGATAAAAGCCCTCCGGTGCAGGATTCCGCCTGCGCAATTTCAAGGCCCTTTTCCAATAAAACTGAAACCAACTGACTGCTTAATTCTTCATTCGTCATGATTCAACACCGCCATCTCAATAATTTTACGCGGGCATTTTTCGGCGCAGATCCCGCAGCCAATGCATTTTTCATAGTCGATAACCGAAACATTGCCATTCACATGAATCGCCCCCTCCGGGCAGTTTTTCTCACAGATTTTGCAGCCGATACAGCCAATATTACAAGCTTCTCTTGTTCGCGCGCCTTTATCTTTGTTCGAGCAGCTCACCAATATCGCACTGTCTTTGGGCAGGAGCTCAATAACACCCTTCGGGCAGGCCTGCAGGCATACCCCGCATCCAATACAGCGCTCCCGATCAACTTTGGCAACGCCGTTTTCAATATGGATCGCCCCTTCCGGACATTTCTTAACACAGTTTCCAAAACCGAGGCAACCGTATTGGCAGGTCATATATCCGCCTAACAACCGGTTTGCGGCAGCGCAGTCATTCATGCCATAATAAATATATTTTTTATTGGCAAATTCATTGCTGCCATGGCAGCGGATATGTGCAACCATCGGTTTCAGCACCCCGGCATCGGTCCCCAGCAGCTGGGCAATCGCCATTGCACCCTCTGCCTTTGCTGCCGCACATTGATTGCAGGGCGCTTCCCCAGCAAGGATTGCATCGGCATAATTGGCGCATCCCGCATAGCCGCATCCGCCGCAGTTCGCTCCAGGCAGAATTTCCAGTATTTTATTTTTACGCGCATCTTCTTCTACACGGAAAAGATTCGCAGCAACGCTCAGTGCTCCGCCAAATATTAAACCCATGATCCCAAGAGCCAGTAAAGCCTTTAAAATGCCTATTAACATTATGGTCTCCTTTCCTTAGAGGGTCAGCCCGTTGAAGCCCAAAAAACCAAATGAGAGCAGGGCCGCGGTAATCAGGGCAATCGGAAATCCCTGAAATGGTTTCGGAATATCGCAGACTTCCTCCATTCGGGTACGCACAAGGGAAAAAATCCAGATTGCCAGCGTAAAGCCCAAAGCAGTAAAAATTGAATTCAGAAAAGAAGAGAGAAAATCATAGCCATCCTGAATATTGGTCAGGCAAATGCCAAGAACAGCACAGTTGGTTGTAATCAGCGGCAGATAGATTCCCAGTGCATTGTAAAGCGCGGGCAACAGCTTCCGCAGCGCCATTTCAACCAGCTGCACCAGCGATGCGATGACCAAAATAAAGGCGATTGTTTCCAGATATTCCAAATGCAGTCTCACCAATACGAGCTTATAAATTCCATAGGTCACGATCGAAGATAAGCCCATAATAAAGGTTACTGCCATTCCCATTCCGAGCGCGGTATCACTTTTTTTGGAAACGCCGAAAAAGGGGCAGCAGCCCATAAATTGAGAAAGAACAACATTTTCAATCAAAATGGCATTTATAGCAAACGCCAATATGGTGCCTAAATTATACTGATCCATTATTCGGCGCCTCCTTTTTTACGGCCAACCAGATATTGGGCGGCTGCAATCACAAATCCCAGCGTTAAAAATCCGCCCGCCGGCAAGGCCAGAATTGAAAGCGGCGCCGCGCCGCCGAACAACTGAAATCCCAGAATTGTTCCGTTGCCGAGAATCTCCCGAATAGTTCCCAGAATTGCCAGTGCAAAGGTAAACCCAAGTCCCATGGTAAGTCCGTCCATAAAGCTTGGCAGCACCTGATGTTTGGAAGCAAAGCTTTCCGCACGTGCCAGAATAATACAGTTCACCACAATCAGCGGAATAAAAACGCCCAGTGCGTTATAAATACTGTTGAAATAGGCCTCCAGCAGCATATCAACCAGGGTAACAAACCCCGCAATAATCACAATATATGCGGCAATTCTGATTTTCTGCGGAATAAACCGGCGCAGCAGAGAGATTAAAACATTGGAACAGACCAAAACAAAGGTTGCAGAAAGCCCCATGCCAATCGCATTGATCAGAGAAGTGGTGGTTGCCAGCGTAGGGCACATTCCTAAAAGCTGAATTAATACCGGATTATTGGTAATGATGCCGGATCGAAAAAAATCTCTGATTTTTATTTGATCTTTCATAAATACCCCTAGCCCCTCCTTAATCCAGCTTCTGAACGACTTCCAGCGCCGCGCTGACACCATTGATATACGCGCTGGAAGAAATTGTTGCGCCGGAGATTACCTGAACTTCGTTCTTTGCCGAAGGCTTTGATTTCACAATAACCGCAGGTTCATTCAGGCCGTTCACACTTTTTTGAAAAACTTCATCGCTCTGCACCTTCATGCCGATACCGGGCGTATCGGAAATCGAAAGAATCTGCACGCCGCTCACAGCGCCGGCACTGTTGACCGCCACAATCATATCGATCAAATCCGAATAGCCGCTCGGCGTTACCTCCACACAATGACCAATCACCGCCCCGGAAGCATCCTTTGCCGCATAAACAGCGGCAACCGGAACTTTGGTATTGCCAACCGTCACCCTGGTTTCAAAGCCTGAAACCGTTTCAAAACTTTTTGCATCCGCCATCAGCGTCTGCAGCGAGCGATCCAGCCGTTCTTTAGCCGATTGTGCAACAATCGGAGCCGTAAAATAATTGGCAACAGCCAGCACCGCGGCAACGATTGCCGTTATGGCAAAAAGGGTCAGTGCAACGCGGATAAAATCAATCTTTTGACTTTTTGTGCCAAAGGCCACGCCGCTCACCTCCAAAATTTTTAGGAATCGTTTTAGAATCAATAAAAGCCGCAAACAGATTCATAATCAGAATTGCAAAGGAAACACCCTCGGGGTAACCGCCAAAATAACGGATAAATACAGTAATCAACCCGCATCCAATCCCATAAATGATTCTGCCGCGCGGCGTGATCGGGCTGGTGGTATAATCGGTTGCCATGAAAAATGCCCCTAAAAATAATCCGCCGCTGAAAATCTGGTAAAGCATATACTGCCAATTGGAAATATCATGATAACGCGGAAATAAAAATGTAATAACCGCCACCGTGCCGATAAACGATACCGGAATATGCCAACTGATCACTCTTTTATATAAAAGAAACAGCCCGCCCAGCAGCAAAAGCGCAGCGCTGGTTTCTCCCAAGCAGCCGCCAATATTGCCCAACATGCAGTCGGTGATTGAAAACTTGCTTGTAATGGTCACCAGCTCACCGCCGCTGTTTTTCAAATAGGCAAGCGGCGTAGCGGTCGAAAGGCCGTCAAACGGCGTTACCCAGCAGCCGCTCATATATCTGGAGAATGAGAGAAACAGAAAGATCCGGCCGGCAATTGCCGGATTTACAATATTTTTACCCAGGCCGCCATACAGCATTTTCACAACAACAATTGCAAATAGGGCGCCAACCGGCGGCAGCCAGAGCGGTGCCGTAGCCGGAAGATTAAACGCAAGTAAAACACCGGTAACAACTGCGGAACAATCATAAATGGTCTGGCGGCGCTTCAGCATCAGATTATAAAGAAATTCAAAAAGAACGCAGGATACAATGCTGACCGCGATCAAAAGCAGCGCCCGCCATTTGAAATAAACCACCGCGCCGACCGCCGCCGGGACCAGTGCGATCAGAACACAACCCATGATGGTGCTGACTGAACGGTGGTCTTTTGCATGAGGTGATGAGGAAACGATTAATTCACTCACGTTCTCTTCCCTCCTTCTTTCCGATTCATTTCACTGACCCGCTGTTTGCCGATTCGCATATACTGAATCAGCGGAATTTTAGCCGGACAGGTAAAAGAACAGCAGCCGCATTCGATACAGTCTGCCGCATGAAGCGCCTGAACCTTTTCAAATTTTTCTGCCTTAACATATTGCGCAATATAGCTTGGAACAAGCTGCATCGGACAGGCCGCCACACAGCTTCCGCAGCGGATACAGTCCACATCGCGATCGGCCGTCAACTGATCCTTTGTGAAACAGAGCAGGCCGGACGTACTTTTGATCACCGGCGCATCCAAAGAATACTGTGCTGTTCCCATCATTGGGCCGCCCATGATCAGCTTTCTGGTAGAGGGCTTATAGCCGAAATACTGCAATACTGCCGAAAACGGCGTACCGATTCTAACATTGACGTTTCCGGAACGCTCAACGCCATGCCCCGCTACCGTTACAATCCGGCGCATCAGCGGGGATCCGTTGACAATCGCCCGGTAAATGGCAATGACCGTATCAACATTCATAACCAGGCATCCAACATCCGCCGGCAGCTTTCCGGAAGGAACCACCCTGCCGGTTACGGCACGAATCAACTGCTTTTCGCCGCCCTGCGGATATTTTGTTTTCAGAATCACAACCCGAACGCGGCTTTTAGCCAGCTTCTTATGTAAAAGAGAGATGGCATCGGGTTTGTTGTTTTCAATGCCGATATACATATTCTGAGCGCTCATAATATATCGAACAATCTTCAGCCCATCCAGTAATTCATCGATGTTTTCCAGAATTACCCGATGATCACTGGAAAGATAAGGCTCACATTCCGCAGCGTTCACCACCACGGTATCAACCCGGCCAAGCCCGGAAGATAATTTAATATGTGTTGGAAACGCGGCGCCGCCCATCCCCACAATTCCGGCTTCCCGGATCATGGCGATCAGCTCCTCCGGGCTTTTACTCTGATAATCCGGGCAGGCCTCCTGAAAACACTCGGCGCGCCGGTCTTCAAAATCGTTTTCTATAATAATCGCCGGGATCCGATTGCCGGTAGGGTGATCCCAATCGCATATTTTTTTCACGGTTCCAGAAACGGTGGCGTGAACCGGCGCCGCAACAGCCGCCGGCGTATCGGCAATTTTCTGCCCGATTTTCACATCATCCCCCGGCTTTACACATGGCTCGCAAATGGCGCCGATATGCTGCAGCAGCGGATAGATCATCTCTTTCTGCGGGGCAAGGGTTTCAATCGGCTTAGAACGGGTATTTTTGTGGGGCGTAGGATGAACACCGCCTTTAAACCGATGAATCCAATTCAGCCGCATGCCATACCAAACCGCCTTAAAATCAATGCCACTGCCCAAAATCGATAATACCGCAACTGCAAGTGCCAGCAAAAAATGATAATAAATTCCAAATGGGATATGTGACCAGACGGCGCCGGCCGAACGGATCACATCACTTCCGTTATAAAGCAGCTCGCGGTTAATACAATAATAAACAATAAACAATACCAGATAGATCATCATAAAGATCACCGACCCGGTAAACAGCGATTGCTTTCCGCCCTGCCCCTTTGCCCATATTAAAATAAGCCCGCAGATATAGCAGACCATTCCAACGTAAAAAAGCAGCATCATCACATAAAGGACTCTGCTGAACAGGCTGAACGAACTCAGAACACTTTCAAAATACCGCTCAATCTCACCCAAATCGGTAAAAATAGAAAACAGCATATGCCTGTTTTCCGCTCCATAGGCAACCAGAGGGTTCAGCGCAGGCACAAAGGCGGAGCCGATTGTTACCACCGCCAGCAGCTGCACATAAAAAAGATAGGTTTTCATATAACCGAAAATCTTTTTCATTCTTACTCTCCTTCAAATATATCGAAGATAAATCAACGTTCAAATTATAACACTAACCGGGAAAATCCGCAACCTATTTGTTAAAAATATCGAAATAGAAAAAGCTGCATGCCTGTTTACAGGGCATGCAGCTTTTTTTAATTTTTTTTGAAGCTGATTTTTCGCTCCGTTCCTTTTAATAATCTTTTGATATTTTCCCGATGCAGCAATATAATCATGAGCGCCAGTGCGCCCAGACAAACCACCACAAACCACCGGTTTGCCAGATTGTCCTGGCAGATAAAAAACATGGTAATTGGCCCGGATACTGCACCGAGGATGGAGCCTAAAGAGACATAACGAGTCAGTGCAACGGTCAAAATAAAAATCAGGATCCCAACCAAAAAACAGCGCCAGTCCACAACAAACAGCACCATCGCAACCACGGTAACAGCCTTTCCGCCGCGAAAGCCAAAATAAATTGGAAACACATGCCCCATTGAGCAGCAAAAACCGCTGAATGAAACCATTGCCTGCCAATATTCTTCCTGCTGGAAGATCAGCTTTGTAACAATCAGGGGCAGAAGTGTTTTCAAAAAATCACCAACCATTGTTAAAACCCCGGCAGCAGGGCCAAAAGTGCGCAGCATATTCGTAGCGCCGGCATTTCCGGATCCGGATTCGCGCACGTCCTTTTTCATCTGAAGTCTTGAAATCAAAATGGAACAGTTGATACTGCCGATCAGGTAAGAAAACACGCCGACAGCCAATACAACAAGTACAAAAAGAAAGGCCCTCATTTATTTTTCTCCTCTCTCCCGGATGATGAACCGGAGCGGTGTTCCCTTAAAACCAAATGTATTGCGAAGCCGGTTTTCCAGATACCGCTGATAGGAAAAATGAAATAAATCCTTCCGGTTTACAAAAAATACAAATGTTGGAGGCTGCACAGAAGCCTGCGTCATATAATAGATCTTTAACCGCTTTCCCTTATCGGATGGAGGCTGCACACGAGCTGTAGCCTCGTTTAAAACATCGTTCAGCATACCGGTTGAAATCCGCCGTTTATTTTCCGCGGCAGCATCTCTCACCGCTTCCATCAGCGGTTCCAGCCGGATCCCTTCGAGCGCTGATATAAAGATTACCGGCGCGAACGAAATAAACGAAAAATCCTTCAGAATTTTTTCGCGCATACGCTCCATGGTATTGGTCTCTTTCTCAATGGCATCCCATTTATTGACGGCAACGACCAACGCCTTTCCTTGATCGTTTGCAAAGCCGGCGATTTTCGTATCCTGCTCTGTAACGCCTTCCGCGGCGTCCAGCATAATTACGCAGACTTCTGCTCTTTCTACAGCCATAAAAGACCGGATTACGCTATATTTTTCAACCGCTTCCTCTACTTTTTTCTTTTTTCGAATACCGGCGGTATCGATCAGTGAAAAGCTGCCGGCTTTCGAAACATAAAGTGCGTCTACCGCATCCCGGGTTGTTCCCGGAATATCGGATACAATGCAGCGCTCCTCCCCAAGCAGACGGTTAATCAGCGAGGATTTTCCTACATTCGGCTTTCCCAGAAACGCGACTTTAATCAGGGATTCTTCCTCATCGCTCTGCTCTTCAAACAGAAGATGCTTAAAAATCTCATCCAGAAGATCTCCTGTTCCGCTGCCATGGATCGAAGAAACTGCAATCGGATCACCCAGCCCCAGATTATAGAATTCATAGAATTCCACCGGAAGTGCGCCTACCTGATCCACCTTATTGACGCAGAGAACAACCGGCTTCCCCGATTTATAAAGCATGGAGGCAATCTGCCGGTCATCAGCTGTAACGCCGGTTTGAATATCCGTGAGAAAAAGGATACAATCGGCTGTTTCAATCGCCATTTCCGCCTGACGGCGCATCTGCGCCAAAATAATATCTTCCCGGGCCGGTTCAATTCCGCCCGTATCAATCAAAATAAAGTTTTTCGCGCGCCACTCCACGGTTGCATAAATGCGGTCCCGGGTTACCCCCGGCGTATCTTCCACAATGGAAAGCCTGGCGCCGGCCAGTTTATTAAACAACGCGCTTTTACCCACATTCGGCCTGCCCACTATCGCAACAACGGGTAAACTCATCTCATCACCTCCCCAATATTTTATCCAGTAAATCTGCGCCGTCATTCATCGAAATCGAAATCGGCCG
>QAKW01000016.1 GCA_003343605.1 Clostridiales bacterium
ACGCACCGGGCCCATTGTTCCTTCCACCAGATCGGCGGTCAGCTCGTTGAATTTCGCCCGGGTGAGGGTCATATCCAGATGCAGGGGGCCGGCGGGGCCGCCGCTGATAAAGGGCAGGTTGATATTGGTGCTCATCATGCTGGAAAGCTCGATCTTGGCCTTCTCCGCCGCTTCCTTGAGCCGCTGATTGGCCATATTGTCGGCCTTCAAATCAATGCCGTTTTGCGCCTTGAATTCGCCGGCCATCCAGTCGATGATCCGCTGATCGAAATCATCGCCGCCCAGGCGGTTGTTGCCGGCAGTTGCCAGCACTTCGCAAACGCCGTCGCCGATTTCGAGAATCGAAACGTCGAAGGTGCCGCCGCCCAGATCGTAAACCATGATTTTCTGCTCGCCTTCTTTATCCACGCCATAGGCCAGCGCCGCGGCGGTCGGCTCGTTGATAATACGCTTTACATCCAGCCCCGCGATCTTTCCGGCGTCTTTTGTGGCCTGGCGCTGAGAATCGCTGAAATAGGCCGGCACCGTGATCACCGCTTCGCTGACGCTCTCGCCCAAAAAGGCCTCGGCATCTGCCTTGAGCTTCATCAGCACAAAGGCGGAGATCTCCTCGGGGGAGTAATTCTTTCCGTCAATGTTGACTCTGCGGGAACTGCCCATATCCCGCTTGATCGAAGAGATCGTGCGGTCGGGGTTGGTGATCGCCTGGCGTTTTGCAACCTGGCCTACCATCCGCTCGCCGGTTTTGCTGAATGCCACCACAGAGGGTGTTGTGCGCGCGCCTTCGCTATTGGCGATTACGGTTGGCTCGCCGCCTTCCATCACCGCTACGCAGCTATTTGTTGTACCCAAATCAATACCAATGATCTTTCCCATTGTAAATTACCTCCTTAATTGGCTGTTTTGACACATGCGTGCCGAATCACTGTTTCTTCTTTATAAACATAGCCCCGCTGGAATACTTCCACAATCTCGCCTTCTTTATATTCCGGGTCTTCTATGTGCATAATGGCTTCATGGCGGTTAGGATCGAAAAGCTCGCCCTTTTCGCCAATGGGGGTGACCCCCACGTTTTTCAGGGAATCCAAAAGCTGCCGGAGCGTCATTTCAACGCCGCTCTTCAAGCTCCCCTCACCTTCGGCCGCGGCCAGAATCGCCCGCTCGAGATTATCCACAGCGGGCAGGATCGCGGCCACCGCCCGCGCAACGCCATCGCCGAAAAGGCGGTCGCGCTCTTTGGCGGTGCGCTTGCGGAAATTATCGTATTCGGCGTAAAGCCGCAGATACTGATCGTGTTCCGCGTTCCATTTTTCTTCCCATTCGTTCGGCTTCTTTTTTTCTTTTTTCTTTTTATCCTTCCCGGCCGTCTCTGCAGGGGGCGCCGGCGTTTCGGATGCTTCCGCTTTTTTTTCCGCGGGCTGTTCCGGCTCTTTTGCCGGCGGGTCTTTTTTCAGTTCTTCTTCCATCATGATCCTTCCCTGTCCTTTAAATATTGTTCGATGCATTTGGCAAAATATTCTACCTGAGAGGCGTTCGCGCCATAGTCCATGCGTTTCGGCCCCAGAAGGCTGATCGCCCCAAAGCCCGATTTACTGCCATATTTGCGCACGATCAGGCCCATATCGCTGAAATTGATTCCGGCAATTTCGCTGCCGATCGCAATCGAGAGCTCCTCACCGCCCTGCACGCTCAGCAGCGCGCGGATCTGATCTTCATGCTGCAGAAAATTCAAAACATTCTGCACCTTATGCACTTCGTAAAATTCCGGATGCGTAAGCAGGTTGCCCTGGCCGGATACGAAAACCTTTGGATGGCGGATCGATTCCACCATATTTTTCACAATGCCCGCAACAAAATTCCAGTTTTGATGCAGGGTGGAAAGCCGCTCTTCCAACGCCTCAAAATCAGCATCGGTCAGCCTGGCGAAGCTCACATCGCCCAGAAAAGAATTGAGCACCGCAGAAAGATCCTCAATATCTTCATCGTCTGCCAGGAAGTAAAAGCGGCAAAAACTGTTTTTAACCGTTCCGCTTCGGGTAATCGCCACCAGATTCAGGCAGTTATCGGCGGTTTTCACCAGCTCCACCTTAATGATCCGGTCTTCATCGGAATGGGCCATCACCGCCGCCGCGGTATAGCCGGTAATTTCAGAAAACCGGGAAATGGCATGCATCAGAAAATCATCCACATTCCCGCTCGGATCCTGGGTTGCCTCTTCAATCACCGCCGCGCGCTCCACCGGAAGGATCGGCGCCTGCAGCAGGTAATCCACATAATAGCGGTACCCCTTCTCCGTGGGCACTCTGCCGGCGCTGGTGTGCGGCTGCTCCACATAGCCTTCCCGCTCCAGCTCGGCCAGGTCGTTGCGCACCGTGGCGGAGGAGACCTGCAGATCTACCCGCTCTAAAATCAGCTTCGAGGATACCGGCTCGCCCGAATCAACATAGGCTTCCACAACGGCCTTCATAATCAAATTCAGCCGCTCCTTCATCCTCTCACCTGCCTTTCATTGGTTTAGCACTCTTGACCTTCGAGTGCTAACATACATACTTTACCACTTTTTTTCACCGATGTCAACACCTGAAGATAAAATTTTTTATCACGCATCGAAATACGACTTTTCTGCCGCGGGTGCCGGGCTGTTTGACTTTTAAAAAGGCCCGGCGCGGTGTTTTTTTGGGAATACCGCTTGACAAGCGCCGCCGGCCCCCTTTATAATAATAGTAATATTAAATATAATAAGGAGGGATCACATTGGCGGAATTCAAATATGAAATCACTGAGCATTTCGGCGATCTGCCGCAGAATGCAAACGGCTGGGCCAAACAGCTCAATAAAATCAGCTGGATGGAACGCACGCCCAAATACGATTTAAGGGAATGGTCGCCCGACGGAACCAAAATGAACAAAGGCGTTTCCTTTACCGATGAAGAACTCAAGGCTCTCAGGGACCTCCTGAATGAAATGAATCTGGATTAATCGCTATAAACGGCCCTGCTTTTATGATGAAAAGCAGGGCCGTTTTCTCTATAGCGAAAAACCGGCGCTCTGAAAAATTTCAGAGCGCCGGTGCCATATTGATTTTTATGCTGCGGTATCGTCTAATCCGGTGCCGGTGCCGTCGTTGGGAAGAGGCTCGGGGTTGTATTCCTCATAAACCTCATCAACCGCGCTGCCCCAGTCGCCGCCCTCATCCTCTGCAAAGAAAGAGATAAGATAACGCGCGTAGGTGTACTTTTTGCTCTTTAAGGGAACAGGATTATCCGCGCTGTCGTATTCCATCACAATATCGCCATCGCTGATTTTATTATTGAAATCTTTGTAAAGCAGCTTCGCCAGAACCTTGTAATCAGAGGTGCTGGTTTTATCGCCGGAGGCAACAAACTCCAGATTGGAAACATTGCCGTAAAGCGTATCGATCCCTTTGGTATAGGCAATCACATCTTTCTTCACGCTCTCTTTCAGCGCGGAAGCACAGTAGAGATGCATATCGGGGCCCAGGCGGTAAACCACGCCGCCCACTTCCAGATAAGCATCGAAATAAGCGGAATACTTGATAAAGTCCATATTATAGCTGCTGCCCGCGTCCGCCAGTTCTTCGGCGTACTGGGTGCAGACCAGAAACGCAATAAAGCTCGCATCGCCATCGTTGGTAATGCCGCGCTGCTTGGCAATCGCCCGCGCAACCTGCATCGGAACCGCAACTTCCGGGAAATCCGCATTGATCAGCACTTCGGAAGTCAGCGGGCTGTAAATGCTGCCGATGCCCATGGCGGTATAAAGCGGAGAGGCCATCAGCCGCTTGGCCGTTACCTTGCCGCCCTTCAGAAACGCATAGTCTTCCGCGGCCAGATCAAAGCAGGCGTTCACCGCGTCGCTGATCTCCTTGATAGAGCTGCCGGTAGAGGCATACCGGGAGTTGCCGGTAGCCGTATAATAAATATTGGAAAGACCTTCCACCGCCACTTCGTTGAGCTGATCGGTGTAATAGATCATTGCGCTGTCCAGCGTCTGCTCCGTGCAGAGGCCGGGGTAATAAACATCCTTCAAATGCGTTTTATAAAGCTGGGGACGATTGGTTGTTACGCCGTAGCACATGGTATAAATCAGGAACCCGGCGCCGAAAACAGCAAGTAAAACATACCCGAACTGCACCCAGATTCCGGCAATTTTAACGCCTTCCTTGGCCTTGATCGTTTTATAAATCAGGAACCCGGCGTAGCCCAAAATGCCAGCCGCCACCACAATTGCCAGAATTTCCATCAGAGAAAACGGCAGCAGATTGGAAACGGTGGTCAGCGCGCCGCGCACCCCTTTGGAAAGGGTGGTTGTGAGGCTTTCGCTGATATCGCTGGAGGCAACAGCCAGTATGTAAAGAACCAGCCCGATCAGCCCAAGACCTGCAATACACCATTTAATAATGGAGAAAACCGTATTGTTCATCAGGATCAGCTTCAGCTTTTCCTTGGTTGTGTAAACGGGTTTGATCGATTCCAGATCTGAAACGTCAAACTCCAGTTCATTGTCGAACTCGGCTAAATCGTCCAGAGTGAATTCGCCGGCTAACGCCTCCAATTCCTCCATCTGCAAGCCTTCCTGCTTCTCATTCTCAGCCATATGCGTCCTCCTCGCCATTCATGGGATAATATACTAGGTATATATTACAATAAATTATACAAAATTTCAAGTGGTTATTTAGAATTTTTATACTTTTTTGAAGGGTTTTTTTCCGTTTTTTCGATTATTCCGCCGCCGAGGACAAAATTTTCCCAATATATGACAGCACTTTGCCCCGGAGCAGGCGCCATTTTCGGTGTTTCAAAATGCAAAACCGCCCGCTGATCCGCAAGGAGCTCTGCCCGCACGGGCGTATCCCGGTCGCGGTAGCGCACCTTTGCGCTGAGGCCCTCTTCAGGCAGCGGCAGATGCCATACCGCCCCGCGCAGAAAAACCTCCGTGGCAAGGCAGCTCTCCCGCGGGCCAAGCGTAACCGTATTCTCTTCGGGATCCAGGCGGGTTACATAAAGCCGCTGCTCCGCCGCCACGCCAAGCCCGCGCCGCTGGCCTACGGTATAGCCGCAGATGCCCTGATGCGTGCCGAGCAGCGCGCCGTCTTCCCCAAGGATCCCGCCCGGCTGCGGCCGCACACCGGAAAATTGCGCGATAAAGGCGGGCAGCGATTGGCCCGGCGCCAGGAAACAAATGTCCAGCGAATCCTTTTTGGCCGCGGCCGAAAGCCCCGCGGCACCGGCGCGGCCGCGCACCGCGCTTTTCTGCGTAAAAGAACCCAGCGGCAGGAGCAGCCGGCTGAGAATCTCCTCCCCCAGACCGTAGAGCATATAGCTCTGGTCTTTTTCCTGGCCGCAAACGCGCCGCACCAGGTGCCGCCCGCCCCATACGGCTACGGAAGCGTAATGCCCGGTTGCGATTTTTGCGCAGCCCAGCGCGTCCGCCGCGGCCGAAAGCCCCCGGAATTTCACGGCCGGATTGCAGAGGATGCAGGGATTGGGGGTTTCTCCCCGCTGGTAAAACGCCGCGAATGGGCGGATCACCCGCTCTTCGAAAAGTGCGGTAAGGTCTTTGATCACAAACGGGATCCCCAGCTCCTCCGCCGCTCTGCGGGCAGCGTTTTCTTCGCAGCCTGCACGGTGCATCTTCAGAAAAACGCCAACCGGCTCATAGCCCTGCTCCTTGAGCAGAACCGCCGCAACCGCACTGTCGACCCCGCCGCTCAGCCCCAGGGCAACTCTGGTCATTCCGTAACCTCGAAGAGAATGCCGAGGGTGCCCGGGCCGCAGTGGCTGGTAATCACGCAGCCTGCGTCGGTTTCGAGAATTTCTTCAAAAATGCCGGCGCGCCGTGCCGTTTCCATCACCGTTTCCACCGTTTCCGGCCGGCAGCGGGTATGGGTCACGAAGCAGCGGTTGGTTTTTATTTTTCCGGCGTTCTGGCGCAGCATCTGCTCTACATAGCGCACCATCACATCGTCGATGGCGCCGCGGTATTTTTCGCCCACGCCCATCTTTCCATCGGCCACATAAATGCGCGGATGCAGCTTTAAAATATTGGCGCCCAGCGCCGCCACTGCCGAGCAGCGGCCGCCCATCCGCAGGTAATCGAGCGTATCCACCACAAAGCTCGCCCGCACCAGCGGAATCCGGCGCAGGATCTCTTCGTAGATTTCACCGGCTTCGAGCCCCTGCTCCTTCAGATCCCAGGCGTCGAGCATCAGCAGCGCCGTGCCGGTAGAGAGGTTGCCGGAATCCACCACGTAAATGTTTCCGCCGGCCTCCTCCGCGGCGAGCCGGGCGTTCTGATGGGTCGCCGACATTTCAGAAGAGAGGTTGAAGTGGATCACATCGTAGCCTTCCTGCACCCAGCGGGAAAAATACGCCAGATAATCGGCCAGCGTTGCGGCCGAGGTTTTGGGCAGGGAGCGGTTTTTGGCTACATATTCATAAATCTGATCGGGGGTCATCTCCTCCCCGTCTTTAAACGATTGCTCCCCCAAATTCACATACAGGGGAATGATCGGAAAGCCGTAGCGCTCCCGGAGCGCGGGCGAGAGATCGCAGGTGCTATCTGCCGAGATCAGAATTTTATTCATTTTTTTCGGTCCTTTCAAAAATATATCATTATTAATAATATACCTGATCCTTCCCGAAAAGTCAAAGAAATTGTTGATTTTTTTAGCGGGTTGCCTTATAATAACTTCTGGTAGAAGATACAATTAAAATATTAAAGGAGGAAACAAAGCGATGCTCGTTTCTGCAAAAGAGATGGTAAGAAAGGCCTATGAGGGGCATTACGCCGTGGGCCAGTTCAACATCAACAATCTGGAATGGACCAAAGCCATTCTGCTGACTGCTGAAGAAAATCAGTCCCCGGTTATCCTGGGGGTATCCGAGGGCGCCGGCAAATATATGTGCGGCTATAAAACGGTGATGGGAATGGTAAAGGGCATGATCGAAGAGCTGAAAATCACCGTTCCGGTTGCCGTTCACCTGGATCACGGCTCCTATGAGGGGGCAAAGCAGGTGATTGCCGATGGTTTTTCTTCGGTAATGTTTGATGGCTCCCATTACGGCATTGAGGAAAATATTGAAAAAACCAAAGAAATCATCCGGCTGGCCGGCGAAAAGGGCATGTCGGTTGAAGCCGAGGTGGGCTCCATCGGCGGCGAGGAAGACGGCGTGATCGGCCGCGGTGAAGTTGCAGATCCCGATGAATGCAAAAAAATCGCCGATCTGGGCGTTGATTTCCTGGCGGCCGGAATCGGCAATATCCACGGCAAATATCCCGCCAACTGGGCCGGGCTCGATTTTGAGGCGCTGGAAAAAATCCAGGCCAAAACAGCGGGAATGCCGCTGGTGCTGCACGGCGGAACCGGTATTCCGGCCGAGATGATCAAAAAGGCCGTTTCGCTGGGCGTTGCGAAGATCAATGTGAATACCGAATGCCAGCTCTCCTTTGCGGCGGCCACCCGGAACTATATCGAAGCGGGGAAGGATCTGGAAGGAAAGGGCTTCGATCCGCGCAAGCTCCTTGCCCCCGGCTTTGAGGCGATCAAAGCAACCGTGAAGGAAAAGATGGAGCTTTTCGGCTCTGTAAATAAGGCCTGAGGATTTGGCAAAAGGGTGGAAAGTATTTTTACTTTCCACCCTTTTTTATCTGCCGTTCCCTGCCCAGCAGCACTTTTTTCAATGCGCGGTTGATATATTGGGAAACAGGGCGGTCTTCCTCTTCGGCCAGAACCCGGATTTGCGCGAGAAGATCGGGATCCAGCGTAATACTGACCGTTTGTTTCAGCGGTTTCATGCTCCGGCTTGCCATCGTTTTCACTCCTTTTGCTTCATTCCATTATTTTTTACACAATTTTAACACATATTTTCCAAATTTTCAAGATTCTTTTCAAACAAAAATGCGCCCGCGGGGATTCTTTCCCGCGGGCGCAGCTCTGCGCTTATGAAAGAATCCTGATATTGGGCAGTTCATCCTGAACACGATAAAAAATGGTTTTCAGAGGTCCGCAAAGCGCCCGAAGATCCGCCGGTAAGGCGGTACATCCCTGTACTTCGATCACGGTTCCTTCCCTCTTCGCCAACACCCTGCGCAAGCCGGTATTAAGCCATTCCCAGTCGTTCTCATCAGTCTCCGGCAGGTCAAAAGCCTCACACAGCCTTACGCCGCAACTCTTTTTGATCCTGCGTTCCGAAAAAATTCAGCCGGATTCGGTTTGCCTCGTTTGGCTCAAAAGCATATGACCCTTTCATTTTGATTCCTCCTATATAATTTCAATAAACGTTTTATAATGATCAAACCATCGCTGGAATATAAAACCCGGGAAGAATTACGCCCTTATTAAGTAATTGTTCTCATTATGCATTTTCTTTCTTCTCTCCATGATTTAATTCATTTTTTCTCACGCTCCCTCATAGGCTTGTACCAAAGGATGTGAGGATCGATTTTATGAAAAAAAGATGGATTGTTCTTTATTTTATTTTGCTTTTCCTGCCGTATTTTCTAGTGCTGGGGCTGGGCAAGGCGGGCTTTTTCGATCAAAAGCCCGCGCCGGGTGAGCCGGAGCCGCAGGGTTATACCGTTACGCTCTATCATGAAAAAACCGGCAAAACCGAAATTCTGGAGCTGCGCGATTACCTTTGGGGCGTGGTGGCGGGTGAGATGCCCGCCTCCTATCCGGAGGAAGCGCTCAAGGCGCAGACCGTAGCGGCCTACAGCTATCTGCTGCACCGCAGGCAAACAGTGGCGGCGCACCCGGCTTCCGATTTCGGCCATCCGGGCGATATCTGCGATAATCCCGATCACTGCAAGGCCTGGTGCTCGCCCGCCGAGGCCATCGCCCGCTGGGGGCAGGATTGGTATGAAGCCTCCAGCGAGCGCATCAGCGAAGCGGTGGAATCGGTGCTGGGGGTTGCGGTTCTCTATGAGGACGCACCGGCCAATACCGTTTTTCACGCAATCTCGGGCGGACGCACCGAAGACGCGGCGGATGTCTGGGGCGCAGAGGTTCCCTATCTGAAAACGGTTGATTCCCATTGGGATGAAAATGCAAAAGATTTTTCTTCCACCGTATCCTACCCGCTGGCGCAGTTTCAGGAGCTGCTGGGGCAGACCGATTGCAAACTCGGCGCCGTAACACTCTCTGCCGGCGGCTCGGTGGCCACAATGGTCATCGGCGATCAATCCTTTACCGGGCGGGAGCTGCGCGCCCTCTTTTCACTGCGCAGCACCCGCTTTACGCTGAAGATCGAAGAGGATACCGCCACCTTCCGGGTTTCCGGCTACGGCCATCAGGTAGGCCTGAGCCAGTACGGCGCTTCGGTGCTTGCTGAAAACGGCTACAGCTTTCGCGAAATTCTCAGCTATTATTATACCGGTATTACCATCGCAACGGATTATTACCCCTAATCCGTGAATAAAGTATGGTTTTTTCGTCCATATTAGAAGCAGTAAGCTTCCAAATATGAAAGGATGAAAGGCCATGAAGGAAAAAATCTTGCATCTTTTAAAAACAAAGGGCTATTATATGGTTCTTGCGTTAAGCGTTCTCACCGTTGGCACGGTCAGCTTTCTTTCCTATCGCGCGTCGCAGCAGGAAAAGGCCCAAACCCCGATTGAACAGCCGGAGGATACCCAGGGCGTTGATAAAATCGATCAGACGGTTCCCGATGAGCGCAATGATGCTTCCGGGCAAACCGATGAGCAGAATCCTCCCGCGGAGCAGCCCGCACCGCAGGTTACGGCCGCGGAATACAGCGCGCCGCTGAGCGGCGAAGTCATTGCTCATTATTCCCCAGACCAGCCCGTTTATTCCTATACGCTGAAGGATTGGCGGATCCATAGCGGCATCGATATCGCCGCCGCAGCCGGCACCAATGTGCTCAATGTTTGCGACGGAGTGGTTGAAACCGCCGCGCAGGATGATCTGATGGGCAATATGGTGGTGGTGCGGCACACCGACGGCAAGGTTTCGCGCTATGCCTCGCTCGATACCATTGCCGTTACAGAGGGGCAGGTGCTGAAAAAAGGCGATGTGATTGGCACCGTCGGCAATTCCATGCTGCTGGAATGCGGTGAAACCGCCCATCTGCACTATGAACTCTGGAACGAAGATAAGCCCGCCGATCCCTCATTTCTTATGGGGAGCTGATTTTTCCCCTTTTTCCTCTTC
>QAKW01000090.1 GCA_003343605.1 Clostridiales bacterium
CATGATGGGCATGATCGGCCTTGAGCCGACGCTGGCTGCTATAGAAGCCGGTAAGGATATCGGGCTTGCAAATAAAGAAACACTTGTTTGCGCAGGGCGGCTGGTAATGCATTCAGCGCGAAAAAAAGGCGTTCGGATTCTGCCGGTCGACAGCGAGCACAGCGCTATTTTTCAATGTCTTCAGGGTGCGGCGGGCAATCCGATTCATAAAATACTGCTCACCGCCTCCGGCGGGCCATTTTTGGGTTGCGGAAGGGAAGAGCTGAAGCATGTAAAGAAGGCAGACGCGCTGAAACATCCCAATTGGAGTATGGGATCCAAAATTACGATTGACAGCGCTACGCTGATGAATAAAGGCCTGGAATGGATGGAAGCTAAATGGCTGTTTGATGTAAACGACGATCAAATCGAGATTTTGATTCATCCGGAAAGTATTGTTCACTCTGCCGTTGAATTTGCCGATTGTTCGGTGATCGCACAGATGGGCGTTCCATCGATGTATCTGCCGATTAAATATGCCATTACCTATCCCAAAAGAGTGGAAAGCGGCCATTTATCGCTTTCCCTGATCGGAAAGACCCTTCATTTTGAACAACCGGATGAAGAAACCTTTTTCTGTTTGAAGCTGGCGAAAGAAGCCAGCCGCGCCGGCGGATTATATCCAACCGTATTAAATGGCGCCAATGAACAGGCGGTTTCTCTTTTTTTAGAAGGAAAAATTGGTTTTTTGCAAATCGGGGAATTAACCGAACGGGCGCTCAGCCTGCCTCTTGAAGGAAATGCGCAGGAGCTGCAGGAAATTTTAGCAGCAGACCGCAGGGCGAGAGAAGCCGTAATCATGTTTTATGAAAAGAGTAGGGTATAATGCAGACAGTATTTAATATTATTATCACCATATTGGTTTTTAGCCTCTTAATTCTTTCTCATGAAGCGGGGCATTTTTTTACTGCACTGTGGGCAAAGATTAAAGTGCATGAGTTTTCAATCGGTATGGGGCCGGCGCTGTTTAAACACGAGGGAAAACGATGCCGGTTTTGCATCCGGGCCTTCCCGATCGGCGGATTTGTGCAGCTTGAGGGGGAAGATGGGGAAAGCGATGATGAAAACGCTTTCAATAAAAAACCGCGCTGGAAGCGTTTTCTGGTTTTGGTAATGGGCGCTGTGATGAATATTGTGATGGGCTTTTTGCTGATCTGCTGTATCAACGCGGCAACTTCCGCTTTCCCAACCACTGTGGTTGCACAGTTTGATGAAAATGCAACCTCTTCCGTTTCCGGATTGCAGGAGGGGGATAAAATTCTTTCCATTGAAGGCTACCGGATTTATTCCTACATGGATATTTCCTATGCGCTATCGCGTGACAGCAAGGCTGAAGCATTTGACCTGACGGTGCAGCGAAATGGGGAAAAAATTCTCCTGGAGGATGTGCAGTTCCCAAAAATTGAAGATGAAACCTACGGCTCGTTTTATAACACGGATTTTAAAGTTTATGGAGAAAAACGCAGTGTACTATCGGTGCTGCGGTATTCTTTTGGATATACGATCTCCATTTCACGGTCTATTTACTCCTTTGTTGGCTCTATTTTCACAATGAAAGCGGATTATAATCAGGTCAGCGGACCGGTTGGAACCGCAACGGTAATCGGCAAGAGTGCAACACTTGGACTTTCCTCACTGCTGCTGGTAATTGCGCTGATTTCGATCAACCTTGGTATTATGAATCTGCTTCCCTTCCCGGCGCTGGATGGCGGCCGCATTTTGTTACTGCTGATTGAAGCGATTCGCCGAAAACCCCTGAGCCCTAAAATTGAAACAGTTCTCAACGGTGTTGGTTTTGCGCTGTTGATGGGATTGATGCTGGTGGTTACACTCAAGGATATTGTTGGTTTGTTTTAAGGAGGAGATCGGTTTGGCAAAACAGGTGCGGGTGGGCAGCCTACTGTTGGGCAGCGGGCCTATTTATATTCAATCAATGCTGAATACCCCTGCCGGGGATCACGACAGTGCCGTAGCGCAGGCTGCTGCCCTGGAGAGCGCAGGCTGTCATATCATCCGGCTGAGCATTCCAAACCGCCATGCCGTTGAAACCATCCGGAGATTGAAAAAAAGCGTTTCAATGCCGGTGGTTGCCGATATTCATTTTGATTACCGGCTTGCACTGGCTTCAATCGAAGCAGGAGCAGATAAAATCAGAATCAATCCCGGAAATATCGGCTCTGAAGATAAAATAAAAGCTGTTGTAGACGCCTGTAAATCCAGGCAGATTCCCATTCGGATTGGAGTGAACGGCGGTTCTCTGGAACGTGAGCTGTTGGCGCAATATGGCTCTCCTACGCCTGAAGCACTGGTTGAAAGCGCAATGCGTCACATCAGAATTCTGGAAAAATATCGGTTTTATGACGTGGTGGTATCCATTAAAAGCTCCAATGTTCAAACTATGATTTCAGCTTACCGGCTATTGGCTAAAATATGTGATTATCCGTTTCATCTTGGCGTGACCGAGGCGGGCACCAGAGAGATGGGCATGATCAAAAATGCGATTGGAATCGGTAGCCTGCTGGCTGATGGAATCGGCTCCACCATTCGGGTATCCCTGACGGCGGATCCACTGGAAGAAGTACGCGCGGGTTATTGTATTCTGCGGGCGCTGGGTCTGGTGGAAGGAGCTTGTCAGCTAATATCCTGCCCAACCTGCGGCAGAACCAAGATCTCTGTGATTGATCTGGCCACCCGCATCGAGGACGCGCTGGCAAATAACCGCAGCGGATTGAAAGTTGCGGTTATGGGCTGTGCGGTAAACGGTCCCGGCGAAGCGCGGGAGGCGGATATCGGTGTTGCAGGAGGCGATGGAGAAGGCCTGATCTTTAAAAAAGGGCAGATTATCCGAAAGGTGCCGGAGGCGATGCTGTTTGACGCGCTGATGGCGGAAATCGAAGAGATGTCGAAGGAAGTAAAAAATGACTAATAAAAATCTTCTGACTTTTTTTAAGCGTTGCTCTTTCAGCGGAGAGGAAAAAGAACTGTTTCAAGATGCCTATGCAACAAAAGTGGAAGCCAATCAGGAACACCGGATGCTCAAGGCTTATGTTGTTTTTCCAAAGTATCTCTCTTTTTCCCATCTGCTGGAGCTGGAAGAAAAAATTAAAAGTGCGTATCAGTTACATACGGCTGAAATCATTCCAAACTTTATAAACGAGCAGTTTTTGCCGGAACGATGGCAGGATATTATGTCCTGTGCGAAACGCAGAAACAGCGGAGTAAACGGTTTTTTAAATGATTCTGTTGCAACGGTTGAAAACGATGCAATTACCATTTCTCTGCAATATGGCGGCCTTGATATTCTGGAAGCGCTTGATGTGCAGAATACGCTGAATCAAATACTGATGGAATGGTTTCAAAAGCCGTATCAGCTGCATTTTACCGGCGTTACGCAGGTAGATGCCTCCACGCTTCCGGAAATTCCGGAGCCGGTATTCGAAGAAGCGCCGCCCCCGCAGGCGGCATTCGCAGCTGTGCCCAAACAGGAGCCGACAAAACGGGAATGGAGGCGGGCGGCACCAGTTGTGACAGAAATGCCCAAAATCCCATTTGAACTAACCGATACGCCGGTCTATGGAGAACGGCTGGGCCGGAATTTTTATGCAATCAATATGGTAAGCCAGGTCAACGGCAATGTTTCGGTGATGGGCAATATATTTAAATGCGACAGCAGAACGACCTGGGATCAGAAAAACGTTCGTTTTTCTGTTTATATTACAGATTATACCAGCTCTATTATTTTGAAATTTATGGTTTCTCTGGATCAGGCCGAAGAACTTTCCGGCCGTTTGAAGCCGGGCCGGGCCATCAGCGCGAGCGGCCAGATTGTTTATGACAAATATGAGGAAGATTATGTTATAAATACAAAGTGTATTTTTGAGGCGAAATACATTGTGCGCCGTGATCAATCGGAGGAAAAAAGGGTAGAACTGCATCTGCACACCAATATGTCTGCAATGGATGCGGTAAACTCAATAGAGGATTTTGTGCGCCGGGCTGCATATTGGGGCCATAAAGCCATTGCAATCACCGATCACGGCAATCTGCAGAATTATCCCAACGCGCAGGCCATTTCGCAGGAATGCGGCGTGAAGATGATTTACGGAGTAGAAGGTTATTTGGTAGATGATATGGTGCCGGGCTTTAACCCGCAGGAAACCTATCGCCAGAAAACAACACCGCGTTATCACATTATTATTCTGGTTCGGAATAAAACCGGGCTGAAGAATCTCTATGAGCTGGTTTCTTATTCCAATATCCGCCATTTTTACCGGCGGCCGCTGATGTATCGTTCGGAAATTGAACGGCTGCGCGAAGGCCTGATTATTGGAAGCGCCTGCGAGGCAGGGGAGCTCTTCCGATCGGTGGTACGGGGCGATACGGAAGAAAAACAGCTTGAAATTGCATCATTTTATGACTATCTGGAAATTCAGCCTTTGGGCAACAACGCTTATATGATGCGCAACGGCACCACCCCCAATGAAGAAGGTCTGCAAAATTTTAATAAGCAGATCATTCATTTGGGGGACGTATTAAATAAAATGGTTGTTGCAACCTGCGACGTTCATTTTCTGGATCCGCGCGATGAGGTTTTCCGCCGGATTTTAATGGCCGGAAACGGATTTGAAGACGCAGATCTCCAACCGCCGCTTTATTACCGCACCACGGAGGAAATGATGGCGGAATTCGATTATCTTCCCTTTGAGCAGGCGCATCAGATTGTGGTGGAAAATACTAATAAAATTGCCGATATGATTGAAGAGATTACGCCGATTCCTTCCGGCATGCATGCGCCGGAAATGGAGGGCTCCGAAGAAGAGCTGCGCACCATTTCCTGGGAAACGGCGCATCAGATCTATGGAGATCCGCTGCCGCCATTGGTGGAAGACCGCCTGGAAAGAGAACTGAACTCCATCATTGGAAACGGGTATGCCGTGATGTATATGATTGCGCAGAAGCTGGTTCAGCGGTCCAACGAAGCGGGGTATTCCGTTGGCTCGAGGGGATCGGTCGGCTCTTCTTTTGTGGCATCAATGGTTGGAATCTCCGAGGTGAATCCGCTTGCCCCGCATTATATTTGCCCCCAATGCAAACACAGCGAATTTTTTAACGATGGCTCTGTGGGCTCAGGATTTGACCTTCCGGATAAAAAATGCCCCGTCTGCGGAACGCCGATGCGGGCAGATGGGCATGATATTCCGTTTGAGACCTTTCTTGGTTTCAAGGGGGATAAAGTGCCGGATATTGATTTGAATTTTTCAGGCGAATATCAGGCAACGGCGCATAAATATGTAGAAGAATTATTTGGAGAGGGCTACGTATTTAAAGCCGGAACCATCGGTACCCTTGCAGATAAAACCGCATACGGATATGTAAAAAAATATCTGGAAAGCAAGGAAATGAAGCTGAATAAAGCGGAGGAGCAGCGCCTGGTAGACGGCTGTGTTGGCGTGAAACGTACAACAGGGCAGCATCCTGCTGGTATGGTGGTTATTCCTAAAAAATACAGTGTTTATGATTTTTGCCCGATTCAGCATCCGGCAGATGATCAGGATTCAGATATTCTAACCACCCATTTTGATTTTCATTCTCTGCATGATACGATTTTGAAACTAGATATTCTTGGCCACGATGTGCCTACGCTTCTGAAGCATCTGGAAGATCTGACTCCTTTGAAATTCGCCGATATTCCGATGAATGATCCGCACGTTTACAGCCTTCTTACAAGTCCGGAAGCTCTGGGCGTGACGCCGCAGGAAATCGATTGTGAAACCGGAACGCTCGCTCTGCCGGAAATGGGAACCAAATTTGTTCGCCAGATGATGGTGGAAGCGCGGCCCAAGAACTTTTCGGAACTGCTGCAGATTTCTGGTCTTTCCCATGGCACCGATGTTTGGATCGGCAATGCGCAGGATCTGATCCGTGAAGGAAAATGCGAGATTAAAGATGTTATCGGTACACGTGATAATATCATGGTTTATCTGATTCATCAGGGGCTGGAACCAAGTATGGCGTTTAAGATCATGGAAATTGTGCGAAAGGGCAAAGCAAAAAAACAGCTTACCGAAGAAATGATCAGCGAAATGAAAAGCCATCATCTGCCCGATTGGTATCTTGATAGCTGCCTGAAAATAAAGTATATGTTTCCGAAGGCACATGCCGCCGCTTATGTAATGGGCGCCATGCGGCTTGGCTATTATAAAATCCATTATCCGGTTGAGTTTTACTGTGCAACTTTTACAGTGCGGCCTGAGGGATTTAATGCAGTGGATGTGGTAAAGGGCATTGATCATGTAAGGTCCGTCATTCGCAATCTGGAGAATTTAGGCAAGGCAAAAACTGCGAAAGACGAAGAAACAATCAATACCTATCAGATCGTGGTAGAAGCAATGGCGCGGGGGGTTCAGTTTTTGCCGGTTGATCTGTTTCGATCGAAGGCAACGGCGTTTACAATCGAAAACGGCGCCATTCGCATGCCGTTCAGCGTATTAAGCGGGATTGGAGAAAATGCTGCGCTGAATATTGTGAAGGCCCGGGATGAAGGCGATATTTTATCCCAGGAGGAATTCCGTGTTCGTGCCGGTGTTTCCAACACGGTGATTGAACTGCTGAATCAGGAGGGCGTTTTCGGGGAAATCCCGGTAAGCAGCCAAATGTGTTTATTCGATTTATAAGGCGAGGTATATATGGAACCGATACAGAATTTTTTATCTGCACATCAAATCTCTTTTAAAGACGGCTGTATGCTTTCTGAATTAACAACCTTTAAAATCGGCGGGCGTTCGGAGCTGGTTTTATATCCGGAAACTGCAGAACAGTGCAGTGCGCTGATTCGCTTTGCCCGCGAACAGAACCAACGGCTGATTTTCCTGGGAAACGGCTCCAATATTCTTGGCAGCGATCATGGCTGCCAAGAATGGATCTTGAAAACAGAGCGTCTGGCCGGACTTTCAATTGATGAAAACGATATTCTGAAAGTTGGGGCAGGCGTCAGGCTTGTAAAGGCTTCTTCCTTTACTGCTAAAAATGGCTTTTCCGGGCTGGAATTCGCTTATGGAATCCCCGGAACAGTTGGCGGTGCTGTTTTTATGAATGCGGGCGCTTATGGTGGTTCGATGGATCAGGTTGTTTTAAAGACCCATTATCTGGATGAAGAGGGAGCGCCGCATGTGATAGAAGGCCCGGCACATCAATTTGCCTACCGAAACAGTTTTTTTATGCAGCACCCTTCTTATTTGATTACCGCTGTAGAGATGCGGTTGGAAAAGGGAAATATGCAGGAAATTCTGAAGCGGATTGAGGAACTTCAGCGCCGCAGAAAAGAAAAACAGCCGCTGGAATACCCCAGTGCCGGAAGCGTTTTTAAACGTCCTGCGGGCAACTATGCCGGAAAACTGATTGAAGAAGCAGGCCTGAGAGGCTACAGGATCGGCGATGCGCAGGTCAGTGAAAAACATTGCGGTTTCATTATTAACCGGGGGCGGGCAACAAGCCGGGATGTGCGGCTGCTGATCGCCCATGTACAGCAGCAGGTCAAAAAGAAATCCGGGATTGAGCTGGAATGTGAGGTGCGTTTTATTGGAGCAGAATAACCTGCCTGAAATTATGATCATTACCGGTATGAGCGGCGCCGGGAAATCGCGTGCAATTGAAGTTTTTGAAGATATGGGCTACAATTGCGTTGATAATATGCCGCCTTCTCTGATTACCAAGTTTGTTGAAATCTGCTGCGGGCCCGGTGCACACTTTAATCGCCTTTGTATTGTGGTGGATTGCCGGATTGGAGAATTGTTTGATTCCCTTTATAAAGAGCTGAACGCATTAAAATCACTGGGTTTTCATTATCGGGTATTGTTTCTGGAAGCCTCGGATGAGGTGCTCAAAAGAAGATATAAAGAAACCCGGCGGCGCCATCCGCTGGAAAAACTGGCGGGCGGCGATATTGCCAAAGCCATTGAAATGGAGCGTAAAATGCTGCGGCAGGCAAAGGCAGAAGCAGATGTTGTGATTGATACGTCTCTTTCCTCCGCAAAGATACTCAAAGAGCTGATTCTGAAAAAATTCAGTACGGAAAACCACACGATGTCTGTTACCGTGATGTCGTTTGGCTTTAAATACGGACCGCAGAATGATGCGGACATGCTTTTTGATGTGCGCTGCCTGCCGAATCCATATTACATTGAAGAAATGCGTTCGATGACCGGCCTGGATCAAAAGGTTTACGATTATGTGTTTCAATGGGAGGAATCGTTGGGGATGTTTCAGCGGCTTTCGGAGCTGATTCATTTTTCACTTCCTCTTTTTGCAAACGAGGGCCGCAGCAATCTCACGATTGCGTTCGGCTGCACCGGCGGGCAGCACCGCAGCGTCTCTTTTGCCAGAAAAACCGGGGAATTTATTGAATCCATGGGTTACCAGGTATCGGTGATTCACCGGGACATCGATAAATAGGAAAGGGGCGCTTGCATTGTCTTTCAGCTTTCAGGTAAAAGAAGAACTGTGCAAAATCGAAGAAAAAGAGACCTCCTGCCGGTTGGCTGAGCTTTATGGAATGGTGCTTTTCGGGCAGGCGGTTGAGCTGGATCATTTAAAAATTACCACAGAAAACGTATTGGTCATTAACCGGCTGCAGCAGCTTTGCGCGGAAATCCCAGGCACTGGATTTCTGATGGATGAAACGTCAAACGCCTATACCGCCACGATGGGAAAAGAAGCGCTCCACAGGCTTTACCGTATTCTTCAGATGCAGGATGGCCGGATACTGACTTTGGAGTTAAACAGAAAATTATTGCAGCCCCAGCAGAATTTCAACGCATTTTTAAGAGGCGCGGTTCTCAGCGGCGGTTATTTCAGTGATCCGTTCAGCGGCTATCATTTTGAGTTGGTAACGCCTTATTATACGCTGGCAAAATCAACATTGAATCTTCTAAACGTGCATGAGATTCCATGCCGGATGGTCGTAAGGAGATCCAATTATGTTGTTTATTTAAAAGACAGCCAGCAAATCTACAATCTGCTTTATATTCTTGGCGCCAGGACCGCTGCTTTTGATCTGATGAACGTGAAGATCGAAAAGGAAACAAATAATAATAATAACCGCATGGATAACTGCGCAGCCTACAATATGGATAAAGCGCTGAACAAGGCGGTAGAGCAGGTGCAGGCCATTAATCAAATTGAGAATACCATCGGCTTATCCGCCCTGGCGGAGGATCTGGTTTATGTGGCACTGCTGCGTAAGGAAAATCCAACCAGGAGTCTCACCGAGCTTTCCCAGCTTTGCGCCGGAAGGCTTAGCAAACCGAGCCTCAGCCGCAAGCTTAATAAAATTGTTGAGATCGCCAAAAACATAAAAGGATAATTTCATGAAAAATTTTGTTCATCTGCATCTTCATACGGAATACAGTCTGCTCGATGGTGCCTGCAAAATCAGTGAGGCGCCTGCCCGTGCAAAGGCTCTGGGGCAGACTGCACTTGCAATTACGGATCATGGCGTAATGTATGGCGCGGTGGACTTTTATAAGGCATGCAGAAAAGTGGGAATCAAGCCGATTATCGGCTGTGAAATTTACATGGCGCCGCATGGCCGGAGAGATAAGCAGTATGATATCGACGGCAGGTATTATCACCTGATCCTTCTTGCCAAGAATAAGACGGGCTACCATAATCTGATTAAAATCGTTTCGCGCGGATTTACGGAGGGCTTTTATTTTAAACCCCGTGCGGATTTTGAATTGCTGGAGCAATATCATGAAGGGCTGATTTGTTTATCGGGGTGCGCCGGCGGATCTGTGCAGCAGAAGCTGCTGCAGGACGATTATGCAGGCGCAAAAGCAGAGGCGCTGCGTTATTTGCAGATTTTTGGCGCTGATTATTATCTGGAACTGCAAAATCATGGCTACCGGGAAGACGCTGTAATCATACCGGGACTGATTAAAATTCATGAAGAAACCGGGATTCCGGTCGTGGCGACAAACGACGCGCATTATCTGGAAAAAGAGGATGCCTATACCCAAAAGGTTCTGATGTGTATTCAGATGAATAAAACGCTTGGCAACGATGACGCGCCCGGTTTTGAAACCGATGAATTTTATCTCAAAAGCGGCGATGAGATGGCCGCTTTATTTGAGCAGATTCCGGAAGCAATCGAAAATACGAATAAAATTGCGGAAGCCTGCAATTATGATTTTGAATTCGGGCAGTTTCATCTGCCGCGGTTTCAGCTGCCACCGGGACAGAAAGACAGCTATGCCTATTTGAAAAAACTATGCGCTGCAGGGCTTGAAAGCCGATATTCCCAAATCGACAAATCCCTGAATGAACGGCTGAACTATGAGCTGGACACCATTCATCATATGGGGTATGTAGATTATTTCCTGATTGTGAGCGATTTTATTGCCTATGCCAAAACACATGATATCCCTGTTGGCCCGGGGCGGGGGAGCGCAGCAGGTTCTCTGGTTTCTTACTGCCTGGGCATTACCGATATTGATCCGATTGCTTATGATCTTCTGTTTGAACGTTTTTTGAATCCGGAGCGGGTGAGTATGCCGGATATAGATATTGATTTCTGCTATGAAAAACGCGGGCAGGTCATTGATTATGTGATTGAAAAATACGGAGCAAATAATGTTGCGCAGATTGTAACGTTTGGCACGATGGCGGCGAAGCAGGCGGTGCGTGATGTGGGGCGTGCGATGGGAATGGCTTACGGGGAAGTAGACGCTGTTGCAAAAATGATCCCATTCCGGCTTGGAATTACGCTTCAGGATGCAATCAATGAAGTGCCAGCGCTCAAAGAGCTTTATGAAACCAATCAGAATGTGCAGCGGCTTTTAAATCAGGCCTTGCGGCTGGAAGGTTTTCCGCGGCATAATTCAACCCATGCTGCCGGCGTTGTGATTACCGAAAATGAAGTGAGCGATTTTGTGCCGATCTCTTTAAACGGCGATTCTTATGTGACGCAGTTTACCATGACAACGCTGGAGGAACTCGGACTGCTGAAAATGGATTTTCTCGGTTTGCGAAACCTGACGATTATTCATGATACGGAAAAACTGATCCGGCAATCGGATCCTGCGTTTGCCATCAATGAGATCCCGCTCAATGATGAGGAAACCTATCGAACGCTTTCCAGCGGAAATACGATGGGAATTTTTCAGATGGAGAGCCCTGGTATGCGGCAGGTTTTAACCCGCCTGAGGCCCACGGAATTTGAAGATATTATTGCGGTGATCTCTCTTTACCGTCCCGGGCCGATGGATTCCATTACTCTGTATATTGATAATAAGGCGCATCCAGACCGGGTTCATTATTTGATTCCAGAGCTGGAACCAATTTTGAAGGTGACATATGGCTGTATCGTCTATCAGGAGCAGGTAATGCAGATTGTGCGCTCTCTGGCCGGATACTCCTATGCGCGGGCCGATCTTGTGCGCCGTGCGATGAGCAAGAAAAAAACGGACGTGATGGAACGCGAGCGTGAGATTTTTCTGCACGGTTCTGTGGATGAAGTGGGAAATATTATTGTTCCTGGTGCAAAGCGGAATGGGATCGACGAGGACACGGCCAATCAGATCTTTGATCAAATGATTGATTTTGCAAAATATGCGTTTAACAAGTCGCATGCGACTTGTTACGCCAAGGTGGTTTATCAGACGGCTTATCTGAAGACCCATTATCAAACGGCCTATCTTGCCGCGCTGATGACCAGCGTAATCGGCTCTACTGAAAAAACAGCGGAATATATTGAAGAATGCCGCCGGCTCGGCATTCGGGTGATGCCGCCGCATATTAACAAAAGTTATTCCCGGTTCCGGGCAACGGATCAGGGGATTATCTATGGGCTGCTGGCCATAAAAAATGTTGGGGCCAAGATGGTGGATGATATTGTGCAAGAACGTGAAAAAAATGGGGAGTATAAAGATTTTGTTGATTTTTGCAGCCGGATAGCCGGCATGGATATCAATTCCCGTGCCATCGAAAGTATGATTAAATGCGGTGTTTTCGATTGCTTTCAGTATTCCCGCCGGCATCTTTCCATGATTTTTGAGCAGCTGCTCAGCAGCATTGCGGCAGAAAAAAGAGACCAGATCGAAGGCCAGATCGGCCTGTTTTCCATTCTGGAAGAACCGCCTGATGTGGGCGCGCAGTTTTTTAAAAATCCGCAGCCGGAGTTTGAAAAGGCGGAAAAACTGGCGTTTGAAAAAGAGATGATCGGCATACACCTGAGTGATGATCCATTTGAACCCTACCGTCATATTTATCAGCGCCGGGATATTACCTCCTTTTCGGGCATTCTATCCAATAGCGTTGAAGACGGCGCGGAAATCTGGGTATTTGCCCAGATAGATTCTTTTCGCACGGTTAAAACCAAGACCGGGCTGGAAATGGGGTATCTTGCTCTTTCTGATCAGAGCGGAAGTCTGGAAGGAATTTTATTTCCAAAGGTTTATTCCCGCTGGCGCAGTACGCTGGTAAAAGGCGCAATGGCCTTTATTCGCGGGCGTGTTCAGATGGATGAGGTGCGCGGCACAAAGCTTCTGATCGAAGAGCTGCGCTATCCCAGTGAAAAAGAGCTTAAAGAGAAAACACGGCGTCTTTATATCAAATTGCCGGGCCGGAAAAGCCCGGAAATGGATGCGGTTTTACAACTTTTAAAAAAATATCCTGGGATTCACGAATGCATTCTTTATTTTACCGATACGGGAAAGAGTGTATCGACCTTAAATCAGTTTGGCGTAGAGATTCAGGAAGATTTGCTTCAGGCGCTTTGCGGGTTACTTGGCGATCAGGAGATTGTCGTAAAATAACATTGATTTTTTTGGGCTGATAGTGTATAATTTCTCTCAAATGATAAAAAAGAAGGTGCAATAATGGATTCAAAGGTTAAAAAAATAGGCGTTTTAACCAGCGGCGGCGATGCGCCCGGTATGAATGCAGCTATTCGCGCGGTTACCCGCGCGGCGCGTTTTAAAGGAATTGAAGTGGACGGTGTGCGCAGGGGATATGCCGGGCTGATCAACGGTGATATTATAGATCTGAGCGTGCGGGATGTTTCCAATATTCTGCAATGCGGCGGTACAATGCTGTTTACTGCGCGCAGCAAGGAATTCTGCACAGAAGAGGGAATGCAGAAAGCTGTGCGTGTTTGCCGGGAACACGGCATTGAAGGGCTGGTTGTAATCGGCGGCGATGGATCTTATCGCGGCGCCGGGGATCTTTCCGTGCGCGGGATTCCCTGCATCGGCCTGCCGGGAACCATTGATAACGACATTTCTTCAACGGACTTTACCATCGGTTTCGATACCTGTATCAACTGTGTGATTGATATGGTCGACCGTATACGTGATACCATGCGTTCCCATGAGCGTTGCTCGGTTGTTGAAGTGATGGGGCGCAATGCGGGCTATATTGCTCTGCATGCGGGCATTGCAACCGGCGCGGCTTATATTATGGTGCCTGAGATCAAAAGTTCAGTTGTGGATGTTATTAAAAAGATAGAAGAAGGCCGTGCAGTTGGAAAAACGAATTTTATCGTGATTGTTGCCGAGGGTGTCGGGCATGCGGAGGAGCTCTCTAAATATATCCAGGATACCACCGGAGTCGTAACGAGGGCAACCGTTTTGGGGCATGTGCAGCGCGGAGGCTCTCCCACTGCGCGTGACCGGGTGCTTGCCAGCCAGCTCGGCTGTTATGCCGTGGATTTACTTGCAGCCGGCCAGAGCAACCGGGTTGTTGGTATTTCCAATGATAAACTGGTGGATTACGATATTCAGGAAGCATTGGCCATGAAGAAGGAATTCCCGATGGATTTATATCACGTTTGCAATACCATTTCAATCTGAGTGGGCAATGCGGATGCGGGCTTTTTCAAGCCCGCATTTATTTTTTAAAATTCCCTTGATTTTTACAGGGGGATCGGGTATAATATAACACGTTCTAATGGGCCGGTGTGTTGGAATTGGCAGACGAGGAGGACTCAAAATCCTTTGCCAGCGATGGCGTGTGGGTTCAAGTCCCACCACCGGCACCACGTCGGAGCAAAGTTCGCTTTGCTCCGACTTATTTTTTTGCCTTTGGCAGAAAAATAAGCCATCCGCCCGCTCCCTTGCTCCTCCTCTTTCGCAAAAAGTCACGCCGTGCCTCCGCTGCTTACACTTATAAATGGGGTTTGCAACGCACCGGCTTGCTGCCAACTTTTTGCAAATTGAAATCCCTTTAATGATTTTTGTTTGACATCCATTCTTTTTTATGCCGGAGTAAAGTCTGCTTTGCTCCGGCGTTTTTTTGCTTATAATAAGTTTGCTGTTTCTTATTTTAAAAAGTATTTCATTGCGGCAGCGCGCCTTGACACAAGAGAAGAATATCGTTATAATTTTAAAATAGACAATAAAATTAATTATGAATGGGGGCGAACGCAGTGCCTTGGAAAATTGGTCTATCAACCTGTGGCGGAAAAGATCTGAGCAAGCGCGGATTTGAACAGTACCGGGATAACGGCATAGAAGCGATGGAGCTTTCTATGAATTACCGGGAATATCAGAATGTGGATTTTGGCATGCTCAAACGCAATGCCGCAGAAACCGGCGTGACTCTTTGGTCGATTCATCTGCCGTTTCAACCTTTTCAGACCAACGATCCTTCTGCACTGGAAGAATCGATCCGGCAGGCAACTGCAGATGCGCAGAAAAAGCTGCTGGAAAAGGCTGCGGTCGCAGGGTTTAAGATCGCTGTGATCCACCCGAGCGGGGAACCCCATCAGGAGGAAGAGCGGCCGGCGCGGATCGGCCAGGCGCAAAAAACGTTGGCGGACCTTGCTTCTTTTTCGGCGGGCATCGGGATGACGCTTGCGGTTGAGAATCTGCCGAGAACCTGTCTTGGCAGGAATGCAAAGGAAATGAAAAAGCTGCTTGAGGCAGATGAGCGCCTTCGCCTCTGCTTTGATACCAATCATCTGCTCGGCGAGTCTTTGGAAGATTTTTTAAAACAATGCGCGGCACAGGTCATCACTGTTCATGTTTCTGATTATGATTTTCTCAATGAGCGGCATTGGATGCCCGGAGAGGGCAGAATCAACTGGAATGCTGTTATAAGCCTGCTGCATGATGCGGGCTATGCAGGCCCCTGGCTTTATGAAGTGGATTTAAAAGCACCTTCTACCATCGTGCGCAGCCGAGAGCTGACCTATAAGGATTTTAAGGAGAATGCAGAGGCGCTTTTTGCCGGTTTATCGCCGGCAGCTTTGGGAGAACCGAAAAAAGATCTGAAGTCTTGGAGAGAATGAAAGGATTTGAAATATGCAGCTGGATGCATTCGATTATCTGGAACCGCGCTGCCCGCTGACCGGCGGCAAAGAATTTTACGGCGGCAATCCGGAGCAGC
>QAKW01000068.1 GCA_003343605.1 Clostridiales bacterium
AAGATGCTGTGGTTGCGGCCGCGCGGATCAATCAGACGCAGGTGCCGGAATATCAAAACGCTTTATGGCAATATCGGGATGCTCCCCCGGAACAGATCATGGTTTTGCATACGCTTGCTGTGGATCCGGCTTTTGCGGGCAGGGGCTATGGCACAAAATTTGTTGGGTTTTACGAGCATTATGCACTGGAAAACCACTGCCCCTATCTGCGGATGGATACCAATGAACGGAATACGGCGGCGCGCAGCTTATACCGGCGGTTGGGCTACCGGGAGGCGGGCATTGTTCCCTGCGATTTCAATGGAATTCCGGGTGTCCGGCTGGTTTGCCTGGAAAAATTGCTGCATTAAGCCGGCGTGTTCGACTCCCGCCGGCTTAAAGAGGTAAAGGATCCCACCGGGCCGCAGCGCGGCCCGGTGGGATCCTTCTGATTCCGGGTTGCCTTTTAAACAGGCTTGTGATACAATAAACGAAAAAGGAGGCGGTGGACGTTGACGAAAATATTACTGGTGGAAGACGACCGGAGCATTGTGGCCTCCCTGACGGCGTTTTTAAGAGAAGAGGGTTTTGAAGTGGATTCTGCAAACGGGCAGAAAAGCGCGCTGGAAAAGCTCGCCGGCGGCGGTGCCGAACTGGTTTTGCTGGATGTTTCCCTGGCGGATGGTAACGGCTTTGCGCTCTGCTCGGCAATTAAAAAGAATTATGAAACGCCGGTTATTTTTCTCACGGCCAGCGCCGATGAATACAGCGCGGTAACCGGCCTTGATCTCGGGGCCGATGATTATATCAATAAACCCTTCCGCCCGCGGGAGCTGGTTTCCCGCATCCGCAGCGTGCTGCGGCGCAGCCGCCCGGTCGGCGGAGTGCTGGAGCTGGGCCCTCTGCGGGTGGATCCGGAAAAAGCGCAGGTGCGCAAAAACGGGCAGGAGATTTTTTTATCGGCGCTGGAATACCGGCTGCTGCTGGTATTTCTCAATAACCGCGGTATTGTGCTCAGCCGGAGCCGCCTGCTGGAGGAAATCTGGGATATTGCGGGAGAATTTGTAAACGACAATACGCTCACGGTTTATATCAAACGCCTGCGGGATAAGATTGAAGACGATCCCCAGAACCCGGCCCTGATCCGAACGGTGAGAGGGCTCGGCTATAAAGCGGGGTAAGCACTATGGGCTGGTTTCGAAATCCGGAGCTTCGCCTGTTGCTGCCGCTTTACCTGCTCGCGGCGGCGATTTCGGTGGGCGGCGGATTCTGGGCGGGTGGTTTGCGCGGCGCCGGCGCCGCGCTGCTGAGCCTTTTTCTGCTTACCGGGCTCTTTGCGCTGCAAACCGGCGTTCGGTACCGGCAGATCCGCGCCTTCAGCCATGATATCGACCGGATTCTGCATGGCGCGGAAAAGGTGCAGTGGGAGCATTATGCGGAAGGCGAGCTGGCGATTCTTCAGAATGAGATCCGCAAGCTGACGCTGGAGCTGCGGGATCAGGCGGGGGCGCTTCAGCAGGATAAGCGGCAGCTTGCGGATTTTCTGGCGGATATCTCCCACCAGCTGCGCACGCCGCTTACTTCGATTAATCTGATCATTTCCATGCTGGGCAAGCATGATTTGCCGGAGGAAGAGCGGCTGAGGAGCATGCGGGAGCTGCAGAAGCTTCTGCAGCGAATGGATTGGCTGATTCAATCGCTGCTTAAAATGTCCCGGCTGGACAGTAATACCGCCTACCTGCAAAAAACACCGGTCTCCGTAAGCAGGCTGATCGAAAAAGCGGCGGAGGCGCTGGCGGTTCCCATGGATCTCCGGGGGCAGGAATTGATTCTGCAGATTGCGGAAGGCGCCGGATTTGCCGGAGATTTTGCCTGGTCGTGCGAAGCGGTTGGAAATATTTTGAAAAACTGCATGGAGCATACGCCTCCCGGCGGGGCAATCCGGGTAGAGGCTTCTGAAAACGCTCTTTTCTGTGAAATCCTGATCAGCGATAATGGAAGCGGAATCGATCCGCAGGATCTTCCGCATCTGTTTGAGCGGTTTTACCGCGGCAGGGATGCCGGGGAGCAGAGCATCGGGATCGGCCTTGCGCTCTCGCGCATGATCGTTTCCCGGCAAAACGGAACCATCCGGGCCGAAAACCTGCCGGAAGGCGGGGCCCGTTTTATCCTGCGTTTTTATAAAGAGATAATATAGGCGCCCGGAAATGGTTCCGGGCGCTTCATTTATGAAGTGACGGTTTTGTAATAAAAAAGTCACTTCACCGTCATTTGCAGCAGGTATGATAAAGCTATTCAAAGCAAAGGAGCATGTTATGGAACTTCTGAGAGTAGAAAATTTGATCAAAACCTATGGCAAAGGAGAAAACGAAGTTCGGGCGCTGGATGGCGTTTCCTTTTCGGTGGAAAAGGGAGAATTCCTGGCGATCATCGGGCCCTCCGGATCGGGAAAATCCACGCTGCTGCATATTCTCGGCGGCGTTGATAAGCCGACCGGCGGTAGGGTTTATATGGACGGAAGCGATATCTATGCAAAAAACGATGAACAGCTTGCGATTTTTCGTCGCCGGGAAGTGGGGCTGATCTATCAGTTCTATAATCTGATTCCGGTTTTAAATGTTACCGAAAATATGACGCTTCCGGTTTTGCTCGATGGCCGCCGCGTTAATGAAGAGCGGCTTTCGGAATTGCTTGAGATCCTGCAGCTGAAGGGGCGGGAAGGGCATCTGCCCAATCAGCTTTCCGGCGGGCAGCAGCAGCGGGTTTCCATTGGCCGGGCGCTGATGAACGCGCCGATGGTGGTGCTGGCAGACGAGCCGACCGGCAACCTGGATTCCAAAAACAGCCAGGAGATTGTGGAGCTGCTGAAACTTTCCAACCGGAAATACAACCAGACCCTGATTGTGATTACCCATGATGAGAATATTGCGCTGCAGGCCGACCGGGTGATCGCCATCGAAGACGGAAAAATTACCCGCGACGAGGTGATCCGCAAATGAATATCCTCAACCGGGTTGCGCTGAAAACGCTCATGAAGAATAAAACGCGCACATGGGTTACCATCATCGGCATTGTGCTTTCGGCCGCGATGTTTACAGCGGTAACCACCTGCGTATCCAGCCTGCAAAACTATATGCTGGAGCTGATCAAGGCGACAGACGGCGTATGGCATGGTGCGGAATACAGTGTCGGCGCGGAAGATCTGGCTGCTCTGCGGCAGCGGGATGATATTAAACGCATTACCGCGCTGGAAAATACGGGCTACGCGCTGATTGGCAGTAAAAATGAATATAAGCCCTATCTGATGATTCAGGGGATGGACGATCAAACCGCGGCGCTGCTGCCGCTTCACCTGATCTCCGGCCGGCTGCCGGAGCAGGAAGGGGAAATTCTGCTGCCCAAGCATCTTTCTACCAACGGCGGCGTAAATTATGCGCTGGGCGACCGGCTGGAGCTGGAGCTGGGCGCACGGACGATCGATGGAGAACCGCTGAATCAGCAAAATTCTTTCGTGGAATCGGAACGCTTTACGCCGCGGCTGCGGCGCAGCTACACCGTGGTGGGGTTTTATGAACGCCCGACCTTTGAAAGCTACAGCGCACCCGGCTATACCGCCCTTACGATCGGCTCCGCGGCGCAGGGCGATTACGATGTTTACATCGAAATGAAGAACATGAGCGATATTTATGCGCTGCTGGAAGAGAGCGCCTATGCCAATACGGTAAACAGCGAGCTGCTGCGCTACAGCGGAAGCTCCAGAGAAAGCAGCTTCAATTCCGTGCTTTACAGCATGGCCGCAATTCTGATTGCGATTATTGTTTTCGGCTCTATTTCACTGATCTATAATGCATTTTCCATTTCGGTAAGCGAGCGGACACGGCAATTCGGAATTCTCAAATCCATCGGCGCAACCAACCGCCAGATCCACCGCAGCGTTCTTTTTGAGGCGCTGGTTCTTTCCGCGGCGGGGATCCCGCTTGGCGTGCTTTCGGGTATCGCCGGGATCGGAATCACGCTTCGGTGCACCGGCGGGCTTTTCGAGGCGATGGATTTAACCGAATACGGCGTTGCCCTGGATCTTCACGTATCGGTTCCTTCGATTGTGATTGCCGCGGCGATCGGCCTGATAACGGTGCTGGTTTCCGCCTGGCTGCCCGCCCGTAAGGCGATCCGAAGAAGCGCCATCGATTCCATCCGGCAGACCGGCGATGTGGCGATTCGGGCGCGCAGGGTGAAGAGCGCCGCCTGGGTTTACCGGCTGTTTGGCTTTGAAGGCATGCTGGCCAATAAAAACTTTAAGCGCAACCGGAAGAAATACCGGGCCACGGTGCTTTCGCTTTTCCTGAGCGTGGTGCTGTTTATTTCGGCAAGCAGCTTCTGCTCCTATATGAACCGCTCGGTTAACGCGCTGGTAGAGAAAACCGATTGGGATATTACCTATGGTTTAGAGCTGGAGGAAACCGATCTGACCCCGGCGCAGATGCAGGAAAAGATGCTGGCGCTCAAAGCGGTGACCGATGTGGAATATGCCGCAAATATTGCCTTCAGCACGTATTATCAGGATGAAGATCTGAATCCCGATTATCTGAACTGGCGCAATAAGCAGGAAGAACTGGAAGAAGGCTCCGATGGGAGCGATATGCAGGCCCAGGAGCGCGAAGCGATGCCGACACGGTTTGTTTTTCTGGAAGACCAGGCGTATGAGCGGTGGCTCCGGGAAAACAAGCTGGATCCCCAAGCCTTCGGCTTTGCGGCAGAGCCCCGCGCGGTAGCGCTGGATTTTCTGAAATATTGGGAGCCCGGCGAGCAGAAATATTATTCCTTTCCTTTCTTTGGAAAAAATGAGGTTTCCTATTCTTTTACGCTGATTCCGGAGACCGTGGATGATTTCCGCCTGGTGGATTCACGCAACACGGACGGGGAAAAAAACGTCTATATTTATGAGAATGAAACGGGGGAACGGCGGGAATACGCGGAGGATGACCCGCTGATGATGCGCAGCGGAACAATCGGCGCGCGCCTTTCAAATGGTTCGCTCGGAATTGCGCTCAGTTCCTATATGCCGACGCTGGTTTATCCCTTAAGTGTGAGAAACACGGTTTTGAGCACGGGCCGGGAGATGACGGCGGTGGATTTTTATATCAAGTCCTCATCGCCCAAGACGGCCGAAGCCGATCTGCACAATCTGCTTACCGAGCTGAATCTTTCTGCGGATCAGCTTTACAATGTGGCGTCACAGCAGGAATCAGAACGGGCGCTGGTGGGTATCGTGAATATTTTTTCCTATGGATTTATCATCCTGATATCCCTGATCGCGCTGGCCAATGTTTTCAATACCATCTCCACCAACATCAGCCTCCGGCGGCGGGAGTTCGCCATGCTCAAATCAGTTGGCATGACACAGCGCGGCTTTAACCGGATGATGAACTACGAGTGCATTCTTTATGGCGCGAAGGGGCTGATCTACGGCCTGCCGGCGGCAGTGGCGGTTACCTTTTTTATTTACCGTTCCATACTGAACGGCTGGGAAACTTCATTTTATCTGCCCTGGTACAGTGTGGCGATCGCCGTGTGCAGCGTTTTTCTAGTGGTTTTCGCCACGATGCTGTATTCCATGCGGAAAATCAAAAAAGATAACCCGATCGATGCGCTGAAAAATGAAAATCTTTAAGAAAAGCGAAACGGTTCTCCCCCTTTCAAGACTCTATCTCTATACCATCGATTGATCAATAGGGGATGAACTGCCCCGCCGTTTGGACGCGGCGGGGCGGGCGGTTCCTGATAGAAGGAGGATGTTGATATGGAATATTACGTGGATCAGACCTGCCGGACGGTCTATAAGGGACATGAGGCCATCGCCATGACCCGCAAGGAGTTTGCCATCCTGATGCTGCTGATGCACAATCGGGGAAAGCCGCTGGATGTGGTTACCATTTACGAGCAGGTTTGGGAAGAGCAGTATCTGCCCTCTTCGCAGAATACCGTGATGGTACATATTCTGCATCTGCGCAAAAAGCTGGAGGATGATCCGGCCCGCCCGCGCCTCATTCGCACGGTTTGGGGCCGGGGCTATCAGATGGATGCCTGAGAATCCTAAATAAATCTTAAAGATTTCAACCATTGAATCCTAAGGAAATATATGGGATAATAACCGCAGGCGGTTAAGACCGTTTTAAACGGCATGTGCCGGTGTTATGACCGGGCCTTTTACGGCCCCAAACAGCTGAAGAACAATCGATTAAAAAGGAGACGGATTCATGCTTGAAACAAAGGGTCTATATAAGATCTATTAGCCCAAAAAAGGCGTTCCGGTTACGGCGCTGAACAACGTGACCATTCAATTCCCCGATCGCGGCATGGTATTTCTGCTGGGCAAATCGGGAAGCGGCAAATCAACGCTGCTCAATGTGCTGGGCGGCCTGGATCAATATGATAAAGGGGAAATCATCATCAAAGGGGTTTCCTCCCGCGATTTCAAACAGCAGCATTTTGATTCCTACCGCAACACCTACGTTGGTTTTATTTTTCAGGAATACAATGTTTTGGAGGATTTTACCGTTGGCGCCAATATCGGCCTTGCGCTGGAGCTGCAGGGTAAAAAGGCCGCCGATGAAGAAATCAATGAAATTCTGGAGCAGGTCGATCTGCAGGGATATGGAAGCCGCAAGCCAAACGAGCTTTCCGGCGGGCAGAAGCAGCGGGTGGCCATTGCCCGCGCGCTGGTGAAAAAGCCGGAGATCATCATGGCCGATGAGCCGACCGGCGCGCTGGATTCCAATACCGGCCGGCAGGTGCTGGACACACTCAAAAAACTCTCGGCCGATAAGCTGGTGATCGTGGTTTCCCACGACCGCGAATTTGCCGAGCAGTATGCCGATCGGATCATAGAACTGGCCGATGGTATCGTGATCAGCGATATGGAGCGCAGCCCGCAGGAATCCGCGGTGCCGGAAGAAGCGGAGGGCCTTACCTTTGGCGAGCACGGAATCGAAGTTGCCGCGGGATACGCGCTGACCGAAGAGGACCGCCTTGCCATCAATGAATATCTGGCGGGCATGAAAAAGGGCGGCAGGCTTTCCATTCGCACATCCGGACGGAAAAGGGCGGGCGGCTTTGCCCCAACCGATCCGGGAAGGATCGCCCGGCAGGACGGCTCTCACTTCCAATTAATTAAATCAAAGCTGCCGCTGCACAACGCCTTTAAAATCGGCGGAAGCGGCCTAAAGCATAAAAAGGTGCGGCTGGTGATTACCATTTTCCTCTCCTGCATTGCTTTCGGACTGTTTGGGCTGGCCGATACCTTCGGCGCCTATAACCATGTTTCAACCTGTACCAAATCGATCCTCGATACCGGAATAACCTATACCTCGATTGTCAAGGCGAAAAAGGCGGGCAGCGGCCTCAATTCCTACTGGCGCGATTACGGCTATACGCTCACCGATGAGGAGCTGAAGCAATTTGAGGCCGAGACCGGCGTACATCTCAGAGGGGTTTACAAGCCGGGCGGTGCCGACCTGTCCTTTTCAAATCAGATCGATTCTGCAATCAGCCTGAGCAAAACGGATTATCAGATCTACGCAACCGCATTCAGCGGATATGCTGAAATCAGTGAGGCGGATCTCAAGGCGATGGGTTATTCGCTGCTTGCAGGGAAGCTGCCCGATGGCAATAAAGATGAAATTGCCATCAGCGCGTATCTGGCAGAAACCTTTATCAGAGCCGGGTATGCCCCGGCTACCGCAGAAGGGACGCCGGTTTACCAGAAGATCGGTTCCGCCGCCGATATGGTGGGGAAGGTGCTGACGCTCGACGGAAAGGATTTTACAGTTTCCGGCGTGGTGGACACCCGGATGGATCTTGCGCGCTATACCCCTCTGCTGGAAGAAAAAGAGTATATGACAACGGCTGAAAAGCTGGTCTACTTTGCGCTGGCAAATGAATTTTCCTACAGCTCAAGATACAGCCTGGCATGCGTGGCCATGGTCGGCAGCGGCATGATGGAAAAGCTGATTGCCGCACAGCCGCCGGTAAAGGATCTTACGGCGGGTAATCTCTATTTCTATAATGACACGATGGGCTTTAATCCGCAGTATATCGGCCGTCTGAGCGATTTCAAAAAAGACCAGATCCTCTGGCTGGACGGGGAAAAAGAGACACTCGGCGAAAAGGAAATCATTCTCACAAGCGATCTGCTGGCGGAAAGCGGCCTGGCGCAGGATACGGCGGTTTATGGCGGCGCAGATTCCGAGCTGCCGGAACAAATGGATCCGCAGGCACTGATTGCACTTGCCCAAAAGATGGGCAGCCTGCGCGGCGGCAGCTATTCCTATACTGCGGAAGATTCTGAGGAGCTGAGCGATTACCGGATTGTTGGCGTTATCGATATTGGAAGCGGCGGCTGGATGTATTCCGCAGTGATAACCGGCGATGCGCTCTATCAGCAGATGACAGAAGATACCGCGGGCGATTACAGCTTTGCCGTGGGCGGCATGCCGGAGGATCAGGCGAAGATCCGCCAGCTGGTATCCTATTGCTATCGGGAAGATACGAATATTCGGTTCCCCCTGCAGAATTCCGTTACCTATGAGCTGGACATCGTTCACGATGCGTTGAAAATGCTTTCGGAGGTTTTTCTTTACATCGGCCTGTTTTTTGCCGTTTTTGCAGCGCTGATGCTGGCCAATTTCATCAGCACCAGCATTTCCTATAAAAAGCAGGAGATCGGCATTCTGCGGGCGATTGGCTCGCGCAGCAGCGATGTATTCCGTATTTTCTTTGCCGAGAGCTTTATCATTGCTATGATCAATTTTGTGTTATCCTGCATCGGCGTATTCGCGGGAACCGCGGTGATCAATCATTTGCTGCGCAATGAAGTGGGCATCCTGATCACTGTGCTGAATTTCGGCCCGCGGCAGATTCTGCTGCTGCTGGCGGTCAGCCTGCTGGTTGCAGCGGCCGCAAGCTATATTCCGGTAAAACGGATCGCCTCCAAGCGGCCGATCGACGCCATTCGCAACCGCTGAGTCGGTTTCGTTCATTCAGAGGGAAAGGAGAGACGGCCTGATGACTGCCATCAAAAGAAAAAAGAAAACCGTGCTAAGGATTCTGTGCGGCGTTTTATTGACGCTGGCGGCGGTAATTGCTGTGATCAGCGCCGTCTTCCTGGTGCGGGGCTACCGGATGTACCGCACGGCAATTGAGGAGACGCCCCTGGCTGAAAAGGTTGCCTCCTATCAAAATAACGCTTCCTATACGCCGCTTTCGGAGCTGCCGGATATTTATAAAGAAGCGGTGATCGCAGTGGAGGATCACCGGTTTTACCAGCACCCGGGCATTGATCCGATCGCCATCGGCCGGGCGCTTTGGAATGATATTCGAAGCTGGTCGCTTAAAGAGGGCGGCAGCACGATTACCCAGCAGCTTGCCAAAAATATGTATTTTACCCAGGAGCGGAAGCTGGAGCGTAAGATCGCCGAGGTCTTTATGGCCTTTCAGTTGGAAAAGCATTACGATAAAGATACCATTCTGGAGCTTTATATCAACGGCATTTATTATGGAAACGGATATTACTGCGTTTGGGATGCAAGCCAGGGATATTTCGGAAAAGAGCCCGCTGCGCTCAGCGATTATGAGGCAACACTGCTTGCCGGGCTGCCGAACGCACCTTCGGTTTATGCGCTTAATGCCAATCCGGAGCTGGCGGCGCAGCGGCAGGAGCAGGTCGTGCGCAAGATGATCCGTTATGGATTTCTAACAGAAGAGGAAGCGGGGAAAATAATCGATGATCAAAAGGAAGCAGCTTAAAATCGGCCTGATTGCCCTGCTTGCAGCAGGCTTGCTCGCCGGATTATGGATGCTGAGCTTCTTTATGGGCTGGCTGCCCGAAAAAGGCTACAGCGCTGCGGATTTTGGGCTGGAAACGGCGGTGAGCACGGTGGATTTCAATCAGAATGGAACCGATGATTACGCCGATTTGCTGGCGGGCGCGAAAAAAGACGCGCAAAACCATCCGCGCTATAACGGCGCATATTATCAGGGCGGCTACCCGCCCGAGGAGATCGGCGTTTGCACCGATCTGGTCTGGCGGGCGTTTCGGGAGGCCGGCTATTCCCTGAAGGATATGGTCGATACCGATATACAGGCGAACCCGGCGCGCTATCCGGCAATCGAAAAACGCGACGCCAATATCGATTTCAGGCGGGTGGGGAACCTGCATGCGTTTTTTGAGGCTTACGCACTTCCGCTTACCACCGATCCGCAGGAGATCGCAGAGTGGCAGCCGGGGGATATTGTGATTTTCGGCAATGATTCGCATATTGGCATTGTTTCCGATAAGCGCAATAAAAACGGGCAGCCGTTTATTCTGCACAACGGCGGGCAGCCGAAGCGCGAGGAAAATATCCTTCCCCGCCGGAAGGTTACCGCGCATTACCGCTTTGATGCAAGCCGGCTCCCCGCAGGCGCGGCGATTGCCTTTGCAGATTGAAAGCCGGGCGTTTCCTTATGAAACGCCCGGCTTTTCTTAATGGATTCTTAAATGAATTCCCTCTTGGATTTTAAGCGGTTATTTGGTATGATAAGATCATAAGGAGTGAGGAGTATGTATCGTATTCTGATTTGCGATGATGAGCCGGATATTGTTGCGGCGCTTAAAATTTATCTGGAGGCGGAAGGATACCACACGGTCTGCGCCGGTAACGGGCGGGAAGCGCTGGAGCGGGTGCGGGAAGAGGAGCTTCACCTTGTATTAATGGATATTATGATGCCGGAGATGGATGGGATTTCCGCGATGGTTAAAATCCGCGAGCAAACCAATCTGCCGGTGATTCTGCTGACCGCGAAGGGAGAAGATACCGATAAAGTGCTGGGTCTGAATGTGGGGGCGGATGATTATGTGACCAAACCGTTTAATCCGGTGGAGCTGCTTGCACGGGTGAAAAGCCAGCTTCGCCGCTATCTGCAGCTGGGCGGCGGCGTGAAGGCCGAGGGCCAGGCGGTTTATACGGTGGGCGGCATTACCCTCAACGATAAGGCCAAAGAGGTGCTGGTCGATGGGGAGCAGGTCAAGCTCACCCCAACCGAATATGAGATTCTGAAGCTGCTGATGCGTCATCAGGGCGAGGTGCTCTCCCCGCGGGAGATTTATACCCGTGTATGGAACGATGAGCCCTACGGCGCGGAGAGCACCGTGGCGGTTCATATCCGCCATCTGCGGGAAAAGATCGAGATCAACCCTGCAGAGCCCCGCTACCTGAAGGTGGTTTGGGCGCAAGGGTATAAGAAGGAGCAGGAGGGGCGTGTATGAAAAAGTGGACCCACAGCCTTCCCGCCAAAATCATCGCCATTTTTTTAACAACGCTGATTGCGGCCGGCACCATCCTCAGCGCCGTGGGAGCAGGGGTGATGGTGAGCAAAGATTTCTATACCCAATCGGAGGAATCGCTGCGCAGCGCGCTTTACCGCTCCCTGCTATCGGAGCAGAGCCAGGAGGTTTTCGAGCATTACCGGTGGGGAGAGCTGGAAACGTATCTGCCCGCATCGCCGAATTATTATTATGAGATCCACCGCCAGGGCGGCGAACAGCTCGGCGGTAACTATACGGGCCAGCCCACGCAGCTTTCAATGGAGAATACCTATTATTGGAGTGAAGAAAACGGCTATTATTACGGTAAAGACCTCGTGGAAGAGGATTCCGTGGTGGTGATTACCGGTTATTTGGCCGAAACGCTGACCGGGACCGACCGGTTTACTGTTTTCGGGAGCTGGCTGCACTGGTTTTACAGCATGCGCTACTGGATTTTCATTCTGGCGGCTTCCGGCCTGTTGCTGCTTGCGGCACTGCTGGTGTTTCTTTTTTGCAGCGCAGGCTACCGCGCGGGGGTGGAAGGGCCGGTTCTCAATCCGCTGGATCGCATACCCTTTGATCTTTTGACGCTGGCGCTGGTGCTTATTTTTTCCCTGGAGGTGGGCGTAGCCAACGCTTTGGGCAACGGGCCCGGCCTTTTCTTCTGGATCCTGTTCGGCGTGATCGATTTTTTGCTGCTGCTGGCCTTTTCCATGAGCTTTGCCACCCGCCTGAAGGTTGGCGGCCTGATTAGGCGCACACTGATTGGCCGGATCCTGCTTTTTTCGGGGCGCAAGATCCGGGAGGGCTGGGAAAAATTCAAATTTTTAGCCGGTAATCTGCCGCTGGTGTGGAAAACAGGAATCGGGCTGGCGGTTCTCTCTTTTGGGGAGCTTTTCATTCTGGCGATCGTTTGGGACCGTGGCGCGCTGCTGCTCTGGTGGGTATTGGAAAAGCTGGTGCTGATTCCGCTAATCCTTTATATTGCCATCGCCCTGCGCAAATTGCAGCTTGGCGGCCAGAAGCTCGCAGAGGGCGGATTGAGCGAGCGGGTGGAAACCGAGCGCCTGGTAGGGGATTTTAAAGCCTTTGGTGAAACCCTGAATTCCATCAACGACGGCATGAATCACGCTGTTGAAGAGCGCATGAAGAGCGAGCGGTTTAAAACCGAGCTGATTACGAATGTATCTCACGATATTAAAACGCCGCTGACCTCGATTATCAATTATGTGGACCTGATTAAAAAGGAAGAGCCCGAGAATGAAAAGCTGCGGCAGTATGTAGAGGTACTGGACCGGCAGTCCGCCCGTTTAAAAAAGCTGATCGAGGATTTGGTGGAGGCTTCCAAGGCATCGACAGGCAACCTGCCGGTCCACCTGGCGCCCTGCAACGTCGGCGTTTTGCTGACGCAGATGGCCGGGGAATACGATGAACGGTTCCAGCTTTCGGCGCTGGAGCTGGTGCTTCACCAGCCGGAGGAGCCGGTGCTGGTGGAGGCCGATGGCCGGCATTTCTGGCGGATACTGGATAATCTGATGGTGAATATCTGCAAATATGCGCAAAGCCATACGCGCGTTTACCTGGATCTGATTGCAACCTCTGAGGAAGCGCTGATTATCTTTCGCAATATTTCCAAAGCGCCGCTCAATATTTCAGGCGAGGAGCTGATGGAGCGTTTTGTGCGGGGCGACAGCTCCCGCAACACCGAAGGCAGCGGCCTGGGGCTCTCGATTGCGCGGAGCCTGTGCGAGCTGCAGGGCGCGGAACTGCTGCTGAGTGTAGACGGCGATCTCTTTAAGGTGACCATGCGCTTTCAGCGCTTGAAGCCCGCGGACGGGCAAAATTAAAAAATCCCCCTGTTTAAAAAACAGGGGGATTTCTTTTTAATCAAGGATATAAACATTCACTGTGCGCCGGCCAAAGGCATAGGCCTCGGAAGAGGTATTCACGCATATATCGATTTTATTGCCTTTGATCGCGCCGCCGGTATCGGCGGCAACAGCGGTGCCGTAAATATATTGCCCATCCGCTGTTTCCACATAAACCCGCGTTCCCAGCGGAATAACCCGTGGATCCACCGCAACCACGCCCCACTGTGCGGGCCGCCCGGTGGCGGTGGTGCCGCCGGCAACATAGGCCGTTGCCGTCATGGCGATCACCTTTTTATAGGCTGCAGGGGTAGAAGCGGTTTTCTTAAAGCTGGATTTTACTTTGGTGCCAACCAGAACCACCCGGTCGGCCGGCTCTTTGATGATCTCGGAGGAAACAAGCGTACGCGCGGTCTCCACTCCGTTTACCCGGGTAACTGCATAGGTATTGCGCTTTTCCCCCCGAGAACCGCTTTCCTCTACGCTGGTTTCTCCCACATAAAGGGAATCGGTTTTGACTTTTCTGGTTTCATATTCAATGGAAACCGTTTCATAAACCAGATCGTTTTCAACCCGGTCGAGGGTGATCTGCATCTCCGCCTCAACCGCCGTATCCGGCGCATGGCTCAGAAGATCTTCCTCATTTTTGGTAACGCCCGCACGTTCCAGCGCCTGTGCAACGGTACCGCCGGTCATCATCACCAGTACCGAACCGCCGTCGGCCTGGATGGTCACGGGGAAAGCCCGGGTGATATAAACGCTTACCACGCCGCCGTTTTCCGAAAGCTCCAGCTCGTCGCCTGTTCCGAGAACCAGGCCGGTTTTGCGAAGAACAGAGGCCTCATCGGTCTGAATGGAATAATAGGAGGCAGTTTGGACGCCCTGATCGAAAACATCGATGCGATGGATCGTAACCGTAATCACAGACATCAGCATGGATAGCGTCAGGCAGGCGCCGATTGCCGCTGCCGGAACGCGGTGCCTGCGTATAAAACGGCCCGCCCTGCCGGCATGGGGCTTTATCAGCCCATATCCACGCCCGGCAGCCTTTAAGAGCTTCTCCCGGAGGGCGCGCCCTTTTGCAGCGGCACTTTCAGCCGCGCTTTTTAAAAGAGAGGCCGCGCGCTTCAGAGCAGCCCGGGCCTTTCTGCCGAGGCAGAGGATTTTTTCCTTTGCTTCTCTCATATAAATCTCCTTTTCGTGACGAAGCAGAATTTTTTCTGTTTTGTCATTAGTTTGGATCAGTCTTTTCCAGTTTATGCAATATCTTCCCAATCCATTACAAAATTTATGAAAGAATTACAAAACTGTTACACAGTATAAAGGGAGAAGCAAGAATTGTCAAGGTTTTTTTGAAAAAAGTAACATTTTTGTAACCAAATTTCCAAAAAAAACCGCCTCCCATCGGGAAGCGGCAAGAGCTTTGATCGGCACTTATGAAAACGTTTGCGGCAGTACGTAGAGGCAAACGGTAATAAACTGCAAAACAGAACCGATCAGCACGAAAAGATGCCAGATTGCATGCATGTTGGGGCCTTTTACCCGGTAAAAAACAATGCCGCCGGTATAAAAAAGGCCGCCCCCCAGAAGATAGATCAGCCCCGCGGGATCCATGCGCTGAATCATGGGGAAAGCCGCAAAAATGATTCCCCAGCCCATCAGAATATAAAACAGCATTGAAAGCCGCTTGAAGCGGTTGAGAGAGACCGCATCAAGGGTTATGCCGAAGATGGCAATGCCCCACTGAATCCCGAAGATAACCCAGCCCAGCGCGCCCTTGAGGGTAATCAGCGTCAGCGGCGTATAGGTACCGGCGATCAGCAGGTAGATGGTGATATGATCCAGCACCCGGAAGACCTTTTTGGCTTTCCAGCCGGTCAGCGCGTGAGAGAGGGTAGACATCGCGTAAAGAAAAGTCAGCGAAGTGCCGTAGATGGCGGAAGCCACCACCGCGGTTGCGTTTCCGTGACAGGCGGAGAGCGTAATCATATAAACCAGGGCAAAAATGCCGAAGAGTGTTCCAATCCCGTGAGAAACAGCAGAAAAAATTTCTTCATTTCTGGGGTAGTAGACCGGGGTTACACGTTCTTTTTTTCCGGAATCCATTGCGGCGATCCCTCCTTTTTTTAATCTTATCGGCGCGGCGGCTCAGAAATGCCAATTTTTGAATTCACCCTATTTGATATAGGAAACCGCCAAATCGAAAAACGCGCCGTGGGTATAGGGGCCGGCGGCAATATCGGCTTTATGGCCGGTTTTGGCGGCAAGGGTTTTGCGGATATCCGCGGCGGTGGCGGAATCCTGTGGGCGGAATTGCCCGTTGGCCTCCATCGCCCCCTCCTGAACAGCTAGCGCTGCCGCGCCGGAATAAGGGTGCGCCGCAGGCAGATCCGCAAACGGGGCTTTTCGGGCACGGATCAGCTCGATTCGTTTCTGAGCGCCCGGCCAGCCATAGGCCATCATGGCAAGCGCTCCGCGGGTGAGCACTGTCTGCGGTCTCAGCGTATTATCCCGAAAGGCGGGGCACCAGCCTGCGTCAAGAAGTCTGCGGGCATTTTGAGCCGCAGGATCTTCGGGCGGGCAATCGGCAAATGCAGCGTGCGCCAGAAGCGTGGAAACAGGAACGATCTCATAGCCGTTTTCCGTAAGCAGCCGGAGCTGCTCTTCCAGCCCGTCGGCAACCGGGGAACGGCGGGCCATGTTATATCCGTCTTTCTGAAAAATGATCTGCCCGCAGAAATAATCGGGATCTTCCCGGAGCTTCGCCTCCAGCGGCTTCCAGGTGGCCTCCACTTCGGCGTTATAATCGCTGAGCGGTAGCCAGCCGGCGCCGTCGAAGCTGGCCGCCATATATTGATAGCCCATCAGGGCGTATGCATCATAGCTGCTGAAGCCGCCGGCAATATTGTCTACATAATGAGGCGGGCGGGAAAGGGAAATCTGGTAATCCCAGCCTTCCCGCAGCGCACGGTCCATCATCTGCAGGTCTTCCACCACCGCGTCCAGCCCGGGCAGGTATTTGCGCTTGCCGTAGACCAGCGCTTTTTTGCCCCATAAAACATGCTTCCAGGTATGGCTGGTGATTTCATGGCCGCCTTCGATCAGCCGGGTTATCAGCTCCTCACAGTGGGCCACGCCTCCTTCGGAATCTTTTTTGAAATCGGGATAATGATCAAACGCAACGCCGCCCCAGGCCGCGCTGCCTTCCCTGCCGGCAACATCGGGATAGTTGCCGGAGGTATCGCCCACTACATCAAAGGATCCCCGCGCATGATACCGTTCCAGCGTTTCGGCCAGCACAAGCGTCAGCGGTTTTCCGCCGAAACGATCGGGATTGGCCGGGAGGCGGCAGGGGCCGTCGTCGAAGGTCATGGCGCAGATACGTTTCTTTGTGGCAACCCGTTCAATCCGGCGCACCGGGGAAAGATAAACGGGGGTATGCGCGCGCAGCTGATCCGCATAGCGGTGTTTGGCCTTTTTGGCAAGGCCAATGCATTTAGTGAGTATCGACATCGTAAATTTCCTCCTTGCTCTGGATGAACACTTCAGCGCCGGAACAGATCCAGTAATATACAATAGCCAAGATAACAGAATCCCCGGCAGAATTTTTTCAGCCCGCCTGCCCGCCGGGCCGCGCAAAATTGTGAGAGCCCTTTACTGGTATGGCTGGTGTTTTTTTGCAGGATAGGCCTTCCCCTTCCCGCCGCCAGCGCTGCGCGCAGCGCCGGCAGTACCGGGGCGCTGCATTCGATTTCGGTATAGGCGTTGCCTATTTCCTGCGCGGCATGCGCGTCGCTTGCGCCGATGGAGGGCAGGCCTTTTTCCTGCGCAAACATTTCAGCCTGAAGGTTCGCCGGTTTATTTTTCAGGCCGGCCCGGGCATTGCGCGTTTCCACGCCGTCCAGCGGAAAAAGAAAATCGTTTACGCTGCGGCGGGGGTTTTGAAAGGGATGTGCCAGAATCGCAAGGCCCCCGCAGCGCCGGATTTCCGCCACTGTTTCTGCGCCGCCGGGCAGTCCCCGCGCAAAAAGCCGCGCAAAATCCGGCTGCCGTTCCAGAAACAGCCCGGTGATATGCCCGGCCTGGGTAGAAAATTCACAGCCGGGAATCAGCAAAACACCGCAAAGCGATTCCGGAACCGCCGTAAAGCGATTATGATCGCAAACAGCCAGCGCACCGATTCCTTTTTTCTGCGCGGCCGCGCAAAGCGCCGCCAGGGAGGAACGGCCGTCGGGCGAAGCGTTGGTGTGCGTATGAAGATCGGCTTTTAGAATCATTTGCCGCCACCCCTTTTGAGCAGCGCACGGTAATAGGCGAGCGCCGGCCGGGGATCACGCCATTCAAAGAGCCCGTCGCGCACTGCCGGGTTCAGAAAATCGGCGCAGGCGCGCAGTGCGGCGCCCGGCCTGCCGGTTTTGGCATAGTGCAGGCCCGCGGCCAGATCCGAGGGAAAAAAGACCATCCGGCGGCCGGGCTGACCATCCCCGGCCGGAAGAGGGCGGGGATCTTGCGGATTTCCCGCATTCCAGGAAAGAACACCCCATTGCCGCGCCAGCGGACTGCCTGCGGCGCGTACCAGCGGGAAGCTGCCCCAGATCCGCGGGTTGCATTCGAGCAGACGCGGCATGCCTGCCGCATCTTCCTTGAATTCAAACATGGCAGGGCCGCTGAAGCCGGTTTTTTCAACCAGCCGCTTCACCCAGCCGGTAAGCTGTTCGCAGCGGACAGCGCGGCAGCAGGTAGAGGGCCCCCCGGAAATGGGATATTCCCGCTCCCGCCGGTGGCAGAGCACAGAAACAATCCGCCCGCGCTCCGCCAGAACCGAGCAGCCCAGCGCGCCGCCGGGCAGATATTCCTGCACGACCGGAGCTTCCCCGGCAAGCGTGTAAAAATGACGCCATGCAGCAACGGCCTGTTCGACGGTTTTCACAATGCGGTAACGCTGCGCGGCGCACAGGCCCAGCTTTTCACCGCAGGCCGGTTTAATCACCAGCGGCAGGGAGGCGCGGGCAAAAAATGCTTCCTCCGCTTCGCCCGCATACGGCGCAAAGCTTTCGGGCAAGGGAATGCCGCATTCTGCGGCAATGGAATGCAGACGTTTTTTACTGTTGAGCAAATCGAGCTGATCCGGCGTGGGAATGCAAAGCCCGGCAAGAGCGGCAAACCGATCCCGTGCCCGCGCGGCCAGGGCGAGTGTTTTGGCGCCGGCCGGCAGCAAAGCGGGCCGGCAGCCCTCCCGCCGCCCGATTTCGCCCAGCAAAGCGGCGAGCGCATCTTCATAGCCCTCTTCCGGCAGGGAAGAATAGGCGGCTCCAAAGCGGCTTTTTGCGCCGACCGGTGCACCCGCACGATCCGGCGCACAGGTATAAACACGCGCACCGGCACCGGCAAGTTCCCGGATCAGTGCGGCAGACATGCGGTATTGAACATCGGTAACAAGTGCAACCATGCCGTTTGAACACCCCTTTCCTTTTGGCAGGCGTGACGAGTTCGACTCCCGCCATTAATTATGAAAGAAATTTTGCCGCGCGCTCCGGCGCGTCTTTTGCGTTTTTCCAGGGTTCCTTCTCATAGCGGTAATCGAATTTTTTGCAAAACCAATCGAGATCTTCCCGAAGGGTCTTTAAATACCGGCGGTTGCAGGCGGCAAGCTGGCCGGCGAGTGCGGCCCGCTTCTTTTTATCAAGGGATTTTTCCGCGGTTTCCAGCAGCTTCAGGCTATGGGTTTTGCAGAAATACTCCTGCTCTGCAAATAAGCCGGCAAAGGCCTCCTCTGTTTCATATAAGTAACAGAGGTTCTCCAGCACCCGGCCAAGAAAAAGATTGATCCGGGCGCAGAGATAACAGCTTTTTTTCGCTTCCCCGTAGGCTTCCTTCAGCTTTTTCCCATCGGGCGTTTTGGAGAGCGGAGCGGTTGTTTTGGCAAACAGCCTGTTTTCTAGAAAATCCAGATGGGTAGAGAGTGTGAGGGCGAGCGGCAGCTTGCTGCCGCGGGAAAGCAGTTGGTTCAAATGGCTTTTGCAAAAGCCCCTGCGGTTGGTTTCTTCCCGAATATCCGGCTCCATCATGGAAGCGCCCAGAATACGGTCTGCCTCTTCTTCCTCAAGCTGCGCCCGCAGCGCACATACCGGGCAGCCGCATTTGGCGCTGAACGCTTCCCGGATTCGGATGGAATAAATTTTTTCAGCCATGAAAATTCCTTTCTGTCACACACATTTACCCTTCCACATAGGATACAACAAATAAGGAAAAGGAGGGAAAGCTCATGTGCGGTTGCTTTAACGATTTGTTTGAGAACAACGGTTGCTTGCTGGTTATTCTTGCCATTATCCTGGTATGGTGCTGCTGCTGCAACGACTAATTCTTTGCAACGAAAAGGGCTCTCCGTGAAAAGGCGGAGGGCCTTTTTTCCTATTTATATATTAAGGGAGGGTACTCTGCCCGCTTTCCAGATCCTGCTGCCGGAGAAGGTGCCCCACTGCCGGGATATTTTTGGTGCGGTAGTAGGATACATGGAGAATTCCGGCGCCTTCCAGCGGCGTTACGCGCTCCAGGCGGTTTTTTCCCTTCTGGGTCATCACCGTGACCCCCAGCGTGGATTTGGTTGCTTTCTGCGGGATCAGCGCCGAGCTGATGATCAGCGCCTTTTGATTGGAAGAAATCAAAACAAAATCGCTCTCCGCCGGCAGCTGGAACGCCGCGACCAGCGGTGATTTATCGGAAAAGGCGTTTACCAGCCTGCGGCGGTTGGTTACTGTTTTATAGGCGGCGAGCGGAACCCGGGCGGCCTTGCCGTTTTCGAAGAAAAAGACCATATCGCCGCTGTAATCGCCGGTTACCGCCATGGCGACCACTGTTTCATCCGCCTCCATTTCCAGCTTTGCCGGCAGATAATCACCCATCAGGCTGGCCTTCGCATCTTCAAAATCATATCCCCGGGCTTTATAGGCGTTTTGCGCGGAGGTGAAGAAAATCAGCTCCGCCTTATTGCCGGCCTCTATCTGCGCGTTCAGCGCGTCGCCGTCTTTATATTTCTGCGCGCTGTTCATTCTGAGCGACTGGGGCGTTATTTTTTTGAAGTAGCCGCCCCTGGAAAGAAAATAGGTAACGGCATAATCTTCAATGTGATCGGTTTCATCGATTTCCTCAAGCTGGTCTTCATAAACCAGCTCGGTCCGGCGCGGCGCGGGATATTGCTTTTTAACCCGCTTGAGATCGTTTTTGATCAGCTGGTAGATCCGGTTTTTATTCTTTAAGATGCCCTCGAGATCCGCGATTTCTTTTTCCAGCGCGTCGATATCGGAAAGGCGGTTGAGGATGTATTCCTGATTCAGGTAGCGCAGCCGGATATTCGCAATATATTCCGCCTGGATTTCATCTACGCCGAAGCCGATCATCAGATTGGGCACCACCTCTTCCTCCCGCTCCGTTTCGCGCACGATGGAAACGGCCTTATCGATATCCAGCAGGATTTTTTTCAGCCCCAGCAGCAGATGCAGCCGCTCTCTGGCCTTGCCGAGCGAGAAAAAGGTGCGGCGTTTCAAGCATTCCGCGCGGAATGCGATCCATTCATCAATCAGCGCGCGTACCCCCAGAACCTGCGGCGTGCCGCCGATGAGCACATTGAAGTTGCAGCCGAAGCTGTCTTCCAGCGGCGTCATTTTAAAGAGCTTGGCCATCAGCCGCCCGGCATCGGTTCCGCGTTTTGGCTCAATTGAGATCCGCAGGCCGGTTTTATCCGACATATCTTTCACATCGGCAATCTCCCGCAGCTTTCCCGCCTTTACCAGATCGATAATTTTATCGATAACGGCTTCGATGGTGGTGGTATAGGGGATCTCGGTAATCTGGATCATGCCGGAAGCCGGATCCAGCGTAAACCGGGCGCGTACCCGAAGCGTCCCCCGGCCGGTTTCATAGATCTCTTTGAGCTGCGACTGGCCCACCAGAAGCTGCCCGCCGGTGGAAAAATCCGGGCCCGGCAGCGTAAGCTCCAGCGGATGATCGGGATTTTCCAGCAGGGCGATAACCGTATCGCAGACCTCCGCCAGATTAAACGAGCAGATATTCGACGCCATGCCAACGGCGATTCCCTGATTGGGGGTGGTGAGAATGGTGGGGAAGGAGACCGGCAGAAGGGCCGGCTCCTGCATGGAATTATCATAATTGGGAATGAAATCCACGGTATCTTTATCGATATCGTCAAATAACTCGCGGCAGATGGGCGCCAGCTTCGCCTCAGTATAGCGCGAGGCTGCATAGGCCATATCGCGTGAATAAACCTTGCCGAAATTTCCTTTGGAATCAATAAAGGGCAGCGGCAGCGCCTCATAGCCCCGGGCAAGCCGCACCATGGTTTCATAGATCGCGCCGTCGCCATGCGGGTTGAGCTTCATTGTTTCCCCCACGATATTGGCGCTTTTGGTGCGGTCGCCGGTAAGCAGCCCCTTTTTATACATGGTATAGAGCAGCTTGCGGTGAGCGGGCTTGAGCCCATCGATCTCCGGGATCGCCCGCGAGAGAATCACGCTCATGGCATAGGGCATATAATTGGTTTCCAGCGTTTCTACCACGTTTTTGAGAATCGGCTCTTTTTCAATATATTCTTTTTGTGTTTCCTTCTTCTTTTTCATGGAACCGCTCCTTACGATAAATCGAGATCATCAAGATAAAGGCTGCCGTTTGCCGCAATATATTCTTTACGGCCGGAGAGATTATCGCCCAGCAGAATATCAAACATTTCGGCCGTTCGCTGCGCATCGGCCGGGGTGACTTTAATCAGCCGCCGGGTCTCCGGGTTCATGGTGGTAAGCCACATCATATCCGGCTCGTTTTCACCGAGCCCCTTACTGCGCATCACGCCGACCTTATGACCGCCGCATTTCTGAAGAATTTCTTCCTTTTCCTTTTCCGTATAGGCAAAGAAGGTCTTTTTGGCGGTTTTATCGGTGATTTCGAAGAGCGGGGATTCCGCAATATAAACAAAGCCTTTTTCGATCAGCGTGGGCGTGAGGCGGTAGAGCATGGTGAGAATCAGGGTGCGGATCTGGAAGCCGTCTACATCAGCATCGGTGCAGATGATGACCTTGCTCCAGCGCAGCGCCGATAAATCAAAACTCTGCATGCCCTTTGCCGCTTTGCCGCTGAGCTCCACGCCGCAGCCCAGAACCTTGAGCAGATCGGTGATGATTTCGTTTTTAAAAATTTTATTGTATTCTGATTTCAGGCAGTTAAGAATTTTGCCCCGAACCGGCATGATGGCCTGAAAAAAACTGTCCCGCCCCTGCTTGCAGGAGCCCAGCGCGGAATCGCCTTCCACAATATAGAGCTCCCGCCGGGAGATGTCCTTGGTTTGGCAGTCCACAAATTTCTGGATCCGGTTGGTCATATCGATGGTGCCGGAAAGCGTTTTTTTAATATTGATCCGCTCCCGCTCGCTTTTTTCCCGCGCTCGCTTATTCACCAGGATCTGGTTGGTGATCCGCTGCGCTTCAACCGGGTTTTCGGTGAAATAGATCCGCAGGTTCTGGCGGAGAAAATCGGTGGTACATTCCTGGATGAATTTATTGGTAATGCTTTTTTTGGTCTGGTTTTCATAGGAGGTGACGGTTGAAAAGCAGTTGGATACGAAAACAAGGCAGTCTGCAATATCGGCAAAGGTAACCTTGCTTTCGCCTTTATTATATTTTGCGCCGTTTTTTAAATACGCATCCACCTCGGCAACAAAGGCGGCGCGCAGCGCCTTTTCCGGTGCGCCGCCATGCTCGAGAAAGCTGGAATTATGGTAATATTCAATCAGATTGACCCGGTTGGAAAACGCAGTGCAGCAGGAAAGCTTTACCCGGTATTCCGGGCGGTCTTCCCGATCGCGGCCGGTGCGCTCATCCTGCCAGAAAACCGGCTGACTGAGCGCGTCTTCCCCCAGCAGCTCCTTCACGTAATCAAGAATGCCGTTGGGGTAGCAGTATTCCGTTGCGGTAAAGCCGGTATCGGCTTCGTCTTTGAAGACAAAGGTAAGCCCGGCATTTACCACCGCCTGCTTTTGCAAAACAGATTCAAAAAAGGGCCGGCCCACATCAATATCGGTAAAAACCGCGCGGTCGGGCTTCCAGTGTGTTATGGTACCGGTGCGCCTGCCGCCGAAATCTTCCGCCTGCAGGCCGCCGATATTCAGGCCGCGCTCAAAATGAAGCGTATATTTTTTTCCGTCCCGGTAAACGGTTACATCCATATATTCCGAAGAAAACTGGGTGGCGCAGGCGCCCAGGCCGTTAAGCCCCAGCGAATATTCATAGTTTTGCCCCTGATTGGTATGATATTTACCGCCGGCATAGAGCTCACAGTAAACCAGCTCCCAGTTGTAGCGCTCCTCGCGCTGATTGAAGCCAACGGGAACACCGCGCCCGAAATCCTCCACTTCGATAGAACCGTCGCGATAGCGGGTAACGATAATTTTATTGCCGAATCCCTCCCGGGCTTCATCGATGGAATTGGAGAGAATCTCAAAAACCGCGTGCTGGCAGCCGTCGAGCCCGTCGGAACCGAAGATTACGCCGGGCCGCAGGCGTACCTGATCCGGCCCTTTCAGTTTGATGATGCTATCGTCGGTATAATCGTTTTTTCTTGCCATGGAGTCCTCCTGCTATTTTTTTACATCTTAAAATTATACTATATTCTAAGGCGGCTTGTCAATCGCCTCTCCGGGGGAAAAATTGCGGCGCCGCTGCGCTGCCGGCGCATTGACTTTGGGAAAAGTTGCTATTATAATAAAATAAAAAGGCGCTGAAGGGAACGGTGAAGGGCAATGCATATATTTTTGGAGCAGCTGGCCAAAGAGGCCGAAAAGCAGAACCGCTGCCTCTTTCGCATCGCGGAAATGAAAGACGGCGCGCTGGAAACGCTGGAGCTGCGCCCCGCCCCGGCCTGCCAGGACTGCTACTCCATCGCGAAGGTTTTTACCATGACGGCCATCGGCTTGCTGTGGGACCGGGGGATACTGGATCCGGGAGAGCGAATCTGCGAAATTCTGGCCGGCGACTGCCCGCCCGGCATGGATCCCCGCTGGCGGGAGGTAACGGTTGATATGGCGCTGCGTCATCAATGCGGGCTTCCGGCCGGATTCCTGGATATTGATGCGCAGGATCCCTATTCCTTCGGCGGCCGGGATTTTTTGCGCTATCTGCTGGAAACGCCGCCCGTTTATCCGCCCGGGGCCCGCAGCCTCTATGGAGACGGCGCCTATTATCTGCTCTCACGGGTGGTTTCGAAAAAAGCCGGCCGGCCGCTGGATGATTTTTTATGGGAAACACTTTTCTGGCCGCTGCAGGTGCGTGAGGCGGCCTGGAGCCGCTGCCCGCTCGGTTACCCGATGGGGGCGACCGGGCTTTTTATCCGCACAGAGGATCTGGCCAAGCTCGGAGCGGTTTATCTGCAGGGCGGGCTTTACGGCGGGAAACGGATTCTATCGGCGCGCTGGATTGCCCTGGCGCTGGCGCGGGGCTATGAGCTCAGCCCGGCCGGCCCGGGCGGCGCGCTGGGCAAGGCCGGAATGTTTGGCCAGATGCTGCTGATCCTGCCGGCACAGAACCGCGCGGTTGCCTGGCAGGGCTACGACCAGAAGGGCGGCGGCGCGCTGGCGGAATGGGCCGCCGGATTTCGAGACTCCGCAGCGGGCGGGAATTTCTAAAAAGTCCTTGCAATATTCCGGGAAAAGTTGTAAAATAATACATTAATAAAATGAAAAAATAAAGGAGTAGGATGCATGAGCGTTGCTGAGAAGATTGTAAAAGAGGCCCTGACCTTCGATGATGTTTTGCTGATCCCCGCCAAGAGCGAGGTATTGCCCAACATGGTGAATCTTTCCACCCGCCTGACCAGAAAAATCCGCCTGAATATTCCTTTGATGAGCGCCGCGATGGATACGGTGACCGAAAGCAAAATGGCGATTGCCATGGCGCGCGAAGGCGGCATCGGGGTGATCCATAAGAATATGACGATCGAACGGCAGGCTGAGGAAGTGCAGCGGGTTAAACGCAGCGAAAACGGCGTGATTAACGATCCGTTTTATCTCTCGCCGGATAATTACGTTTACGAAGCCGATGCCCTGATGGCAAAATACAGCATTTCGGGCGTTCCGATTTGCGAGAGCGGCCGTCTGGTGGGCATTATTACCAACCGGGACATGCGGTTTATGACCGATTTTAATGTGAAGATCTCCACCGTGATGACCCCGGAGGACAAGCTGGTAACCGCCCCGGTTGGCACAACGCTGGAGCAGGCCAAGGCGATTCTGCAGCGCCACCGGATTGAAAAGCTTCCGCTGGTGGACGGTGAAGGCCGGCTTTCCGGGCTCATTACGATTAAAGACATTGAGAAGAGCGTGCAGTATCCCAACTCCGCGCGGGATGCCCAGGGCCGGCTGCTCTGCGCCGCCGCCATCGGGATTACGGCCGATGTGCTCGACCGGGTAGACGCGCTGGTGCATGCCGGCGTAGACGCGCTGGTGCTGGATTCCGCCCACGGCCATTCGGCCAATATTTTGAAAACCATCCGGCTGGTAAAGGAGCATTACCCGGAAGTGCAGTTGATCGCGGGCAATATTGCAACGGCCGCGGCCGCGGAGGATCTGATCGAAGCGGGTGCGGACGCCGTGAAGGTTGGAATCGGGCCCGGCTCCATCTGCACAACGCGGATTGTTTCCGGTATCGGCGTGCCGCAGGTAACGGCGATTATGGATGTGGCCGAGGTTTGCGCCCGGCGGGATATTCCGCTGATTGCTGATGGCGGCGTGAAGTTTTCGGGTGATATTGTAAAAGCGGTGGCCGCGGGTGCGGATGTGATTATGGTGGGCTCTCTGCTGGCCGGCTGCGAAGAAAGCCCGGGCGAGGAAGAGCTTTTCCAGGGCAGGCGCTTTAAAACCTACCGCGGCATGGGTTCTATGGCGGCCATGGCCAAGGGATCGGCCGACCGCTATTTCCAGACCGGTACTAAAAAGCTTGTGCCCGAGGGCGTAGAGGGGCGTGTGGCCTTTAAGGGCAGCCTTGGCGATACGGTTTTTCAGCTGATGGGCGGCCTGCGCAGCGGCATGGGCTACTGCGGCACCCCGGATATTCCGGCGCTCAAGGCGGAGGGGCGGTTTGTGAAGATCACGGGCGCGGGGCTGCGGGAAAGCCATGCACATGATATTCATATTACCAAAGAAGCGCCCAACTATACTTCTGATTTGAAATGAGGAAAAATTCCATGAAAGACCCCAATCTGATTGATCATCTGGCAAAGCTTGCGAAGCTTTCCTTCAGCGAGGAGGAACAGCGGCGGATGCAGGCGGATATGGAACGCATCATGCGATTGATGGACACGATTACGCAGGTGGATATCTCAGAAGAGGATTATCCCCTCCGGGCGGAGGACGGCATGGAGCTGCTGCGGGAAGACGCGGTGGCGCCTTCCCTGCCGGCGGAGGAAATTCTTGGCAACGCCAAGGGCCGGCTCTATAACTTTATAGCCGTAACAAAACTGATGGATTAGGAGAACAACCGGATGAACCTACACTTGAAATCAATAAAAGAGCTGCGGGCCCTGCTGGACGGCGGCGATATTACCGCCGAAGAGCTGACCGGTTATTTTCTTGCGCGGATCGACCGGCTGGATCCGGAGATCCACGCTTATATCACCGTGAACGAACACGCGATGGAGCAGGCGCACGCGGCGCAGAAAATGATCGAAGAGGGCCGGGCCGGTCCGCTGACCGGCATCGTGATCGGCGTGAAAGACAATATCTGCACCAAAGGTCTGCGCACCACCTGCGCCTCCCGGATGCTGGAAGATTTTGTGCCTCCCTATCACGCAACGGTGGCGAAGCGGCTGGAGGAGGCCGGTGCGGTGGTGATCGGCAAGCTGAATATGGATGAGTTCGCCATGGGCGCTTCCACCACCACTTCGTATTTCGGCGCAACCCGAAACCCCTATGATACCGCGCGAGTTCCCGGCGGATCCTCCGGCGGCAGCGCCGCGGCGGTGGCCGCGGGGCTTTGTGTTGCCTCGCTGGGCAGCGATACCGGCGGCTCGATCCGCCAGCCCGCAGCCTTTTGCGGGGTAACGGGGATGAAGCCCACCTACGGGCGGGTTTCCCGCGCGGGGCTGGTAGCCTTTGCCTCCTCGCTGGATCAGATCGGCCCGATTGGAAAAAGTGCGCGGGACTGCGCGATTTTACTGAACGCGATTTCCGGTGAAGATCCGCTGGATATGACCTCAAAGCCCTCTGCGCCGCTGGAAGCGCCCGGCAGCCCGGTAGAGGGCAAGGTAATCGGCCTGCCGAAGGAATTTTTCGGCGAGGGGCTGAATCCGCAGATCGAGAAGGCGGTTTTGGCGGCGGCAAAAGAGTTTGAGGCGATGGGCTGCCGGATCCGGGAGGTTTCCATGCCCTCGCTGGGCGTTGCGATTCCCGCCTATTATCTGATCGCCTCGGCGGAGGCCTCTTCCAACCTGGCCCGGTTCGACGGTGTGCGCTACGGCCATCTGAGCACGCAGGGCGAAACATTTGAGCAGCGGCTGATGGCAACGCGCAGCGAGGGCTTCGGCAGCGAGGTGAAACGGCGGATTCTGCTGGGAACCTATGCGCTTTCCAGCGGATATTTCGACGCCTATTATAAAAAGGCGTGCCTGCTCCGGAAAAAAATCCGTCAGGAATACGAAGAAATTTTCAAAACCTGCGATTGTATTCTAACGCCTACCACGCCTGAGCCGGCGTTTCGGATCGGAGAGCACGGCGAAGATCCAACGGAGATGTATCTTGCGGATATTTATACCGTCACGGTGAATATTGCGGGCCTGCCCGCAGTGAGCACCCCCTGCGGCTATACCGGCGAGGGGCTGCCCATCGGGATGAGCCTGATCGGAAAAGCGTTTGCCGATGGGGAAATTCTGAACCTGGCAGATGCCTTTGAACGGCGGTTTTCTTATATCTTAAACGATTTTTGTTTATAATCCCTTGTACTTTTTCCTTTTTCATGGTACAATAAAAAAGTAATACCGAAGAACTGCCTTTATAAGGCAGCGCTTCCGGATGATGAGAGACGGGCGCGGCGCAATAGCGAGCCGTGAACCATGTCAGGCGGGGAACCGAGCAGCATTAAGCGGGCCTTGCCTATGTGTGCCGAATTCCTGTTTTGAGTCCGGTGGCGCTGTCTTATAAGGGCGGTTCTTTTTGGAAGGCGTGGCGGGTTCGGCTCCCGTCGGCTTTGCTTAAAGGAGTTTTTCATGTATCAGGCGTTATACCGGAAATACCGTCCGCTCACCTTTTCAGATGTGGTGGGGCAGGAGCATATTGTGGGAACCCTGCGCGCACAGGTTGCGGAAGGCGCGGTTTCCCATGCCTATCTTTTCTGCGGCACCCGGGGCACCGGGAAAACCACCTGTGCCAAGATTCTTGCGCGGGCCGTCAACTGCACCCATCCGCAAAACGGCGATCCCTGCAACGAATGTCCGCAGTGCCGGGGCATTCTCAGCGAGGCGGCGATGGATGTGGTGGAGATCGATGCGGCAACCAATACCGGTGTCGGCGATGTGCGGGAGCTGAGGGAAGAGCTGATTTACGCACCGGCCTCCGGCCGCTACCGGGTCTATATCATCGATGAAGTGCATATGCTGAGTAACCAGGCGTTCAACGCGCTGCTCAAAACGCTGGAAGAGCCGCCGAAGCATGTGATTTTTGTTTTGGCCACCACTGAAATTCAAAAAATTCCGGCAACGATCCTCTCACGCTGCCAGCGCTTTGATTTTAAGCGGCTGACGCCGGATCAGATCGCCGGCAGGCTTACGGAGATCGCCGGGCGCGAGGGCTTTTTGCTGGAGCCGGAAGCCGCATCTCTGCTTGCCCGCCTGGCGGATGGAGCCCTGCGGGACGGGCTTTCTTTGCTGGACCGCTGCCGCGACGGCAGCGAACCGGTTACCCGGGCAAGGGTAGAGCAGATCATCGGCGTCATGGGCAGCGGACCGCTGATGGAGGCGGTAAGGCTGGCCTGGCGGCGGGATGTTGCCGGGCTGCTGAAATTTTACCGCGAAGCTTGTGCGCGGTACGCGGGCCCCGCGCAGCTGCTGGGTGATCTTTCGGCCCTGCTGCGGGATCTGCTGATTTGCAGCGTAACAGAGCGGCCGCAGGAAATTCTGGATTGCGACGCGCAGGAGCTTTCGGAAAAAATCGCCCTTTCCAGGCAGCTGCCCAGCGCCTGTATCATGCGGATGATGCGGGAACTGCAAAAGGGCTTATGGGAACTGGGGCGCACGGTTGATAAGGGCATGACGGCGGAAATGACGCTGATCAGCCTCTGCCGGGAGGAGCTGGGAGAAGATATCGGGGCTCTGAGCGCCCGGATCGCGCGGCTGGAGCGGGGAATTCCCCCGGCATCCGCGGCTGTGCCGCCGGCCGCTGCCGCAGCGCCGGAAGCGCCGGTGGAAACACCGCCGAAGCAGGAGCCTGCGCCGGAGAGCCGGGAAGATTGCCCGTTTTGGGATCAGATGAAAGAGATTCTGCAGGATCTGGGGCATGCCAATCTGCTGGGCTTTTTACTGGATATCCGGCCGTCTCTTTCGGGGGAGCAGCTGATTCTCTCTTCCGACCAGGCGTTTTGCCTGGATTTTCTGGGAACTCCGGAGAATAAGGCGCTGCTGGCCGAAGCGGCGGCGCGCGCCGGCGGCCGGAACTTTACAATTGTTTTGAAGCAGGCGGAAGGGGCGGCGGATCCGTTTGACCCCCTGCAGGAATTATTAAAGGAGAATGAGGAATGAAAGCACGTTTACCGGAAGGCTATAATATGAAACAGGGCGATATGATGCGCCGGGTTCAGAAAATGCAGGAAGATATGCAGAGCGCGCAGCAGGAGGTGGAGGCTTCTGTTTTTGAAGCTTCTGCGGGCGGCGGCGCCGTATTGGCGAAGGTGACCGGGAAAAAGGAGCTGCTGGAGGTTCAAATCCAGCCGGAGGCGGTGGATCCCGAAGATATGGAAATGCTGCAGGATCTGATTGTTGCCGCGGTAAATGAAGGGCTCAAGCAGGCTGATGCGGCAATGGAAGAGAAGATGGGTGCGATTACCGGCGGGATGAACCTGCCCGGCATGAACGGGCTGTTTTAAAGCGATGCCGAATATTGCGCAGCTCAATAAACTGATCGAGCAATTTGGCATGCTGCCCGGCGTAGGCGCCAAAACAGCACAGAAAATGGCCTATTTTATGCTGGCCCAGCCGGATGCGAAGGTAAAGGAATTTGCCGATACGCTGCTTGCTTCGCGGAATCTGATCCACTGCTGCCCCCGCTGCCAGAATCTGACCGACCAGCCCCTCTGCCCGATCTGCGCGGATGCAAAGCGGCAGGGCGGGGCGATCTGTGTGGTGGAAAAGCCGGAGGATGTGGAGGCGATGGAACGCACCCGTACCTTTCACGGCACCTATCATGTTTTGCATGGGCTGATCTCCCCGGTCAACGGCATCGGCGCTGATCAGCTGCGGATCCGGGAGCTGCTGCACCGGGTTGCGGAGGAAACGGTGGAGGAAGTGATTCTGGCCACCTCGCCGAATGTGGAAGGGCAGGCGACCGCGCTTTATCTCTTTAAGCTGCTCAAGCCCTTTGAGGTGAAGGTAACCGGCCTTGCGCTGGGAATTCCGGTTGGCGGCACGCTGGAATATGCCGATAGCCTTACCCTTACCCGCGCAATGGAGAACAGGAGGACTTTTGAATGAATACTTATCAGCCGCGGGGCGTTTGCTCCCGCAAAATATTATTTGATGTGGAAGAAGACGGAACCATTCACCATGTTTCCTTCGAAGGCGGCTGCAACGGCAACCTGCAGGGAATCGGTTCTCTGATCGAGGGAATGGGAATTGATGAGGCCATTGCCCGCCTCGCCGGGATTCAATGCGGGATGAAGGGAACGTCTTGCCCCGATCAACTGGCCAGGGCGCTGAAAAAATATAAGGAGGAGCATCAATGACAGATTTTAACGCGGAATATGAACGCTGGCTCGGTTTTTACGAGCTGGACGGCCGCCTGAAGGCGGAATTGATCGCGGTGCACGGGAATGAAGATGAAATCCGCTCCCGCTTCGGCTGCGATCTGGTTTTTGGCACCGGGGGCCTGCGCGGCCTGATGGGCGCGGGCACCAACCGGATGAATATTTATACGGTCAGGCGCGCCTCCCGCGGCTTCGGCAACTATATTGTGAATCTCGGCCAAGAGGCGATGGACCGCGGGATTGTGATCGCCTATGACTGCCGCAACAACGGCAAGCGCTTTGCGCTGGAAACGGCGCTGACAATGTGTGCGCTGGGCATTCATGTAAGGCTGTTTGATGCGCTGCGCCCAACGCCGGAGCTTTCTTTTGCGATTCGGGATTTCGGCGCGATCGGCGGCGTGAATATTACCGCCTCTCATAATCCGAAGGAATATAACGGCTATAAAGCTTATTTTGAAGACGGCGCGCAGCTTTCCGGGGATCAGGCCGATTTCATTCTCGGGGAGATGCAGAAGGTGGATCCGCTGCAGGTGGAAATCATGCCGGAGCAGCAGGCGCGGGAGAGCGGCCTGCTTGAAATCATCGGGGAAGAAACCGACCGGCGCTATCTCGACCGGGTTTTGGCCGAGCGTCTGCCGCTCCCTGAGCTGAAACCGGAAGCAAAGAGGCTTTCAATCGTTTATACCCCCTTTCACGGAACCGGCTACCGGCTGGTGCCGGAAATTTTCAGGGCGCTGGGAGCCAATGTTTCGTTTGTGGAGGAGCAGATGGTGCCCGATGGAGATTTCCCAACCCTTAAAAGCCCCAATCCGGAAGAAAAGGAGGGCTTTACGCTGGGGCTGGAGTTGGCCAGAAAGACCGGCGCGGATCTGATTATCGCCACCGATCCGGATGCCGACCGCGTAGGGGTTGCCGCCCTTACCGGGGATACGGTAACGCTCTTTACCGGCAATCAGATGGCGGCGCTTCTGGTGGACTTTCTGATCACGGTTGAAAAGGAAGCGGGCATTCTGCCGGCGCATCCGGCGGTGGTTTCCACCATCGTTTCCTCCAAGCTGCCCAAGAAAATCTGCCAGCAAAACGGCGTTGCCTATTTTGAGGTGCTTACCGGGTTCAAATATATCGGTGAGATGATGGAACGCTTTAAAGAAGAGGGAACGTATGAATATCTCTTCGGCTTTGAAGAAAGCTACGGCTACCTGAAGGGCGATTACGCCCGCGATAAGGATTCGCTGGTGGCTTCGATGCTGATTGCCCAGATGGCGATGTATTATAAAAACAAAAATAAAAATCTGGTGCAGGCACTGGAAATTCTTTATAAAAAATACGGTTATTTCGAAGAAGAAACCGTGAGCTTCAAAATTGAGGCCGTGATGCCCCAGCAGCGGATGGATGAGATTATGGCCAATCTGCGCGGCAATATTCCGGCCGCAATGGGCGGGAAGCGGATTGTGGAGTTCCGGGATTATCAGAAGCACCTGATCCGTTCTCTGGAGACCGGCGAGGAGCGGGAGACCGGGCTGCCGACCTCCAATGTGCTTTATTTTATTTTTGAAGACGGAACGCATGTGGTGGTGCGGCCTTCGGGAACGGAGCCGAAAGTAAAGGCGTATTTTCTTACCAGCGGAGAAAACCGGTTCGACTGCCGCAGCAAGATCGAGGCCTATGAAGTGATATTCGGCGAACTGCTGCATTAAAATCAAAAAAAGCGAAAGCGCCGCGTCTTAAGACGCGGCGCTTTGTTTTCAGGAGGGCCACAGCGCTCTCGTGATTTCCGGATACGCTTCATCGATAATCTGAGCCATCTGCGCAACCAGCATGGTGCAGGGCTCGCCGACATGCGAAGGGTTTACAAGCAGATCGAGCTCCGCCCGGAAATCCCGGTCCTCATCAAGATAAAATTTCACCCAGCGGAACCGGCTGTTCAGCCGGTTGCAAAGGGCGAAGCCGGCTTCGAGGCGGTCTTCGGGAAAATGCGCGATTTCCCAGCAGGCGAGCTTCACAATGCCCGGATGATCCTGCTCGAAAATCACATGGATCGAAATGGTGTTGAGCTTTTCACCATGATAGGAGATCAAAACGGCGTGATCGTTTAACTCACGGTAACGAACCCCGTTCAGATCCATATAATCCAGGAATTCTGTCTTTAAATCTTTCATAAGCAAGCCTCCCTTTTTCGATTTAATTCCTATCATACCACTTTTTTAAGCAAATGGCAAGGAAAAAGGTGCAGGAAAGCCGGCGTGCTGCGTCAATGCCCACCGCAGGAAGCTTCAGCAGCGGCCCGCACGAATCTCCCCGGCGGCAATAAAGCGCGGCGGTAATTTCGCGGCGCTTTTGTTCTATCGGGCAGGGCTTGGTCATAGAATAACACCAAAGGAAGGTGTTGCATCATGGAGACAGAACGCGCGGCGGGGAATCATCTGCTATCGGTGGAAAACCGGCAGCGGCTGAACGCCTCCGGGGTATTGGACGTAGACAGCTTTGATGAAAAAACAATCGTGATCCTGACGAATCTGGGCGTCCTGACGGTTGAGGGGGAAGACCTGCATATCAACCGGCTGAACGTGGAAAACGGTGATATTGCAATTGAAGGGACCATTGATCAGTTCCGCTACACGGATTTGAAGGAGAAGGGCGGCGGAATGTTTAAAAACCTCTTCCGCTGATGGAAACTTGGTTTTCCGATCAGGCGCTGGCGTTTTTATGGTCGGTAGCGCTGGGCGCCGCGCTGGGCGTGGTTTACGATTGGTTTCGCATCGGCCGTATTCTGCACCGAAAATGGTGGCTCACCGTTTTTATTGAAGATCTTTTATTTGCGCTGATTGCGGCGGGTGCCACCGCGTTTTGCTTTACCCTCACCAATTTCGGGCAGGTCCGCTGGTTTTTGCTGCTGGGGGAGGGCCTGGGGTTTACGGTTTATTTCAACACCATCGGGGTGCTGATCGCCAAACAGGCGCGCTTTGTGGCCAGGGTGCTGGGAATGATCCGGCGGGCACTGGGGCGTTTTTTCCGGTTCTGCGGAAAAAAGTTTGGCTTATTTATTAATTTTTTGAAAAAGCCCTTTATTTTTCTTGCCGGATGGGTTAAAATGAAAACGGATCATTTTCAGAAAGGCAGGAAAACCGGTGGCAAAAAGCGCAAGGGCCGCAAAACCAAAAAGGGCAAGAAAACTCAATCCGGCCGTTAGGGCTCTGCTGGTGATCGGCCTGCTCTATGTTGCGGGCAATATGATCGCAACCTGCGTGAAGCTGCAGCTGCAGATTCGGAATAAAAAAGCAGAGCTGAGCTCTGTGCAGGCAAAGATCACCAGCCAAACGGTGATCAATGAGGAGCTCAATAATATCCTCAATGCGCAGATTGACAGCGAGTATGTGGAAAGCGTGGCGCGCAGCCTGGGCTACGGCGCGGTAGGCGAGCGGGTCTATGATAATATTACCGATGATTGAGGGTTGACAATTGCGGCGCCGGGTGGTATACTTTCAGAAGAACTGAAATCTTTAAGGCGATACCGTGATATCGGCAAGATTGGTAATAGCAGCATAAATCTTCAAAAGAGCGGCGTTTTGGGCGCGCTTTTGAAGGAACTCCCATGTTTTTGAAGCCTTGCCGGTATCTATGCGGCAGGGCTTTTATTTTAATCACCAGAAAGGAAACCGCTTCATGAAACTCACGATCCCGAACGCAACTGTTTATCAGGAGGGCCGGATGCAGGAAGGTACTTTTGAATGCACGCTGGCGGAGACCTCATTTCCTGGGACGGAGTGTTTCCAAAATAAAAAAATTGCTGTATTCCCCGGCTTTTGCGATGTGCATGTGCATCTGCGAGAGCCGGGATTTTTTTATAAGGAAACCATCCGCTCCGGCACGGCCGCCGCGGCCCGGGGCGGATATACCGATGTTTTTACCATGCCGAATCTGAATCCGGTGCCGGATTGTCCGGCGCACCTGAACCTGCAGCTCGATCTGATTGAGCAGCAGGCTGTGATCGGCGTTCATCCCTTTGCGGCCATCACCCGGGGGGAGCAGGGTGAAGAACTGGCCGATCTTGCGCTTCTTGCGCCGCTGGCGGCAGGCTTTTCCGATGACGGCCGCGGTGTGCAGAGCGCGGAGCTGATGCGCCGGGCCATGGAAGAAGCGCATGCGCTGGGGAAAATCATCGTGGCCCATTGCGAAGAAGAAGCGCTGGTCAGGGGCGGCTATATCCATGCCGGCCCGTATGCCCGCGCCCATCGCCACCGGGGCATCTGCGCCGAGAGCGAGTGGAAGCCGATTGAGCGGGATCTGCTTTTGGCGGAGGAAACGGGCTGCGCTTACCATGTTTGCCATGTTTCGGCCAAAGAAAGCGTGGCGCTGATCCGGGCGGCGAAAGCCCGGGGCATCGATGTAACATGTGAAACCGCGCCCCACTACCTGCTTCTCAACGATATGCAGCTCGAAGAAGACGGTCGATTCAAAATGAATCCGCCGATCCGCGAGGAGGCAGACCGGCAGGCGCTGATCGAGGGGCTGCTCGACGGCACGATCGATATGATCGCCACCGATCACGCGCCGCATACCGCGGAAGAAAAATCCGGCGGGCTGGAGCGGAGCCTGATGGGGGTTGTGGGGCTGGAAACCGCCTTCCCCGCCCTTTATACCGGGCTGGTGGAACCGGGCATCCTGCCGCTGGAAAAGCTGATTGCCCTGCTGGCGGACAAGCCCCGCGCACGCTTCGGCCTTTCGGCCCGGCAGGACGTATGTATCTGGGATCTTGCGGCGGATTATGAGATCGACCCGGCGGAATTTCTTTCCCGCGGGCGGAGCACGCCTTTTGCGGGCATGCGGGTGCGGGGAAGCTGTTTAATGACGATATACGGAGGAAAGGTAGTATGGCGGAAGAATTGACGCGCAAAATTGTTTTGGAAGACGGCAGCGAATATTACGGCACCGGCTTCGGGGCCTGCCGGGAGCGGGTGCTGGAAATTGTTTTTAATACCTCGATGGTTGGGTACCAGGAAATTATTTCGGATCCCTCCTATACCGATCAGATGGTGGTGATGACCTATCCCCTGATCGGCAACTACGGCACGGCGGATGAAGATTATGAAACCAAGGTTCCCACGATCGGCGGGCTGATCGTGCGGGAATATAACGATAATCCCTCTAATTTCCGCTATACGAAAACCCTTTCGGAGGTTATGGAAGAATATCAGATTCCGGGGATCGCCGGAATCGATACCCGGGCGCTTACCCGCAGTATCCGGGATCTTGGCAGCCGGCGGGGAATTATTACCGATGCAGGCACACCGGTGGCGGAAGCGCTGCGGAAAATCGGGGATACGCCGGTTCCCCATGATGCGGTTGCCCGCGTAAGCTGCAGAAAACGCTGGTATTCCCGCACGGCCGGGGCGGCGTTTAACGTGGTTGCCGTGGATTGCGGGATCAAGCATAATATTATCCGTTCCCTCAACGCCCGGGGCTGTAATGTAACGGTGGTTCCCTTCCATACCGGCGCGGAGGAAGTGGCCAAAATGAAGCCGGACGGCATTTTTCTTTCCAATGGGCCGGGAAATCCGGAGGATGTGGAGCCGGTGATCGCACTGGTGCGGGCGCTCAGGGGAAAATATCCTATCTTCGGAATCTGCCTGGGGCATCAGCTGATCAGCCTTAGCTACGGCGCGAAAACCTATAAGCTGAAATTCGGGCACCGGGGCGGAAACCACCCGGTGAAAAATCTGCGCACGCAGAAAATTGAGATCACTTCTCAAAACCACAGCTACGCGGTGGATGAAAAAAGCCTGGAGGGCACCGGCCTTATAATGACGCATTTTAATATTCTGGATGGAACGGTAGAGGGCGTGATGCATGAAAAAGACCGGGTTTTCAGCGTGCAGTATCATCCGGAGAGCGCGCCCGGCCCGCAGGACAGCGCGTATCTCTTCGATCAGTTTATCGCCCTGATGAAGGAGGGAAAATAAGATGCCCAAAAGAACAGACATAAAAAAAGTGCTGGTGATCGGTTCCGGCCCGATCGTGATCGGGCAGGCGGCCGAATTTGATTACGCGGGCACCCAGGCCTGCCTGGCGCTCAAAGAAGAGGGCTATGAGGTGGTTTTGTGCAATTCCAACCCGGCCACGATTATGACCGATACATCCATTGCCGATAAAGTTTATATGGAGCCGCTGACGCTGGAATATGTTGCAAAGGTCATCCGGTATGAGCGCCCGGACGCCATTGTCCCCGGCATCGGCGGGCAGACCGGGCTGAATCTGGCCATGCAGCTGGAGAAAAAGGGCGTTCTGCGCGAATGCCGCGTTGAGCTGCTGGGCACCAGCGGCCAGAGCATTGAGCGGGCGGAGGACCGGGAGCTTTTTAAAGAGCTGTGCGAAACGCTCGGGGAGCCGGTATTGCCCTCGATCATCGCCAATTCGCTGGAGGAAGGTCTGCGGGCAGCGGAAGAGATCGGGTATCCCGTGGTGCTGCGCCCGGCGTTTACGCTGGGCGGAACCGGCGGCGGCTTTGCCGATACGCCTGAAGAATGCCGGGAGACCCTGAAAAACGCGCTGAAGCTTTCGCCGGTGCATCAGGTGCTGATCGAAAAGAGCATCAAGGGCTATAAGGAAATCGAATATGAGGTGATGCGCGACCGCAACGATACCGCCGTAACCATCTGCAATATGGAAAATATTGATCCGGTGGGGATCCATACCGGGGATTCCATTGTGGTGTGCCCTTCGCAGACGCTCACCAATAAAGAATATCATATGCTGCGCGACAGCGCGCTGAAGATCATCCGCGCGCTGAAAATCGAGGGTGGCTGCAATGTGCAGTTTGCACTGGATCCGCTTTCGTTCCGCTATTATGTGATCGAGGTGAATCCGCGGGTTTCCCGTTCTTCGGCGCTGGCTTCCAAGGCCAGCGGCTATCCGATTGCGCGGGTAAGCGCCAAGATCGCCGTTGGGATGACGCTGGATGAAATCCGCATCGCCAATACGCCGGCCTCTTTTGAACCGACGCTGGATTATGTGGTTTCAAAAATGCCGCGGTTTCCCTTTGATAAATTTGCCTCCGCCAGCAATCGGCTTTCCACCCAGATGAAGGCCACCGGCGAGGTGATGAGCATTGGGCGCACCATCGAAGAGAGCCTGCTGAAAGCCGCCCGGTCGCTGGAGATCGGCGTGGATCACCTCTATATGAAAAAGTTCGATTCCTGTTCGGAAGAAGAGCTGCTCGGCTATATTCCGCTGGGGACCGACGATCGGATCTTTGCCATTGCCGAGCTGATGCGCCGGGGCACGGATCTGGGGCTGATTTACGATGCTACCAGGATCGATATGCTTTTTCTGGATAAAATCCGCAATATCATCCGGATGGAGGAGGCCCTGCGCGCCGCGCCGGGCGATGAAGCGCTGCTGGCAAAAGCCAAGAAAATGGGCTTTTCAGACGCCTGTATTGCACGGCTCTGGAGTGAGACGGAGCAGGCGGTCTATGAGCGGAGATGCCGGCTGGGGCTTTTCCCGGTTTATAAAATGATCGATACCTGCGCTTCGGAATTTGAAAGCTATATTCCCTATTTTTATTCCACCTATGAGCAGGAAAATGAATCCCGCGTTTCAGACCGCCGCAAGATTCTGGTGTTGGGCAGCGGTCCGATTCGGATCGGGCAGGGCGTGGAATTCGATTACTCCACAGTGCACGCGGTAACCACCATTAAAAACGCCGGCTACGAGGCGATTATCGTAAACAACAATCCTGAAACGGTCTCCACTGATTATACCTGCTCGGATAAGCTCTATTTCGAGCCGCTTTGCGTGGAAGACGTGATGAATATTATCCGCCTGGAGCGCCCCGAAGGGGTGATCGCTTCGCTGGGCGGGCAGACGGCCATCAATCTGGCCGGGCCGCTCATGGAGCGGGGCGTGCGCATTATCGGCACAGACTGTGCCGCCATCGAGCGTGCGGAAAACCGCGACGCCTTTGAAAAAGTGCTGCATGCGCTGGGCATCCCGCAGCCGGAGGGGCAGGCGGTTACACGGATTGAAGATGGCGTTGCCGCCGCGGCGCGGATCGGGTATCCGGTTCTGGTGCGGCCCTCCTTTGTTTTGGGCGGGCGGGCAATGCAGATTGTTTCAGATGAGCAGCAGCTGCGCCATTACCTGAAAAACGCTGTGGAAATCGATGCGGATAAACCGGTTCTGGTGGATAAATACATTGTGGGCAAGGAAGTGGAAGTGGACGCCATCTGCGATGGAAAAGACGTTTTTGTTCCCGGGATCATGGAGCTGGTGGAGCGCACGGGGATTCACAGCGGCGATTCCATCAGCGTTTATCCCGCCTTTACGCTCTCGGAAAAGGTAAAAGAGGTGATTCTCGATTATACGAAGCGGCTGGGGCTGGGGATCGGCATTATCGGCCTTTTCAATATCCAGTTTATTGTGGATCAGAACGAACAGGTCTTTATCATCGAAGTGAATCCCCGTTCCTCCCGCACAGTTCCCTTCCTCTCTAAAGCCACCGGCTACAGCCTGGCCGATATTGCCACGCTGACGATCCTGGGCAGAAGCCTGCGGGAGCAGGGGCTGCATACGCTTTATCCGGCTGAGAAAAAACGCTGGTATGTGAAGGTGCCGGCCTTTTCCTTTTCGAAGCTTCATGGGCTTGATGCCTATCTTTCCCCCGAGATGAAATCAACCGGCGAGGCCATCGGCTACGATGATAAGCTCACCCGCGCGCTCTATAAGGCGCTGCAGGCTTCGGGCATGAATGTGATGAATTACGGCACGGTGCTTGCGACCATCGCCGATCCCGATAAGGAGGAGGCGCTTCCGCTGATCCGGCGGTTTTACAATATGGGCTTTAATATTCAGGCCACAAAGGGCACGGCGAAGTTTTTAAAAGAAAACGGCATCCGCACCCATGCGCTCCGCAAGCTCAGCGACGGCAGCGAAGAGATTCTTGAGGCGATCCGGCAGGGGTATGTAAACTATGTGATCAACACGCGGGACTTTTCTTCTTCCAACGGCTTGTCGGATGGGCATGAGATCCGCCAGTGCGCGGTGGAAAACGGTGTTACAATGTTTACTTCGCTGGATACGGTTAAAGTATTGCTGGATGTTCTGGAGGAAACCACCCTCTGCATCTCCACCATCGACGCATCTTAAAGGAGGAACGCCATGCAACAGGGAATTTACACCATTCTGAATCATGAAAAACTGGCTCGGGATGTTTACCGGCTCACCTTGCTGGGCGATACCGGCGCGATCCGTGCGCCGGGGCAGTTTGTGAATATTCTGCTGGAGGGGAAGTATCTCCGGCGCCCGGTCTCCATCTGCGATTGGAACGACGCAACGATTACCCTGATTTATAAGGTGGTTGGCAGCGGAACCGGGCAGATGAGCGCGCTGCGGATCAACGACCGGCTGGATCTGCTGGTGGGCCTGGGAAACGGGTTTCAAACGGCCAAGAGCGGCGACCGGCCGCTGCTGATCGGCGGGGGCGTTGGCGCGCCGCCGCTCTACGGGCTTTGCAAAAGGCTGCTTGCGGAAGGAAAGCAGCCACGGGTTATTCTCGGCTTCAACACGGCGGAAGAGGTGTTCCTGGAGCGGGAACTGAAAGAGCTGGGCGTTCCGGTAACCGTGACTACCGCCGATGGCAGCTATGGAACAGCCGGCTTTGTTACCGAGGCGATCGGGGAGCACCCCTATACCTATTTTTATACCTGCGGCCCGGAGCCGATGTTCCGGGCGATTGAAAAAATCGCCGTTACCGGGGGGCAGTTCAGCTTCGAGGAACGGATGGGCTGCGGCTTCGGGGCCTGCATGGGCTGCTCCTGCCAAACGAAGAACGGCAGCAAGCGCATCTGCAGGGAAGGGCCGGTTTTGGAACGGGAGGAAATCATATGGTAAATACGGCAGTTTCCCTCTGCGGAATCCCGCTGAAAAATCCGGTGATCCCGGCCAGCGGGACTTTTGGCTTCGGATATGAATTTGCGGAACTCTATGATCTGAATATCCTGGGCTCCATTTCTTTGAAGGGCACAACCCGCGCCCCCCGTTTCGGCAACCCCACACCCCGGATCGCGGAATGCGACTGCGGGCTGCTGAACGCCGTTGGCCTGCAAAATCCGGGAGTCGAGCAGGTTTGTAAAACCGAGCTGCCCCGGCTGAAAGAGCATTTTGCGGGGCCGGTGATGGCCAACGTGAGCGGATTTTCGATTGAAGATTATCAGGAGACCTGCCGCCGGCTGGATCAGGAGCATCAGATCGGCTGGTTTGAGATCAATATTTCCTGCCCCAATGTTCACGGCGGGGGAATGAGCTTCGGCACCGATCCCGCCGCGGCGGCGTCGGTTACCCGGGCGGTTCGGAAGGTGACCGCCAAGCCGGTATTGGTGAAGCTTTCCCCGAATGTAACCGATATTACCGCCATTGCCCGCGCCTGCGCGGAAAACGGTGCCGACGGGCTGAGCCTGATCAATACCCTTCTGGGCATGCGGATCGATCTGAAAACCGGGCGGCCGGTGCTGGCGAATAAATCCGGTGGCTTTTCGGGCCCGGCAATCCGGCCGGTGGCGGTGCGGATGGTTTATGAGGTTTACGCGGCTACCGGGCTGCCGGTTGTCGGCATGGGGGGCGTTTCTTCGGCGGAAGACGTTTTAGAAATGATGCTGGCCGGCGCTACGGCCGTTGAGGTGGGGGCGGCCAATCTAAGGGATCCCTTTGCCTGCAAAAAAATCATCGAGGCGCTGCCCGCCGCGATGGAAAAATACGGAATTTCTGATTTGAATGCGATTATAGGAGGCGCTCATCATGGGTAGAGACGTTATCATTGCCTGCGATTTTGCGGGCCGGGAGGAAACGCTGCGTTTTCTCGATTTATTTCGGGAGGAAAAGCCGTTTCTCAAGATCGGCATGGAGCTTTTTTATGCCGCCGGGCCCGCGATCGTAAAAGAAATCAAAAAGCGGGGGCACCGGATTTTTCTCGATCTCAAGCTGCACGATATTCCCAATACGGTGAAGAAGGCCATGTCGGTGCTCTCGGGGCTGGAGGTGGATCTCTGCAATCTTCACGCGGCGGGGGGCCGTGCGATGATGGAAGCAGCGGTTGCGGGCCTTACCCGGGCAGATGGCTCCCGCCCGTTGCTGATCGCCGTGACGCAGCTCACCTCAACGAGCGAGCAGCAGATGCAGCAGGAGCTGCTGATCGGCCGGCCGCTGGACGAGGTGGTTTTGCATTATGCACAAAATGCGGCCGCCGCGGGGCTCGATGGCGTGGTGTGCTCCCCGCTGGAAGCGGCAAAGGTGCATGATCGCTGCGGCGGCTCTTTTCTGACGGTAACGCCCGGAATCCGCTTTGCCGGCGGCGACCGGGGCGATCAGGTGCGGATCACCACCCCGGCGGATGCGAAGCGGCTGGGCAGCGATTACATTGTGGTTGGCCGCCCGGTAACGGCGGCGCAGGATCCGGCCGCGGCCTACCGCCGCTGCCTGGAAGAATTTTTGGGCTGAGGGAAGGAGAAGCATATATGAAAGAAACCATTGCAAAAGATTTATTGAAAATAAAAGCGGTATTTTTCCGGCCGGAGGAGCCTTTTATTTGGGCCAGCGGCATCAAAAGCCCGGTTTACTGCGATAACCGGCTCACCTTGAGCGCGCCGGAGGTGCGCAAGGATGTGGAAGAAGGGCTGGCTTCCCTGATTCGCACGCACTACCCGGAGGCGGAGATTCTGATGGGCACCTCAACCGCCGGGATCGCCCATGCGGCGATTACGGCGCATCTGCTGGGGCTGCCGATGGGTTATGTGCGCGGCGGGGCAAAGGATCACGGCCGCAAAAATCAGATTGAGGGGCTGCTGCTGCCCGGCCAGAAAACGGTGGTGGTTGAAGATCTGATCTCCACCGGCGGAAGTGTTGTTGAAGTGGTGGAGGTTCTGCGCGCGGCGGGCGCGCAGGTTTTGGGCATTGTTTCCATCTTTACCTATGGCATGCAAAAGGGGCTCGCACGTCTGAGGGAAGCGCAGGTGGAGAATGTAAGCCTCACGGATTTCGATTGTATTACGCGTATAGCGGTGCAGGAAGGCTATATCCGGCCGGAGGACGCCCCGCGCCTGATCGCCTTTCGTGATCATCCCGCCGATGAGCGCTGGATCGGAGCCGCCCAATGAGAAGCCTGATCGATATTCTGGATCTCTCTCTGCCGGAGCTCGACCGGCTGATTCAAACAGCGGAGGATATAATCGCCCGGCCGGAAGCCTACCGTACCCGCTGCCGGTATAAGAAGCTGGCGACGCTTTTTTTCGAGCCCTCTACCCGCACAAGGCTGAGCTTTGAGGCCGCGATGTATGAGCTGGGCGGGCAGGTGCTTTCGGTTTCCAGCGGCGGCGCTTCCTCGGCCGCGAAAGGCGAGAGCGTTGCCGATACGGCCAAAACCGTGAGCTGCTATGCCGATATTATCGCCATGCGGCATCCCAAAGAGGGCGCGCCGCTGGTTGCGGCGATGAACGCTTCGATTCCGGTGATCAACGCCGGAGACGGCGGACACAATCATCCCACCCAGACCTTGGCCGATCTGCTGACCATCTGGCGGGAGAAGGGGCGGTTTTCAGGGCTGACCATCGGCCTTTGCGGCGATTTGAAATTCGGGCGTACCGTGCATTCGCTGATCGCCGCGCTTTCGCGCTACAGCGGCAACCGCTTTATTCTGATCTCGCCGGAGGAGCTGAAGCTGCCCAGCTATGTAAAAAAAGATATTTTAAAGAAGAACGGGATTGCCTATACCCAGACCACCGATCTGGCCGCCGCGCTGCCGGAGCTGGACATTCTTTATATGACCCGCGTACAGCGGGAGCGGTTTTTCAACGAGGAGGAATACCTGCGGCTGAAAGACAGCTACATCTTAACCCCGGAAAAGCTGACAGACGCGCCGGACGATATGATTATCATGCATCCGCTGCCGCGGGTCAATGAGATCAGCGTGGGGATCGACGCCGATCCGCGCGCCTGCTATTTCAAGCAGGTTTTAAACGGCAAATATATGCGCATGGCGCTGATTCTTGCGCTGCTGGAGGGAACGCTTGATGAAAATTGACGCAATTCAGAACGGCATTGTAATCGATCATATTACCGCCGGGAAAGGGCTTACGCTTTACCGGCTTCTGAAGCTGGATACGCTTTCCTGCCCGGTGGCGGTGATTCAGAATGTGGTGAGCCGGAAGATGGGCCGCAAGGATATTATTAAAATCGATGCGGCGATCGATCTGGATATGGATATTCTCGGCTATGTGGATCCGGACGCCACGGTGGATGTGATCCGCAACGGAAATCTGGCTGAAAAACGCTCTATTGCGCTGCCGGAGCGGCTGCGCAATGTTATCTGCTGCCGGAATCCGCGCTGCATCACCACCACCGAGCAGGAGCTGCCCCAGATTTTTAAGCTGACTGATCGGGAGCAGCGGATCTACCGCTGTGTTTACTGCGAGGCAAAGGCGCAGTAAACGGCGGAAAAAACCGCTTGCAGAACACCGGAACTTGTGGTATCATAACCGCAGGCGGCAACGCCGGGAAATTTCAGAAGTATGGAGGGAATGCTGATGAAGATTATTGCAGAAGGGCACCGCGGCTGGCGGGCGCGGTATCCGGAAAATACGCTCTGCTCCTTCGCCGCGGCGATCGATGCGGGTGTGGATGCGGTGGAATTCGATATTTGGCTCACCAAAGACGGGGTGCCTGTTTTGATGCACGATGGCAATGCCAGGCGCACCTGCGGGGTAGACCGCCATCTTCGCGAAATGACACTCCAGGAGGTAAAACAGCTCGACGCCGGGCTTTTTATGGGCGAGCAGTTCCGGGGTACCCGCGTACCCACCTTTGAAGAGCTGCTGGCGTTGGTGCGGGAGAAGCGCCCCTCGCTGCTGCTGGGCGTGGAGCTTAAGGAATATACGGAAGAGACGGCCGATAAAACGGTTGCGCTTTTAAAGCAGTACGGCTTTTTTGCGCAGTGCTGGTTTTATTGCTTCAACGGCCGGATCATCCGCTACCTGAAGGAGCGCTATGGCGGGCGCACCATGGGGTATCCCGATTTCCAGATGAAAGAATTCGATGGCTACGACGCCTATGATGAGATCGGCATTTCCATGAACATCGCCCATTCGGAAATTTTGCCGGTATATCAGCAGAAAGGGCTGCCGATGCACTTTTACTGCGCGGATACGCCCGAGGAGGTTCAGTTTGCCGTTGATCACGGCGCTTCGCTGATTACGGCCAACGAGCTTGCCCCGCTGCTGGAAATTCTGAAAAAATAAAAATGCCCCCGCCCG
>QAKW01000011.1 GCA_003343605.1 Clostridiales bacterium
TGCGCATCATTTCCGCCTGATTCCAATCTCCGGCAGCGGAAGCAGGGCCCTGCTGCACGCCGGTTGCATCGCCGCAATAAGGGCAAAAACGATCTCCATCTGCAATTTCTTTTCCGCACTTTCTGCAAAAAGCCATAATGTTTCCTCCCAAGTCTATTTTTATTTCATTCTACCGTAAAATTCCGGATTGTCAATAGATACAGCCATGCCTTGTATAAAATTTAGGGCCTCCCGAAAAACAGAACAGTCTAAATGAATAATTCAAAAATCAATACTCCCAGGCAGGAAAGCAGCGCAACCGGTAGCAACCCCGGCTCAAACCAGGCGCTGATCACTGCAACAACCAGCCCCGCGGCTGCAGAGGCCGCCGAAGAGGTCGCGCCCAGCATAGCCGGAAAGGTCATCGCCGCCAGCACCGCATAGGGGATATAATATAAAAAAGAACGGATAAACCGGTTGCGGATCTTTTTTTTAAAAAGGACCAGCGGCAGCATCCTAATCAGATAGGTGACTCCTGCCATAATAAAAATATAAAAGAATAAAGCTGAAGGCTCCATATCATGCATCCTCCACCGGCCGTATCAATGCGCCCACTGCCGCCGCGGCAACCGCGCATAGAATGATCGCAAAGCCGCCGGAAACCCGCTGGAAGAGCGGAATCCAGGAAAAGCAGCAGCTCAGCGCCACCGCAACGGCCACCACAGCGGCAACCGCCCCGCTGCGCCTGGCCGCCGGAACCAGAATCGCAATAAACATCCCGTAGATCGCCACTCCCAGCGCCGAGAGCACTGCAGCCGGTAAAATCCGGCTGGCAGATGCGCCCAGCAGCGTACCGCCGGACCAGCAGAGCCAGGGCAAAGTCATCAGTCCGTAAAAATAAGGTGCCGTGATGCTGCCGGGGCACCCGGAGGCAATGGCAAACAATTCATCGGTATTTCCAAACGCCATCAGAAAACGATCCAGCGTTGTTACCTTCTGGTCCAGTTTCTGGGAAAGGGAAACCGACATCAGCGCATACCGCAGGTTAATCACCAGCTGCGTCAGCGCCATCTCAAACCAAGACCCGCCCGCGGCGATCACAGAAAGCCCCGCAAGCTGCCCGGCGGAGGTCAGGTTTGTCATCGAAATCACCACTGCCGCAAAAACCGGCAGCCCCGCCTGCGCCGCCGCCACGCCGAAGGCAAAGGACACTGAAAAATACCCGAGTCCTACCGGCAGGCCGTCCCGGACGCCCCTGCTATAATCCCGCATTGTTTTAAATCTTCCCTTCCCGTTATTTTAATTTATTGAGGTCATACGGCGTCGTCTGATAAACAAAATAATTCAGCCAGTTGCTGTAGAGCAGATTGGCGCAGGATCGCCAGGTAACCACCGGCTTCCGGTTGGGATCGTCTTCCGGATAGTAGCCGACCGGCGGGCGGATCGGAAGGCCTTTTGCGCGATCCCGCAGATATTCCTCATGCAGGGTCATCGCATCGTATTCCGAATGGCCGGTAATAAAAATCTGCCGCCCTTTTTTGGTGGAGACCGCGTAAACGCCCGCTTCTTCGGAAGAGGCAAGAATCTTCAGCTCCGGCACCTGCTCGATCTCCGCCCGGGAAACGGTGGTATGCCGGGATTGAGGCACCATAAAAACATCGTCGAATCCCCGAAAGAGGATTGAGCGTTTATGATCGACCCGATGGGGATAGATGCCAAACAGTTTTTCCGGCAGCGGCTGCTTCTGAATGCCGAAATGGTAATAAAGCCCCGCCTGTGCCCCCCAGCAGATATGGAAGGTGCTGTGAACATGCGTTTTGCTCCATTCCATAATCGCGCAGAGCTCTTCCCAGTATTCAACCTGCTCGAAGGGAAGCTGCTCTACCGGTGCGCCGGTGATAATCAGGCCGTCAAAATTCCGTTGCTTTACATCGTCGAAGGTTTTATAAAACGAGAGCAGATGTTCTTTTGAAACATTCTGAGATTCATGGGTCCTGGTATGGATCAGCTCCAGCTCCACCTGCAGGGGTGTATTGCCCAGCAGCCTGGATAGCTGCGTTTCCGTTTCGATCTTCTTCGGCATCAGATTCAAAAGCAGAATCTGAAGCGGCCGCATATCCTGCACCAGCGCGCGGGTTTCACTCATAATAAAAATATTTTCCTTCCGCAGCGTATCTGCGGCGGGCAGCGCGTTGGGAATTTTAATGGGCATGTTCCCGCTCCTTTATTTTAATCTACAAACGCCAGTGCGTTTGCAATATCCGCGATCAGATCCTGCGCGTTTTCCAACCCGCAGGAAAACCGCACCAGATCCCCGGATATACCGGCGGCCTTGAGATCCGCTTCCGAAAGCTGGCGGTGGGTCGTACTGGCAGGATGCAGGCAGCAGGTGCGCGCATCTGCCACATGGGTTTCAATCGCGGCGATTTTCAGATGCTGCATAAAGGTTTCTGCCGCATCCCGGCCGCCCCGCACCCCAAAGCTGATTACGCCGCAGCTGCCGTTCGGCAGATATTTCTGTGCAAGCTCATAATAGGGATCGCCTTCCAACCCGGCGTAGCGCACCCAGGCTATTTTTTCATGTCCGGAAAGGAACTTTGCCACCTGCTCCGCGTTTTCACAGTGGCGCTTCATTCTCACATGCAGGCTTTCCAGCCCCAGATTCAGTAAAAAAGCATTCTGCGGCGACTGCACAGAGCCCAGATCCCGCATCAGCTGCGCCGTAGCCTTGGTAATATAAGCGCCGGCCAGCCCGAACCGCTCGGTATAGGTAATGCCGTGATAGCTTTCATCCGGTGTGCACAGACCCGGGAACTTATCGGGATATTTCGTCCAGTCGAATTTACCGGAATCCACGATACAGCCTCCCACTGCCGCGCCGTGGCCATCCATATACTTGGTGGTGGAATGAACCACAATATCGGCGCCCCATTCAAACGGCCGGCAGTTTACCGGCGTGGCAAAGGTGTTATCGATAATCAGCGGCACCCCATGCGCATGGGCCGCCGAAGCAAACTTTTCAATATCCAGCACTACCAGTGCCGGATTGGCGATGGTTTCACCGAAAACCGCCTTGGTATTCGGCCGGAAGGCCGCGGCCAGCTCTTCTTCGCTGCAATCAGGGGAAACGAAGGTAAAATCAACGCCCATCCGTTTCATTGTTACGGCAAAGAGGTTAAAGGTGCCTCCGTAAATCGCAGAGCTGGAAACCACATGATCCCCCGCGGAAGCGATATTAAAGATGCTGAAAAAGGAAGCCGACATCCCGGAGCCGGTCAGCATCGCGGCTGTGCCGCCCTCCATTTCGCATATTTTGGCCGCTACATGATCACAGGTTGGATTCTGCAGCCTGGAATAAAAGTAGCCGCTTGCTTCCAGATCAAAAAGCTTTCCCATATCGTCGCCGGTTGCGTATTTGAAGGTTGTGCTCTGCACAACCGGGATCTGGCGGGGCTCGCCGTTTCCAGGCGTATAGCCCCCCTGCACACATTTTGTTTCAATTTTGTAATCGCTCATAGTTCCTCCTTTATGATGAAAACAAAGCCCGCCCCAAAGCATGCGATGTAGCCTGAGACGGGACAAACCTCTTCGAATAATTTGCATTATTATATCAGAATAAGCGGTCTTTGTCAATCCTGCAAATCGCTTTCCCGCTTGACGAACAGCCGTTTTTCTGCTATCGTATGTATCAGCAGGGAGGCATGATGAAATATGGCGGTTATCGTGCTTGAAAAATTATATAATACCCGGGATCTTGGCGGTGCACACGGTGCGGGAGGCCGCATCGTGCGTTCCGGCAGGCTGATTCGCAGCGGCGAACTCTTTCGCGCCAGTGAAAAGGATCTTGATCTTCTCAAAACGCGCTGGGCGCTCACCGATATTGCTGATTTCCGCTGCGCGGCGGAGCGGCGCCAGGCGCCGGATCCGGTGCTTGCCGGGGTAAAGGTTCACTGGTTTCCGGTCTTGCCGGAGGAAACCCTCGGTATCACCCACGCAGATTCCGGGCGCGATCCCCTAATCTCCATGAAAGAAATGATGCGGAGCGGTACGTTTCAGGCCGAAGCCTATATGGCCGGCCTTTACCGCGCGATGATGCAAAGCGAATCCGCACTGGCAGCGTACCGCGATTTTTTTGATCTTCTGCTCGCGGGGCCCCAAACACTGCTCTGGCATTGCTCTGCCGGAAAAGACCGCGCGGGGATCGCCGCCGCCCTGGTGCTCTGCGCCCTGGGAGTATCCCGGCAGGAAATCATGGAAGATTATCTGCTCACCAACCGCTGCACCGCATTACAGGCGGAAAAAGCCGGCCGGGCGCTTTTTCCCGCCGATGCGGCGATGCAGGCGACTTATTGCACCATTATGCAGGTTTCTCCCGCCTATCTGGAAGCGGTATTTGCTGAAATGGACCGCTGCGGGGGAACCGATGCGTTTCTGGAAACGCGCCTTCATCTGAATCAGGCGAAAAGGGCGCGCCTTCAGGCACTTTACCTCAGCGAAGGAGGAATATAAAAGTATGGAAAAACTGCTGCTGCATATCTGCTGTGCGCCCTGTTCGGTGGCCTGTATCGCGCAGCTCCGGGAAGAGGGGATCGAGCCTGTCGGGTTCTGGTATAACCCCAATATCCATCCCTTTACTGAATACCGTGCACGCAGAGAGGCGCTGATCCACTATGCGGATTCCATCGGCCTTTCACTGATTCTTGAGGATGAATACGGGCTGCAGCCCTTTGTGCGCGCAGTGGCAGAGAATATCGGCGGGCGCTGCGCCTATTGCTATGCCTGCCGGTTTGAAAAAACCGCCGCCTACGCGGCGGCCAACGGCTTTTCCGCCTTTGCCACAACCCTCACGGTTTCCCCTTATCAGAATCACCCGCTGATCTTCGAAATCGGCCGGCGGGCAGCCGCGCAATACGGTGTGGAATTTATTCCCTATGATTTTTCCCCGCATTTCCGCGCCGGGCAGGATCAGGCACGCGCACTGGGATTATATATGCAAAAATACTGCGGCTGCATCTTTTCGGAAGAAGAGCGCTACTGCAAAAAGAAGAAAAAAAGCGGGGCTGGTTGACGGCCCCGCTTTTTATGAACATTACTCAGTGATGAAAAAAATAAAAAATATAGAAAATATATAGGTTTTATGATATAATAAAGATGCAATTTATAAATTCAGGAGGTACCTGCCATGATTCTTCACTACTTGTCTCCCCGGCATAACTTCTGCGACGGCAGCGCACCGAAAGCACCGCTGCCCGGGCCGCCTGCTGAAGAAGCGGAGCGTCAACCCGTCACCCTCTGGCGCAAATCCATCGGGCAGATTCTCATCGGGATGGTGCTCTGCTCGGTTACACTGAATTTCTGGTATCTCTCGGAGCTTTTGCCCGCCATCGGGCTGATATTGCTTCTTTTGGGCTTCCGGGCGCTGCGCCGGGAAAACCGGTGGTTTTCTGTTTGCTGGATCATTGCCGCAGTCCGTACCGCACTCTTTTTCTCGCTTCTGGCGCTGGGCGGATCTATCATTCAGGCGGCGGGGCTGGCTGAGCACCTGCTTTCCCATCTGGCTTTATTGAATTTGATTTTGCTCCTTCTGCAATATGGATGCTTTGTAGGCGGTATGAAGGCACTGCAATTCAAGGCGGGGGCGGCTGTTCCAAATGGCGGGGCTGCCGGCCTGTTTATCTGGGCTCTGGCAATGGTCTTCTTCTCTATCCTGCCGCTTGAGGGAACGCCGCGCATCCTTCTTACGCTGAGTATGGCGGTTATCTTTTTATTGATCATCCGCACTCTTTTTCAGGCTTCCAAAAAAATAGACGAAACAGGTTATGAGGTTGATCCAGCGCCGGTAAAGCTGCAGAACCGGGCGCTGTGCGCCCTGATTCTGGCGGCGTTCACTGCCGCACTGGCTTGCTGTTATCTTTTTTTAAGCCGCTACCCCATGCGATGGGTCGTAGCCGAGCCTACAGAACCGGCCACAGCCCCGATCCGCGAGAATCTTCTGGCGCTCGGATTCCCGGAAATAGTTTTGCGTGATCTTTCAGCGGAAGATCTGCAAGCCTGCAACGGCGCAGTAGAGGTTTTTTATACCATGGAGGATTTTCCGGTGAACAACGGCCGAACCATCCGGGAAGAAAACGGCAATCAAACCGTTATTACCCGAGTTTTCGATGAAAAAGAGCTGCGCCTGACCAGCGTTGCGGTCAGGCTGCTCGGAGAGCAGGAATACTGGAAAATCTTTCATCATTTTCTTTGGATCAAGAATCCCGGTTTTTATGGTACAGAAGCCATAATGCTCCAGCCCGCTGATCTCTGTGAAGGCTGGCCATCCCCCGCCGATGCCGCTGCCGGCGGCCGGGTTCTCTATAACGAGGGGGGAACCGTCTATACCGCGCCTTATTTTGAACTGGGCACCGATGCACAGTTCCCCGGCAGCCTCTTCGCCGCATTTTCGATGCCAGAAAAGGGCACGCGGCACCGGGGCTATCTCTCCTATCATGTCAGGGACATGGAAAGCGCCGTATATCTATACTCCGGTTTTCGCTATACCCATCAGAAAAGCCGGCTGCAATATCCCGCCATCACCGCTATGGATCATCAGAAAAGCGATACTTGGAGCAATCATGTTTTCCATACGGCAGACGAAGAATTCACCTTTCGGCGCGGAATTTAAGCCGCAGGCCCCTATTTATTCTTTAAATAGTTTATAAGCGCTTTTTTTTCATTTGGCAGCACCTCTGCCGTAACCTGCGCGAGCAGCATCCGCAGCGCCTGGCCCAGCGCCGGCCCGCGAAAGCCCAGTGCCAGCAGATCTTCGCCGCTTACGGCAAGGTCTTTCAGCGTAAGGCAGGCCCCCTCTTCCAGCAGCGTATGGCCCAGCGCCTCCAGCCGGTCAAACCAGGCCTCGCCCCGCCGGTTTTTGGGGTTCTTGCCCCGGTCGTCGGCCCGCTGCAGCGCAATGAGGTCAAAGAAAAGCGCCTCTCCCAGTGTGGCAAGAAGCCGGTGCACCTGCACGCGTTCCGGCGCGGCAACATGATCATGCTCAAGAATTAGGGTACATACTGCGCGCTGTAGCGCCCGGTCTGCCCGCAGGCGGAAAAGTGTTTCTCCCGCGAGGCGCGCGCTGAGATCCGCGTGCCCTTTAAAATGGTCGATTCCCTGCGCATCGGTTTTACGTGCCGCAGGCTTTCCCAGATCGTGCAGCAGCGCCGCAAGGCGCAGACTGCGCACAGGCGGCGTTTCGTCCACTACCCGGCAGGTATGCTCCCACACGTCAAAACAATGGTAAGGCGTATTCTGCGGGCAGCTGAAAAGCACGGCCAGCTCCGGAACCGCCGCACCCAACACCTCCCGGTATGTCAAAAGAACGCTGCCGGCAGCCCGGCCGGAAAGCAGGCCGCAAAGCTCCGAAAAAATACGTTCCGGTGCAATTTTTCTGAGCAGTTCCCGGTGGCGGTACAGCGCTTCGGCCGTTTCCGGTTCAATATAGAAGCCCAAAACTGCCGCGAAGCGCAGCGCTCTTAAAATGCGCAGCGCATCCTCAGAAAAACGGCGTTCCGGATCTCCAACGCAGCGAATCAGCCCCGCTGCAATATCCGCCCGCCCGCCAAAGGGATCCTGTACCTCTCCGTTTGCAGAAAGGGCTATGGCATTCATTGTAAAATCCCGGCGGGCAAGATCCTCACTCAGAGAGGGCGTAAAAAAGACCGCATCCGGGCGGCGGAAATCGGAATAGCCGCACTCCCGGCGAAAGGTGGTTACCTCAACCGGCTCCCCGCCTGCCAAAACGGTTACCGTTCCATGCCGCAGGCCGGTTTCCACCACACCCATCTCTTTAAAAAGCGCGGCAACAGCCTCTGGCGGCGCGCTGGTGGCCAGATCAAAATCATGCGGCAGGCGGCCCATATAATAATCGCGCACACACCCGCCAACAAGGCAGGCTTCATATCCCGCTCCGCTCAGGCGGGCAAGAACGTGCTTTATATTTTCCGGAATCTTCATCTTTCCCGCCTCCTTTGATTTAATCATAGCAAAGGGGCGCGCGCTTGTCAAATACTCTTGCATTTTCAATGCGTCCATTTTATAATGGAGGAAAGAGGTGAATGATATGCTCCCTTATGAGATTGAGCGAAAATTTCTGATCCTTCGTCCTGATCTTTTGAATCTGGCCGCGCTCTGCAGTGTGCAGGAAATCTCTCAGACCTATCTCACTGCGGCGGAAGGGGCGGTGCGGGTACGCCGCACGGAAGAGCGCGGAAAAGTCATCTTCACCGAAACCGTTAAGCGGAGCCTTTCGGCCATCCGGCGGGTTGAAATCGAACGCCCGCTGACCGAAGAAGAATATCACCGCCGCCTGGCCGCCCGGGATCCCCGGCGGCAGACGATTCATAAAACACGCTATCGCTTGCCCTATGAGGGGCACCTGTTTGAAATCGATATTTACCCCTTCTGGAGCCGGCAGGCGGTGATGGAGGTAGAGCTTGCGGATGAAAAGGAACCCTTTGTGCTCCCTCCCTTTATCCACGTTTTGCGGGAGGTGACCGAAGACCCGCGCTACAGCAATCATGCGCTTGCCCGGGAAATTCCAGAGGAAGAATCCGCCCCGCCGGACCCGAAAGCATAAATAAAATCCCCGCCGAACGGCGGGGATTTTTTCAGGCAGGGCTTCAGCGCAAGCCAAAAGGATTGCTGCTGGAGCTGGTGTTATTTGTATTCGTCATAGAGGGAATATATTCCGTAAGCTCCATGCTGATCGTTTGTTCCGCGCCGCTCCGGCGAATTACAAGGGTCATCGTATCACCCACGGTTTTACCATCGATAATCGCATTGGCCTCCGTGGCGGTTGTCACGGCGGTGCCGTCGATGGAAACAACATAGTCGCCCGATTTAAAACCTGCTTTCTCTCCATCGGAGCCGGAGGCAACCTGGGAGATATAAAGGCCCATCTCGCTGACACGATACATCATCGCCGTCATCGCATCGTTGACCTCCACAAAGGTAAAGCCCGGATCCACCCGGCCGGTCACGTAGCCGTGCTGAATCAGATCCTCGATCACCTTTTTCGCCGTGTCAATCGGGATGGCAAAGCCAAGCCCTTCAATTTCCTCCCCGGCGGATTTGGCGTTCACAATTCCTACCAGCTGCCCGCTGGTGTTAAACATGCCGCCGCCGGAATTGCCGGGATTAATGGCCGTATCGGTCTGAAGCAAGCTCATGGTGGTATTATCAATGGTGATTTCCCGATCAAGCGCGCTGATAATGCCCTGGGTTACCGTTCCGCCCAGCTGGCCCAGCGGATTACCGATCGCAACCACCGTTTCCCCAACCTTCAGCTCCGAAGAAGAGCCATAGGCGGCGGGCGTAAGGCCGGAGGCCTCGATTTTAATCACGGCAAGATCCGCTTTGGAATCGGTGCCAATCAGCGTTGCTTTATATTCCGTTCCGTCTGCCAGGCGCACGTTGATATTGGTTGCGCCATCGATAACGTGATGATTTGTTACAATATATCCATCGGCCGTAATGATCACACCGCTGCCCGCGCCCTCACTTACATATTGCTGCATAAACGAGCCGGTGACGATCTTTTCGGTAGTAATCTCAACAACGCTGTTTTTCACCAGTTCCGCCACCTCCGGGATGGTGAGCTCCGTTTTCACTGTGTCGCCGCTCTCGCTTTGCAGCTTGGTGGTCTTATAGATCACTGCTGTTCCGCTGGCCGCGGCGCCGCTGGCGGGTGCCAAATAGCGGGCCCCCAGATAACCGCCGCCCAGCCCAAGTGCCAGCGCCAGCACCAGCACGATCGCGATCACGCTGTAAAACTTTCCGGTGGTAACCGTTTTTACCGCGCGCCCTCTTTCCGGGCGCTGCGGCGGAACCGGCGGCGCCTGATAGGCGTAAGAGGAAGGGCCGCCCGCATAGCTGCCCGCCGGGGTTTCTTTCGGCCGGGCATAGTGATAAACCGGCTGGCTTTCGGTAGGGCGGGAAGAATCGCCAAACGCCGCGGTATCGTAACCGGAAGACCCTGCAGCAGATTCTCCGGGCTGCGCCGGTTCCTCTGCCGGGGATGCCGGCGTTTCAGGCACGGAAACCTCCGGAACCGGATTTTCGGGTGCCGGTGTTTCTGGAACCGGCTCCTGCGGCCGGGGTACATTCGGCGTATTTTCTTTTCCAGGAATAGGTTCCCCCGTCATGGGATCAAAGTTATATTCGTTCATGGTAAAGATACCCTCCTTGTTTTTACGTTGGCTTTATTATACCCCCTTGGTATTAAAAAAGTGTGAAGAAAATGGGAAAAAAATCAAAATTAAAAAAATTTTTCTATTTTTGAAAAAAGCTTGCTTTTTCAGGCCTTCTGGCATATAATAACTTAAAACGAAGTTTCGTTTTACCGCGGAAATAGTAAGAATAACCTCCCTTGATCAGAGAGCCAGGGTCACCGGCTGAAAGCCCCGGCGGGCAGTGTTTTTCTGAATTGTGCGCTCCGCGGTCCGGATCCCTTTGCGTTAGTGAAGGGCGGGTTCCTTTCCGTTATCGAAGGTTCGAGTAATAAATTCGGAGTGGAACCGCGTTTTGAATCAAACGCCTCTGTTGGAAACAGCAGAGGGCTTTTTTATTTTATGGAGGGTTTATTATGTTTAAGCAGATTCGGGAGGATCTGAACGCCTTTATGGAGCGGGATCCCGCCGCGCGCAGCAAAGCGGAAATCTTCTTTTTATATAATGGCTTTCACGCGGTGCTATTTTACCGCCTTTCTCATTGGCTTTATGGGCATCACCGCTATTTTTTGGCCCGCTGGGTTTCGCAATATGCCAAATTCCGCACGGGCGTTGAAATCCACCCGGCGGCCAAAATCGGCAAGGCGCTCTGCATCGATCACGGAACCGGAATTGTAATCGGTGAAACCACCGTGATCGGAGATCACTGCCTGCTTTACCAGGGTGTAACACTTGGCGGAACCGGCAAGGAAACCGGCAAGCGCCACCCAACGCTGGGCGATGATGTGATGGTGGGCTGCGGGGCGAAGATCTTGGGTCCCTTTACCATCGGCAGTCATAGCAAAATCGCAGCCAATGCGGTGGTTTTAGAAGAAATTCCCCCGCATTCAACCGCAGTGGGCGTACCGGCTCGGGTGATCCGGCAAAACGGCCAGAAGGTAGATCTGCTCGATCAGGTGCATATTTCCGATCCGCTGGCGCAGGAGCTCTGCAGGCTTTCTGCGCGGATCAAGGAGCTTGAAAATCAATTAAAGGAGAAATCAGAGCATGAAACTTTATAACACCCTTTCGCGCCGGAAAGAAGAATTTGTTCCCATTACACCGGGGAAGGTATTGATGTATGCCTGCGGGCCCACGGTTTATAACTATTTTCATATCGGCAACGCCCGCCCGTTTATTACCTTCGATGTGCTGCGGCGGTATTTGGAATACCGGGGTTATAAGGTGAAGTTTGTGCAAAATTTCACCGATATTGATGATAAAATGATTCGCCGCGCCGAAGAGGAAAAAACCTCTCTTGCCGCGCTGGGGGATCACTACATCGAGGAATATTTTACCGATGCGCAGGGGCTTGGCGTTGGCAAAGCCACTGTGCACCCCCGCGCCACCCATTGCATCGGGGATATTATCCAGATTATTGAAAAGCTGATTGAAAAAGGCTATGCCTATCCTTCGGGCGGAGATGTTTTTTTCTCCACCAAAAAATTTAAAGATTACGGTAAACTTTCACATCTGCCCATCGATCAGCTCGAAAGCGGTGCGCGGATCGATGTGAACGATCTGAAGGAGGATCCTATGGACTTTGCGGTGTGGAAGGCCGCCAAGCCCGGCGAGCCTTCCTGGCCTTCCCCCTGGGGCGAAGGGCGGCCCGGCTGGCATATCGAATGCTCGGCCATGGCCTGCAAATTTCTTGGCAAGACCATCGATATTCATTGCGGGGGCGTTGATCTGATTTTTCCGCATCATGAAAACGAAATCGCCCAGAGTGAGGCCGCAAACGGCTGTTCCTTCGCGCATTACTGGCTGCACAACGGGCATATCAATGTGGATCATCATAAAATGAGCAAATCGGCGGGTAATTTCTTTACAGTGCGTGATGCGGCGCAAAAATACGGCTATGAGGCGATCCGGATGTTTATGCTTTCCTCTCATTACCGCAGCCCGATCAATTTCAGTGCCGATATTCTGGAATCGGCCAAAGCCAGTCTACAGAGGCTTTATACCACCAGAAACAATCTTGAATACGCCATAAAAACAGCGTCCGGCGGAAAAACGCCAGAGGAAGAAGCGCTGCTGGCCGAGCTGCCCTCCTTCCGGGAACGCTTTCTGGAGCGGATGGACGACGATCTGAATACCGCGGACGCGCTGAGCGTGATCTTCGATCTGGCACGCTGGATCAATACCCGGTTGGCAGAAACCCATTCCCTGCCCTTCCTCAGCGCACTCAGCGACTTGTTTTCGGAGCTGACCGGTGTTTTAAACCTTGTGGGTGGTGAGCAGGCCGCCGAAATACCCGCTGAAATCCAGGCTCTGGCCGATGAACGCAGCGCCGCCCGCGCCGCAAAAGATTTTGCCCGGGCCGATGCCATCCGCAATCAGCTTGCCGCTATGGGGGTATTGCTCGAAGACGGGAAAGACGGCGTAAAAATTTTGATGAAACAGCCGGAAGAATAAAAAAGGGGAAGGTTTTTAACCTTCCTCTTTATTCTTTTTTCCCAGTGCCGCAAACCAGCGGAAGGTCAGCGGCCACACCGCGCCGGCAAAAAGCACCATCAGGCAATAGGCTGCGCCCTTAATCAGCGGATCATCCGGCAATACGCCGCAGAGCAGGTAAACGCCCTCTTTCACGCCCAGTGAGAGCAGCAGGCCGATCAGCCATTTGAGTAGCTGCGCCCACCAGACCGCGCCGGTCTGATAATGGATCAGGCGCTCATCGAGCTCATAGGCGATGGCAAACCCCAAAACCGCACCGGCCATTTTATAGGCGTTTTCCAGTGCGCTGAAAAGCTCCGCACCATCGGCATCAGCCGGGAAGGGGAAAAATTCCATATACAAAATCTGCCCCACCGACCATGCCAGCATCGCCCAGAGTAAATATTTCATCCATTTTGGGTGCTGCATTACCTTGCGAAGCAGCGGATACAGGGCAAAAACCAAAACCGCCGCCAGCAGCAGAGACACCCCTACGTCCCAAGGGGTATGCACACCCAAATACATTCTTGAAAGGGGCACCAGCAGACAGATCACAATGCAAACCACCCGCACCCAGCGCCGGTGTGTCCAGCGTGCGATGCCGCCGAAATTACCCACAGCGCCCTGCGTATGCCCGCTGGGGAAAGAATACCCGGTTGCCTCCGGCACCGCGCTTTCCACTACGGTAAAATCCGGATCGCGCACCCAGGGGCGTTCGATCCGGAACGTAACCTTCAGCAACTGATTGATCTGTGTGCCCAGAAAACCGATGGTCAGCAGATAATAGCCCTCGTATTTATCCACACACCAGAGAAAAAGCATTGCCACACCCATAAATACCATCTCTTCCCCGAGATGGGTGATCATCAACATAAGAAAATCTAAAACGGGATTCCGCAGTTGCTCAAAAAAATATAAAAGCGGCACGTGAAACCACGTCCTCCTTTCAAAAATGCTACAATAGTTAATATATTACCACAGGCCGCTGAAAATGTAAATAATAAAATTTTAATCGAAAAAGAAAAAATCCGCCGGTTTCCCGGCGGATTTTCATTTTTATTTTTAAACCTGCGGAATCTCGATTTCCACTTCTTTTCCGGCCTCTGCACTCTTCACAATGCCATCCAAAATCGCCTGATTATAAAGAATCTGAGAAGAAGGAACCGGAGCGGGCGTGCCGTCTTTCACCGCATCTACAAAAGAACGGATCTTCAGGTCAAACAGATTGCCCTTTGTTTTTAAAATGGGGATTTCCGTTTCAACACCCTTGCCGGCAACATCATGATAAATCTTCATCGCGCCGCCAACCGTGCCGTTCCAGCATTCAGTAGAGGGAATGCGGAGGGAACCCTTCGTGCCCATGATGATGGTATCGCCCGGCGTATCCAGATGCATGGCCCAGGCAATTCTGAAATCGAGCACAATCCCGCCTTCCAGCCGGATAAAGGCGGCGGCGAAATCATCCACTCCAAAAATCTCGGCGTATTCGGCGGGCTTGCCCTCTGCCTCAAAGTAGGCGGGATTCTTGCCGAAATACGCACTCTTATAGCCCGAAACAGTCAGTGGCTTCGGATAGCCGATAGCATTGAGCACCATATCCAGAGAATAGCAGCCAATATCACCCAGCGCACCGATCGCACCCTTATCCGACTCGATAAAAGAGGTGCCATAGGGGGTGGGGATTCCACGGCGGCGGCCGCCGCCGGTCTGGATATAATAAATATCACCCAGCTCGCCGGATTCCACGATCTTTTTGATCATCTTCATATTTTCATCCATCCGGGGCTGGAAGCCGATGGAAAGCAGCTTGCCGCTCTTCTTTTCGGCCTTCATCACCGCAACCGCCTCATCGAGGGTTACGGTAAAGGGCTTCTCGAGCATCACGTTTACGCCTGCTTCCAGCGCAGCAATAGCGCAGGGAGCGTGCTGGGAGTTATAAGTACAAACAGAAACCGCATCGAGCTGCTCGTTTTTCAGCATTTCCTCGGTGCTTTCATAGCAGCGTGCGCCTTCCACGCCGGTTTTCTCAAAGAATTTCTTCGCCTTGCCCGGAATAATATCCGCACCGGCTACAATCTCCACGTCCGGGCAGTTTTTATAGCTTTTTACATGGGCTTCCGCAATCCAGCCGCAGCCAATGATTCCAACACGTACCTTACGGCTTACGTCGATCTCTGCACCCTGCTCCACGTTAAAGTCCAACATCTTATCGTCTGCCATTCTCTAAATCCTCTTTTCTTGAAAATTTTGATGCCTTGCCCTTATACTAATATGATTTTCCGGGTTTGTCAATGCTTTTTCTCTAAATTTTCTCAAGTTTTCAGGATCCTTCTCATATAGTTTTTTGAAAGGAGTGTTACATATGACCATCGTGACGATCCAGCCGGGCGACAGCCTCTATAAAATAGGTAAAAACTATGGCGTGTCGGTTGATCAGCTGGTAAAAGCAAATGGAATCGATCCCAACAAGTACCTTGTGATCGGCGACAGCCTCATCATTCCCTCCCGCGAGGAAACAAGCGGCCCGATCCGGGTAAACGGCTATGCTTACCCCTTTATTAACCGCGAGGTTTTGCAGAAAACCCTGCCTTATCTCACCTATCTCTCGCTCTTCAGCTATGGGGTTACCGCTGAAGGCGCGCTGGTTCCCCTGAATAACGATGAGGAGCTGATCGAAGCGGCATGGGCACAGAATGTGGGCCCTATGCTGGTTTTAACAACTGTGGATGAAACCGGCGGATTCAACAGCGAGCGCAGCACCCAGATACTCCAAAGCAAAGAAAAGCAGCAGCGCGTTGCTGATGAACTGAAAAAAGTGATCAATGAAAAAGGCTACCACGGCGTTGATGTCGATATGGAATACATTCCGCCGGATCTCCGGCAGGCTTATGTTGATTTTATTTATTTTCTGCGCACAGAGCTTGCTCCGCACCCAGTTTTTGTGGCGCTCGCACCCAAAACAGGCCCGGAGCAGCGTGGCCTGCTTTATGAAGCCCATGATTACGGCGGAATGGCGGTTGCCGCCGATTCTGTTTTGGTGATGACCTATGAATGGGGCTATACCTATGGCCCGCCTATGGCGGTGGCACCGCTCAATAAGGTGGAGCAGGTGATGAATTATGCGGTTGCAGAAATTCCACCGGAAAAGCTGCTGATGGGAATTCCCAATTACGGCTACGACTGGCGGCTCCCCTTTGAAAAAGGACGCCCCGCCCGCTCCATCGGCAATTATGAAGCGGTTGCCCTGGCCCGCAAATACGGCGCGGAAATTCAATTTGATGAAGAGGCACAATCCCCCTGGTTCCGGTATTACGACAACCGCGCCCAACAGCATGAGGTGTGGTTTGAAGATGCGCGCAGCTATCAGGCGAAGCTGGCGCTGGTGCGCTCGCTGCGGGTAAGCGGCGTGAGCATCTGGAACATCATGCGCTTCTTCCAGCCGCTTTATACTCTGCTGGAAGGGTATTTCGATATTGTGAAAATCACACAAAAGAACTCCTGAAAATTTGGCTGTTTTACCGTTGCTCTTTTATGCACCCCATGCTATAATTGCCAGGATGAAACAAATAAGCTGAGCAGATTGCCCGGCGCCGGGGGATTTTATAAGGAGTTTAAAATTGAAGCTTTCAAAAGAGCAAAAGCGGATTTACTATGCCATTCTGTTTCCGGCATTGATTGAAACCGTGCTGTCGCGCCTCTTTCTGGTAACAGACAGCATCATGCTCGGCCAGATGCACGATTCCACTCTCGCAGTGGCGGCGGTCGGGCTTTGCGGCGCACCGGTCAACCTGATCATCGGCGTTACATCCTCGTTTTTTATCGGCACCACTGCCACCATCGCCTGGCATTACGGCGCAAATGATCGGAAGCAGGTGCGCTCCATTACTTATCAGTCGATGCTGATCGCAGTGGGCATCGCCCTTGTTTTTTCCGCATTATCTATATTTGGGGCGCGGAGCATTATGCGTTTCGTTTGCGGAACAAGCGAAACGCTGGCTCTGGCGACTGAATATTATAAAATCAACGCCTACGGCTTTTTCTTCCAGATATTAACCATGAATATCACCGCTGCCTTCCGCGGCATTGGCGTTACCAGGCTGCCGATGCTGTATAATCTTGCAGGCGGGCTTTTGAATGTGTTCTTGAATTACCTGCTGATTTACGGCCGGTTTGGCTTTCCCGAGCTGCGTTCCGCCGGGGCCGCCTGGGCCACCTCGATTGCCAAGGTGTTCAGCTTTCTGCTGGCGCTGGCTGTTTTGCTCTGGAAAAAAACGCCGGTTCAATACCGGCATGGCGTATCGTTTAAGCCATCCCATAGTGTCATGACCCGCCTGCTCCCCATCGGCCTGACCTCCGCCGGGGAGCAGGTCATTTTACAAGGCGGCGCGATGATGACGGCAAAAATCATTGCCGTATTGCCCACACAGGCCATTGCCGCCAATCAGGTGGTTGCCAATATGGAAGCGTTTGCCTGGTCCACCGGCAGTGCCTGCAATACCGCCTCCACCTCGCTCTTCGGGCGCTGCCTCGGTGAAGGAAACGAAGGGAAGGGAAAGGCCTATCTGAATCTGGTGATCCGCTGGGGGATCGGTTTTGCGCTTGCGGAAATTGTGCTGCTTTGCCTGGCCGGAAAGCCCCTGGCCGCACTCTTTACCAATGACACCTCGCTCTACCCCATGATTGTGCAGATGCTCTTTATTGCCGCAGTTGCCCTGCCTTTTATCAATCTGCATCAAACCGTTTCCGGTGCGCTGCGCAGCGCCGGGGATTCCGTGGCACCGCTGATTGCCTCGCTGATCAGCCTTTGGATCTTTCGGGTTGGGATGGGATATTTAACCATCTCCGTGATGGATCTGGGGATTTACGCCTACCGCTGGTGCCTTAATGCCGATCACCTGATCCGTTGTACCACCGTGATGATCTTTTTCTGGAGCGGCCATTGGAAACGAAAGTGCACGATCAACACGGCGCGCGCTCCCGAAGGGCCGGAGGCCGGCACAGAAGAGAAGGATCCTGCGCCGGTTCCGTAAAACAAATAAAACGGTATTGCTCCCAGCAATACCGTTTTTTATACCAATTTTTAATGATAAATAAATAATATTTAATGATAAACATTAAAAAATAATTGACAAACAATAAAATATAAGATATATTGTTTTTATAAATTCAAGGAGGTTCTGACAGATGGAAAACAAGAATGAAAAATTAAATAAAGCCGCCACGGTCATTTCAAAAATCATGGAGGTTTTTCACTGGGTCGCTGTAGGGTTATTGGCCGCAGGTCTGGCGGCCTACTTTATTGATGAAAAGCTGCTGCATTATTTTATGGATATCGGTAACGGTGAATTTACCGTTGCGGGATATTCCATCCATGTGCTGGATAACGCCGGCGGCCTGATCACAGCGGCGTTTGTGGCGGCGCTTATCGTGGGAATCATCGTATGCGGGCTAACAGCAATGATTTTTCGTAATATTTATTTGATTTTCAAAACGGCTGCGGGCAAAACAAAATTTTCCAAAGGCCCCACGCCTTTTCAAGCGGATAATGTACGTATGCTGCGGGAAATCGGGATCTTTGCCATTTCCATTCCCATTATTGAATGGTTCTGCGATACCATTGTAAAGCTCTTTGTTGAGGCAGATCTTGTGGAATCCAGCGTTTCTGTAACCGGAATTGTTTTAGGAATCGTGCTTCTTTGCCTTTCACAGTTTTTTGCATATGGTACACAGCTGCAAAGCGATTCAGACGGGCTGCTTTGATCGGAGTATAAAAATGGGAAAAATCTTTTTAAAGCTTGATGTTATCATGGCAGAGCGGCATATGTCGCTCAATGAGCTGGCAGAAAAAGTGGGGATCTCACAAGTAAATCTCTCTAAAATCAAAAATAATAAAGTCAGTGCAATTCGCTTTTCCACGCTTGCCGCCATTTGCGAAACGCTTCGTTGTGCGCCGGGCGATATATTAAAATATGTCGATGAATAAAAGAAGGGAGACGCTGCCGCAGGCAGCGTCTCCCTTTTTTCTTTCATTTCTAAAAACGATTGCGGTAGGCCTTTTGCCCGCTCACATCGAGTACCTCTTCACAGGGCCCGCCTTTGTATTTATACAGCTTGATTACCGATGGATATGCGGCTACTACCAGGCTGTCCGGGGTTGTGGGATAAAGATCCCCGAACTGCGGATATTTTTCCACATATCGCTTTTTAAACGCGGGCTGGCTGTCCGGATGGCCGAGCAGCCGCGCAGTAGCTTCGATCTGCATGTTGCCTGCGGCCAGCGCAATATGCGGCTGCCGGCGCATCTGCGCAGCCTTTTCACTGGAGGCATTGGTCCCGAAAAAAATCTGTAGCCCCTCATTGACCGGGCACATGGTACGCGCCGTTACTTTTTCAGCGGCGCAGGTCGCCAGCACAATCGCCTCCAACGATTCCAGCTGCTGCAGAATTTCCTGATAAAGCGTTTGATAATCAAGCAGTTCCATCTTTGCTGCCCCCTAATCTATTTTATTTTCTCAGCGCCTCGTCCATTGCCCGGGCCGCCTGCTTGCCGGCGCCCATTGCCAAAATCACTGTTGCTGCGCCGGTAACCGCATCGCCGCCGGCATAAACACCTGTGCGCGAGGTAAGCCCGGTTTGCTCCTCGGTAATAATACAGCCCCGGCGGTTGGTTTCAAGCCCTGGCGTAGTGGAACGAATCAGCGGATTGGGCGAAGTGCCGATCGCCATAATCACCTGATCGATCTCCATTTCAAAATCGCTGCCCTCCTGCACAACCGGCCGGCGCCGGCCGCCCTCATCCGGTGCGCCCAGCTCCATTTTTACACAGGCAAGGCCGGTTACGTTCTGATGCGCATCTCCCAGAACAGCGGTTGGATTGGTCAGCGTTTTAAATACAATGCCTTCCTCCATGGCATGGTGAATTTCCTCTTTTCGTGCTGGAATTTCATCCATTGAGCGGCGGTAAACGATATAAACCTCTTCCGCACCCAGCCGTTTGGCACAGCGCGCGGCGTCCATCGCCACATTCCCGCCGCCGACCACCGCAACCCGCCGGCCGCACTGAACCGGCGTTTGGCTGCCGGGGCGGTAAGCCTTCATCAGATTGACACGGGTTAAAAATTCATTGGCCGATAAAACGCCCTTGAGATTTTCGCCCGGGATGCCCATAAAGCGGGGCAGCCCTGCGCCGCTGCCGATGAACACGCCCTGATAGCCCGCGGCAAACAAATCGTCTACCGAAAGAATCCGGCCGATCACCATATTGGTTTCCAGCCGCACGCCCAAAGCCTTTAACCCTTCGATCTCCTGTGCCACGATCTCTTTGGGAAGGCGGAATTCGGGGATCCCGTAGATCAAAACGCCGCCCGGCAGATGAAGCGCTTCAAAAATGGTAACCTCATACCCTTTGCGCGCCAGATCGCCGGCGCAGGTGAGCCCGGCAGGCCCGCTGCCTACCACCGCCACCTTGATTCCATTGGAAACCGGTCTATCCGGCGCCTTTTCCGCATGTTTCATGTGCCAATCGGCAACAAAGCGTTCCAGCCGCCCGATTGCAACCGGCTCGCCCTTCAGGCCCCTTACGCATTTTCCCTCGCATTGATTTTCCTGCGGGCAGACCCGCCCGCAAACAGCGGGCAGCGAACTGGATGCGCTGATGATCTGATAAGCGCCCTCAAAATCCTCTTCCTGAATTTTTTTGATAAAGGCGGGAATATCGATCTGCACCGGGCAGCCGCCCACACAGGGATGATTTTTGCACTGCAGGCAGCGCGCTGCCTCTTCCAGCGCCTGTTCCCGGCTATATCCGCGCGCAACCTCTTCAAAGTTCCGGTTTCGGATATCCGGGGCCAGCTCCGGCATTTTCTGTTTTTCCATGCTTCGGTTTACCATCATGCCTGCTCCCCTTTCTTCAGCAGATTACATTGCTCCTCTTCATAAGCCCGGTAGGTCCGCCCACGTTCCATCGCCTGATCAAAATCAACCAGATGCCCATCAAAATCCGGGCCGTCTACACAGGCAAATTTGGTCTCACCGCCCACCGTCAGCCGGCACCCGCCGCACATCCCGGTGCCATCGATCATAATCGGGTTCATGCTTACAATTGTTTTCACGCCATACGTCCTGGTAAGCTGTGCAACAAACTTCATCATGATCAGCGGACCGATGGCAATTACTTCATCATATTCATTGCGTTCCAGCAGATCCCTGAGTGCATCGGTTACCAGACCTTTTTTTCCGTAGGATCCATCATCGGTCATGATGCAGAATTCCCGGCTTGCAGCGCGAAACTCCTCTTCCAGAATCACCAGCTCCCGGCTGCGAAATCCCACGACTGAATCCACCTGCGCGCCCGCCGCAGCCAGTGCCTTGGTGACCGGCAGCGCAATGGCGCAGCCAACACCACCGCCGACCACTGCAACCCGGCGCAGCCCCTCGATCTCGGTTGGCCGGCCCAGCGGACCAACAAAATCCTGCAGTGCATCGCCCTGCTGCAGACGATCCAGCCGCATGGTGGTTGCCCCTACGATCTGATATATAATGGTAACCGTGCCTGCCTCGCGGTCGTAATCCGCAATGGTGAGGGGAATACGCTCACCCTCCTCATCGGCCCTGAGAATAATAAACTGCCCGGCCTGTGCTTTTTTCGCAATCAGCGGCGCTTCGATCACCATTCTGGAAACGGTTGGATTCAAAGCTTCCTTTTTCAAAATACGAAACATGAACGTCAACTCCTTAACATGCTTATCGATACATTTTCAATTTATTATAACGGATTCTCGGCTGTTTGTAAATTGCCTTTTGCAAAAAACCGTGTTATAATACTTGGAAAAGGAGGAAACCTGTATGCTGATTGGTCAATTCTGGGGCACCAGCGCGGCTGAAGGCTGCCCCGCACCATTTTGCCGCTGCGATACCTGCAATTACGCCCGCATTCACGGCGGTAAAAATATCCGCCTGCGCTCCTGCTTCCGGCTTTCTGATGAAATCATGCTGGATCTCGGGGCCGATGCCGTTGTGCAGTCGATGCGTTTCGGGGAGCTCTCCCAGGTAAACCATGTTTTATTCTCCCACACGCACGATGATCATCTTAATCCGCACATGTTAATGGAGGCGATGTGGAGCAAGCAATACCGGGAAACACTGCACTGTTATTTTACCGACCAGGCCTATGAAATCGTTGAACACTGGCGCCAGTCTCCCTGGATTTTAAAGGGGATGGTGCCGGAATGGGAAAAGCAGGGTTACGTGGCCTTTCATCGGCTGCAGTTCGGGCAGCGCGCCCGCATTGCGGATATTGAAGTAATTCCGTTCCGGGGCAATCATCCCGGCAATGTTGGGGAGCAGGCAGCCCTTTACCTGATCTTTCTGCCGGATGGCCGCACCCTTTTTTATGGGCTCGACAGCGGCGACTACCTGCCCGAAACCATCGATGCGCTCAAAGCGTATCACATTGATTTTTTTATCAGCGAAGCAACCGGCGGAACGCAGGATAAAATCATCCATAAGGTTCATCAAAGCATCCGGCAGGTACGCGACTTGACTGAAATTCTGTTTAAGCAGGGTACCCTTGATCCGAATAGCCGGCTGTATTTAACGCACATCAGTCACAACTATTTTTCCACCTATCCCAATCTGCTTGCCAAAGTAGAGGAGCTTGCGTTTCCAATCCCCGCTACCGTGGCATACGACGGCCTGAAAATTCTGTAGCCCTTCAACACCTTTCCGGGCCGGAACTCTTATATATTTTTTAAAAAAGCCTGTCCCCTGTCTTGACGAAATATGAACGGTATGTTAAAATTTATTTAACAAAGAAAAAACTGCTGCGAGGCCCGCCATGAAGCATTCAGAAAAAAAACGCCGGTCTTCCCGCGCCGTTCTATTCCTATTCCATCTGTTCATATTCCTGGCGCTGGGTGCTTTTCTCCTGTTTGGCGCATGCCCGTTTCGGCTTTTGTTCCGGATCCCCTGCCCCTGCTGCGGGCTGACACGTGCCTGGAAGGCGGCGCTGCAGCTTGATTTTCTCAGCGCTTTTTATTATCATCCGCTTTTTTGGTTTATTCCACCTCTAATACTTTACACCGCGCATCGCAGCGTATTGCCCCGGCGGCTTTCAAAGAAGGCGGAAAACATTCTGCTGATCACCGCGGCCGTTTTGATTTTAGCGGTTTATCTGATTCGGATCTATCTTTTCCAAATCCGTATTTAGCGGCATCTTTTGCCTGCTGATAGAAAATTTCGAGATGAGAGGACTTTATTATGGACGCACAGAAAGTAGACATGTTTCTTCTATCCAACCAGAAAAACCTGCCGGCCGGCAAAATTCCACTGCTGCGCGAGCAGCTACTGCAGATGGATGAATCGAAATACGCGGCGATTGCCAGCGTTGAATTCAAGGATTCCACAACGCTGCTTATTATCTCCATCTTCCTGGGTTCTCTGGGGATCGACCGCTTCATGCTGGGAGATATCGGGCTTGGCGTCTTAAAACTCCTGACCTGCGGTGTCTGCGGTATTTTAACGATCGTAGACTGGTTTTCCGTTCAGAACCGTACCCGGGATCTGAACTTCAATAATCTGCAAACTGTTCTGATTCAAATGGGCGCAACAATGGGCAGCAATCCAACCCCTCCCCCGCAGGCCCCCAACGCCTGATTGCCTCAATCCATAATTAAAAAGGGATCCGCTGATCAGCGGATCCCTTTTTTACTATCGATATTCGATTTCCACAATTGCGCCGGGGCGTATATAGGCCTGCGTCAGAATGTTTTCATAGGTTCCATCAATTTTCACATAAAACTGCTTGGAAGAAGTTTGTGAAACGCCCATAAAGGATCGAAACACGTTATTCATTACCAAAGGCTGTAAAAACATTTCGTAAATTTCCGGATATTCCAGGGAAAAAATCTGCGCAATGGTATCGTTGTTTTTTACCATCAGTTCCCGGCTCTGCATATTTTTACCTTCCTCAAGGCCGCTCACCGTTACATAAATCGGAACAATTTCCGCCTTTTCCTTTCCAAATACGTTCCAGAAAACAGCGGTCGCCACGCTGATGGCAACTATCAGGAAACAAACCAGGGAAATCGCCCAGTGCTTTCCGATCCAGCGAAAGCCCTGCAAAATCCTCTTTAGCATGCGATCAATCCTTTTGCTCTGCCTGAGCCGCTTCGCTCGCCGCAATTTCCGCATCGGTTGCTTCCTGCAGCGCGGCCGTTACATCACTGCCGGTCAGTGCCTTGCGGAAAGAATTCACCGTAACGTCGAAGGTATAGGCACGCTCACTCATTGTCCAGTCCGCCGCTTCCGCATTGGTCAGCAGGCTCTTAAGCGCGTTATCCATCTGGGTAGAGCCAAAACTTTCATAATAAGAAACGTCTGCGCAAATGGTGCTTTCGTCTGCAAAGAGTTCATAAAAATCAGCTGAGCCGAAATAGCTGCTGCCTAAAATTTCTGCAATTGCTTCACTATAGCGCTCATCCGGTTTGCTGAAGAAATCAGATGAAACATAAACGCCGTGGGTCAGCCGGCCGATAAACGCACTGTTTTCCCGCTTACCGCTCGGTGCATTCGGGAAACCAACCACCTTCACATCGTCTGCAGGCAACGCCCCGTTGAAAGCCGTAGAGGGCGCCACAATCATTGCCGCGGATCCATCCAAAAATGCATCAACCGCCTCCTGGAAAGATACCTGATAGCAATCCGCAGTAAAGGCGCCGGCATTCTCGAGCGATTTCAAATCAGTCACCGCACGCTCCCAGCTGGAGATCACGCCGAAGGAAGGGGTATAGCTGTGTTCCGCCGTTCCACCTTCAGACATGATGATCTCTTCTACCATATAGTTGAGCCCTTCATCCTTAAAACCTGCAGCAATCGGCGTATAGCCGGCTGCCTTCAGCCCTTCAATATCTGCAAGCAGATTTTCCCAAGAGGTCGGATTCGGCAAATTCAGTTCTTTTAACAGGGTACGGTTATAAAAAAGGCCCTGATAAGTACCGTAAATCGGAATCATGTAATTCGTGAGGCTGTCTTCCTGCGAAATGCTATAAACAGCGTCGCTCGTTTTTTCCATAATCGCACTGTAGCTTTCACGAATGGTTGAGACGCTGAGGATCGACTTTTTCTCAATCAGCTCGTTGATAAAATCCTCCCGCGAGGAGAAGAAGCAGGCAACTTTGCCGCTGTCCACCTTTTTCATGAATTTTTTGAGTGCTTTTTCTTCGGTTGGCACCTTGGTGAATTTTAGATTGATATTATAATAGGTGGAAAAATCCTCCACCCAGGAGGATAAAACCGATTGCCAATCCGCCCATTCCGCATCATTTTCATCTACCGGAATTCCGACTGTCATGGAAATGCGCTTGGTTGACGGTGCATCAGAGTCCCCCTCTGCGCTGGAGGCGCAGCCGGTAAACATGACCAGCGATAATACCAGCGCCGCCGCAAGGCTTAAAATCCTGATTCCTTTTTTCATAGAGCAACCTCCACCTTTAATAATCTTAGTTAATCATACCATAAAGAGGAGATAAAATAAAGGGTTTTTTACAAAATTCTTTTAGCTTTTCATAAATTTTTGCCTTATATTTTCAAACCATTCCACCAGCGCAAACTTTATTTGCTGCTTTTGATCGTTTTTTTTCAGAAAAGCCGTGCTCCCTTCTCCAACAACCGCAGCCATCTCCTGATCGCATTCAGCCTCGGCAACCGCCGGCGCAACGCAGAGCGCCGGATAAAGTACGCACCAAAAATTTTCTCCCGCGCCCTCGCCGATGGCAATGCTCACCGCCTGATACTGCCCGGCAGGAAACGAGAGATCCCCATATTGTTTGGTGGGGAACCAGCGTGTTCCGATCAGCACCTGAACCGGCTCATCCTTTCCGTTTTCCCTTAAAATACGCGTTCCTTCTTCGGCAAGCCGCTCCTGATTGAGCCGCGCGGTTTCAAGTGCCTCCTCCTGGCTGCCGCAATCTGCAAAAAGCTGCTCGATCAGCGCAAAAACCCCGTCGCGCACTTTCAGTTTCAGGGCCTGATCGGCCGAGCTGTTGGAATTGGCAACCACATGAAATCTTAAAACGTTTTGCCGCACCTGGGCGGCATCCCGCTCGCCTGCAATCAAAAGATAGGCCATTGAGACCAAAAGGATCAGTGCCGGAACCCCGATCCAGAATAATTTTCGTTTCATCAGAAAAACACCTCCATGTCAACATGATCGACAGGAAGGTGTTTTTTTAATCCGATATTTTATTTTGTTCCAAAGATGCGGTCGCCCGCGTCCCCCAAACCTGGCACGATATAACCATGCTCATTGAGCCGCTCATCCACATGCGCGCAATAAATATCTACATCCGGATGCGCGGTTGTCAGCGCCTTAACGCCTTCCGGCGCGGCGATCAGACACATAAACTTGATCTTTGCGCCGCCCAATGCTTTAATCTGGTTGATCGCATCGATGGCCGAGCCGCCGGTTGCGAGCATCGGATCCACCACAATCACCAGCCGCTTGCCGATATTGGCCGGCAGTTTGCAATAGTAAGGATGCGGTTCCAGCGTCTGCTCATCACGGTACATGCCGATATGCCCCACCCGCGCGGATGGCACCAGATTCAGCACACCGTTTACCATGCCCAGCCCCGCCCGCAGGATCGGAACCACCGCCAGCTTAATCCCGGCAAGCATATTGGTGCGGGTTTTGGCAATCGGAGTTGTAATCTCCACCTCTTCCAGCGGGAGATCCCGCATGGATTCATAGCACATCAGCATCGTGATCTCTTCCACCAGGGCACGAAACTGATTGCTGCTGGTTTCCACGTTCCGCAGAATCGAAATCTTATGCTGAATCAGGGGATGATCAAAAACAGTTAGATTAGACATTGGACCGTACTTCCTTTATTTTTTTAAGCAAAACCGACGGATCCGAACCCGATTTAAAGGTCAAATTTCCGCCTTTGCTTTGTTCAAATACTCGTTAATCCCGACGCCATGCGATGACGACAAGCCGAAAAGCGCCGAAATTACTTCGTTTCAGGCGAGTTCGGGTTTGTCGGCTTTGCTTAATCGTATCATTCCGGGGGCGCTTTGTCAAGGGCAAAATTTCGGGAAAAATGTCAAAAAACCCTTTACAAACACGCGCAAGAGCGGTATACTGGCTAACAGGAATCAACGGTCTTTAAATCGATGCGGGACATCGGCAAGAGCCGCCACGGAATGATTGCAACGGTAGGTCTTGCCCATCTGCGGCAAGGCTTTTTGTTGTCTCGCCTTTTCTGGAAGGAGGGTTCCGGTATGTCTGAAAAATTTCGTTCCAGGATTATGGAGGAGCCGGATGTTTTGCGGGCGCTGGCCCGGATTGCACATGAAATTATTGAACGCAACGGGCAGGAACGCGAGCTCTGCCTGATCGGCGTTGAGCGCAGGGGCGTGCCGCTGGCGGAGCTGATTGCGGCGAATATAGAAAAATTTTCAGAGATCCGGGTTTTACGGGGCGCGGTGGATATTACCTACTATCGCGATGATCTCACCCCTGCCGGCGCGGATCCCCAGATTCTTCCCGGGAATCCCGGCTGCCCCATCGAAGGGAAAACCGTGGTGTTGGTAGACGATGTTATTTATACCGGGCGCACTGCCCGCGCTGCACTCGACGCGATTTTGCCCTGGGGGCGGCCCGCGCGGATTCAACTGGCTGTTTTGATCGACCGGGGCCACCGGGAACTGCCGATTCGGGGCGATTATATCGGCAAAAACGTACCCACGGCAAAAAGTGAGCTGGTGAAGGTGCATATCCCACCTTATGATGATGTCATAAACGTGGAGTTATATGAAAAGTTAAAAATAGGAGGAAGAAAATGAAACTCATTTACGACGTTGGAGACAAACCCAAATTCGGCGCAAACCTGGCCTTTGCGATCCAGCAGCTGCTGGCGATCATGGCCGCAACGCTGGTTGTCCCGGTGATTATCAACAGCCAGACAAACAGCACCATGAGCCCCGCTGCGGCGCTTTTCGGCGCCGGGATCGGCACGCTGGTCTATGTGCTTTTCACGAAGGCGAAAAGCCCGGTATTTCTTGGCAGTTCTTTTGCTTTTCTCGGATCTATGGCGGCGGCTTTTGCCGGCGGCGTATCTATGTCGCTTGGTTTTCTGGGGCTGATTATCGGCGCGGTTTTTGCCGGGCTGGTTTATGTTGTGATTGCGCTGATTGTTCACTTTGTTGGCGTTGAATGGATTAACCGGCTGATGCCTGCCGTTGTGATCGGGCCCACCGTTTCCATTATCGGGCTTTCTCTGGCCGGGAATGCCATCAGCGATCTGACCAAAGCGCCGGCCGGCGGCAACTATCTGATTGCGATTCTCTGCGGGCTGGTAACCCTGTTTGTAACCATGCTCTGCTCAACCTATGGCCGGAAAACCGCTCGGCTGATCCCCTTTATCATCGGAATCCTTGCCGGTTATGCCGTGGCCGCTATCTTTACGGGAATCGGCAGAGCAACCGGCTGCGAAGCGCTGCTGGTGACTGATTTTTCCGCTTTTGAAAGCCTTGTTGAAAATGGTGTAGGCCTCAAAACCTTCCTGCAGATTCCAGACTTTACCTTCTTTACAGCCATTAAGGGTACAGGAGAGCTGACCGGCGCCTATGTCGGCGCAATTGCCGTTGCTTATATCCCGGTCGCCTTCGTTGTTTTTGCGGAACACATTGCAGACCATAAAAACATTTCTTCCATTATTGAGCGTGATCTGCTCAAGGAGCCCGGCCTTTCCCGCACGCTTCTGGGCGACGGTGTGGGCTCGATGGCCGGCGCTTTATTTGGCGGCTGCCCGAACACGACCTACGGCGAATCGATCGGATGCGTTGCCATTACCGGAAACGCCTCTGTTTATACCATTATTACCGCCGCGATCTGCGCGATCGTAATCGCGTTCATCTCTCCCTTTGTTGCATTTGTAAACACCATTCCTTCCTGTGTCATGGGCGGTGTTTGCATTGCGCTCTATGGATTTATCGCCGTAAGCGGCCTGAAAATGGTGCAGCAGGTTGATCTGAACGAAAACCGGAATCTCTTTGTTGTTTCCACCATTCTGATTGCCGGAATCGGCGGCCTGACCCTGACCTTCGGCAAGGTATCGATCACCAATATCGCAACGGCCCTGATTCTGGGGATTCTCGCAAACATTATCCTCGGAAAGCGCCGGAAGAAAAACTGAGAACCACCACTGTGGTTTTAAGGTTCCCCCTGGAAAGCGCCGCGGCGCTTTTCGGGGGGTTTTTGCACTTCCGATTTGACAAGCGGGCCTGAAACGCTTATAATATTTAAATCAATTAAAAAGGGTGTGTTCATCATGGCGATTATTCTTGGCGTGGACGTTGGTGGTTCCACAACAAAAATCGTTGCTTTCGATAAGGAGATTATCGGAACACTGCAGGTGAGGGCCAATGATCAGATGACCTCACTGTTTGGCGCGATTGGAAATCTGCTGTATCAGCACCGGCTGAAACTCGAAGAGATTGAAAAAATAATTCTAACGGGCGTTGGTGCCTCTCTGATCAAAAAGGATATTTATGGAATTCCTACCTTTCAGGTCAATGAATTCGAGGCTATCGGATACGGCGGCCTGATGCTCAGCGGACTTTCGGAAGCGCTGGTTGTCAGTATGGGAACCGGCACGGCCTTTGTGCAGGCGTCTAAAGATCAAATCACGCATATCGGCGGCAGCGGCGTTGGCGGCGGAACACTGCTCGGCCTCTCCTCAAAGCTGCTGGGAGAAAGCGATATTGAGGCGGTGATCGCCTGTGCACAGGCGGGGGACCTGAGCCATGTGGATCTTTCCATCAGTGAAATCAGCAATACCAAGATCCCCACGCTTCCCGCAACTGCAACCGCATCCAATTTCGGTAAAATCAAAAGCACTGCCACCGGCGGCGATCTGGCACTGGGTCTGATTAATATGGTTTTCCAGACTGCCGGTGTTCTTTCCGCCTTCTGCTGTACCGGCAGGGGGATCCGGGATATTGTGGTGACCGGTTCGATGGCCACGCTGCCGCAGGCGCAGGAAATGCTGGATGCGGTTGGCTCTCTTTACGGGCTGCATTTTTTGATTCCTGAAGACGCAATTTTTGCAACAGCCATCGGCGCTGCTACACTTCACCACTATCGGGAACAAAACGCAAAAAACCAAAAATAAGGCGGGCTGCTTTTGCAGCCCGCCTTATTTTTTAAACGGTTTGGTCTGGGCTCATACTTACCGTGCCGTCTTTTTCAATAGAATGGCTGGTAACACCCGGTTCCTCTTTAGGCGTAGTGTTCGTCTCTCTTCATCTTGAGCAGAACGGCGGCAGAGGTTCTTCTCCCGTCAGCTTAGGGTTCGCAGCCCCTTTGGAAGATGGTTTTTCCCCATCCCGCCGCCGGCCTTGATCCAGCCAATCGGCGTTCCTTCCAGAAGGCCGGTGCCCCATCCCCGCCCCTCTGCCTGCACGACCTGCCCGTTCAGATACTGCCGCGCCTGCTGCATCGAGAATTCCTGTGTCAGTAAAAAGGCTTCTTTCGGCAGGCACATCGCCATATGGTGCGCGGGCTTCCATTGCCTGCCCTGAAGTTCCAGGCTCTGCATGCCGGCCCGCAGAATCCGAATACCGGAGGGGCAGGGCAGATCCAAATCCAATAAGTAAAAAAAATTGCCCCGGCAAATCCAGTTTCCTTCCGGGCGTTCCTTTAACATTGATTTTATGGCTGCATCGGCCTCCGGCCATCGTTCCTTTGCAAAATCCGGCGCGCTGCGGCCAGCCGCATCGCCGGCGCGGGAAAGTGCGCAGACGAAATGCCCTTCGCCCCCCGCTGAGGGAAAGATGCGCCGGGCCTCGCTCAGCCCCAGAAAACCCGGCTGCGCGCCGGAAATTCCGGTTTCCACCGGCTTAAAATCCGGATGCCGCTCTAAAAACCAGAGAATTGTTTTTTCATTTTCTTCCAAATTGAATGTGCAGGTGGAATAAACCAGCCGTCCGCCGGGCCGCAGCGCTTCTGCTCCGGCCTCAAGTATCGCGCGGCTGCGTAAAGCGCATCTTTCCACCAGCTCCTCCGACCATTCTTCCAGAATCCGGGGATATTTTCGGAACATCCCCTCCCCCGAGCACGGGCTGTCAATTAAAACTTTATCAAAATACTCCGGCATTGCCGCGGCCAGCCGCTCGGCCGGCGCCTGCGTAATTACCGCCCGCCTGGCACCCATGCGTTCGAGATTTTGAAGCAGGGCCGCCGCCCGCTTTGCCTGAATTTCATTCGCGACCAGAAGGCCGTCTTCCAGCCGGGAAGCAATTGCCGTTGCCTTGGAGCCGGGCGCTGCACAAAGATCAAGCACTCGTTCATTCCCGGAAAGCTGCAGTGCCGTTACTGCGCTCATGGCGCTGGGCTCCTGAAAATAATAAAGGCCCGCGAGATGATAGGGATGATTGCCGTCTGCTTTACCCTCCCGGATAATAAATCCACCGTGATAAAACGGCGTGGGCTCCAGGCGAAAGGGTGCGATTTTCAAAAATTCCGCCCGGCTGATTTTTTTAGGGTTATAGCGCACGCCTTCCACCGGCGGCGTTCCGATCAAGGGTGTAAGATCAATCAGCTCTTTCAGGTGAGAGATCATTGGATCGCCTCTTTTCCCGGATCCTGAAATCCGAATCCCAAAATCTCCGTTGCTTCCGCAACCACCATAAACGCCTGCGGATCCGCATCATAAACAATATGCCGCAGCATTTTTTCCTCGCCGGTATGCAGAGCGCACAGCAGCACCTTGCGTCCGTCTCCGGTAAAACCGCCGACTCCTTCCAGAATCGTAACACCGTGGCCGGTGCCCGCAATAATCGCTTTTTCCAGCGGAACAGAAGAAACAATCCAGGCAACACGCCCTTCAGTGCGGCCTTTCAAATAGGTGTTGAGCACCACGGTATAAACCGCGGCCAGCAGCAGCGAATAGAGCACGGTTTCCAGCTCCCTATAAATCAACCCGCCCGCCAGGATCACAATGGCGTCGATCAGCAGAACCATCCCGCCAAAAGAAAACGCCGGAAATTTTTTCTGAAGCAAAACCGCAAGCAGATCGCTTCCGCCGGTCACCATTCCCTGCCCGCAAAAAAGCGCAACCCCGGCACCTGAAAGTGCCGCGCCGCATAATACAGAAAGCAGGCGGTCTCCCTCAAAGGCCGGAATCCAGCCGGTCAGCTCCAGTGAAATCGAAAGCAGCAGGGTTCCGCATACTGCCAGCAGAGAAAACCGGCGGCCTAAAAAGAAAAAGGAAATGATCAGCAGCGGCAGGTTTACCAGAGCAAGCCCCAGCCCCATTGGAATCTTCAGCAGAATATTCAGAATCGTCGCCAGCCCGGTTGCACCGCCGAGAAAAACCCGCTGCGGGTTGATAAAAACTGTTACGCCAACCCCGTAAAGCGCGGCTCCCAGAAGCAGTGTTCCCGCCATTGTTAGATATTTACGCAAGTTCGATCCCTCCCGAAATAATGTTCTATGCTCCTATTCTGGGCGGAATGAGCAGATTTTATCAAAAATTTCCGCAAGCCTCTGCTGCTCGCCGGCCAGATAAAGGTATCCCCAAAGCGCCTCAAAGCCGGTGGCAGCGTGATAAGTGCCATGTAATGCATTCCGGGGCTTCGAATGGCTTTTTGCATTGCGGCCCCGCCGGATGATATCCCGCTCGTCTTCATGCAGATCCGGCAGCAGCGCCTCCAGAAACCGCTGCTGCGCATCACAGCTTACAAAATGTTTCGCTTTATTATGCAGCTGATAATTCGGGCAGTTCCCCTGCTTTAACAAATAGGCCCGCACATAGAGCTCATAAACGCCGTCGCCCAGATAGGCAAGGGCCAGCGGACTGTATTGCCTGAGGATTTCTTCTTTATTCATATTGGTGCAGCAGCGCTCCTTCCGCCCGGTTGCCGTCTATCTCCAAAATGCCGTATTCCCCGGCGGCATGATGCAGCGAACCCGGATTCATCATTAAAATACCATCTCTTTTTTCCAGAAAGGGCCGGTGCGTATGTCCAAAAAGCAGAACCGACGCCCCCCGCGCGGCAGCCGCCTGAAAGGCCGCCTCATAACCATCCTTCACGCGGTAGCGGTGGCCGTGCATCAGCAGCAGGGTTACGCCGCCAAGCTGCAAAAGCTGCTCTTCCGGGCCTGTATCCCCATAATCACAATTTCCCCGCACTGCATACACCGGATGTCCATTTGTGCGCTCACGCATCCAGCGGGCGTCGGCAATATAGTCTCCAAGATGTATAATTCCATCGTTTGGATACGTTTTGTATAGTTCCAGCATGGGTTCTCTGCGGCCGTGGGTATCGGAAAAAATCAATAATCGCATGGTTTTCATCTCCTGATGTTCTCATTATTTTTATTTTAGCATAAAATAAAGGGAAAAGGAATAGGCAAGCCGGGATTTTCCCGGTTTGCCTGGCCGGAAAGAAAGGAGCCGAACGAAATGAGTCAAAATGATTTTATCGACCAGATTAAAAGCATGGATAAAAAAGACCGCCGGGCCCTGCTTGAAAAATTAACAAACGCTCTTACACCGGAGCAGCAAAATCAGGTCCGTGCGATTATGCAGGATAAAAAACAAATGGAAAAGGTTCAGAACAATCTGAAGGCCGATGACCTTCAGACGCTGCTGAATGGGCTTTCAGGCCCGGGTGATCCCCAGGATTTTCTCAACAGCCCCCAAGTGCTGAACCGGCTAAAGGAACTCCTCAGTTAGATCTCGGAGGGCTGCTTTCCTCCTTTCTGGGCGGAAAGAAAGAATCAGACCCTCCGCCGCAACCGGAACCCTCGCCTCCGTCCCCTCCGCCATCGGAAGAGAAGCCGGGCCTCGACGGCCTGCTCGCGTCTCTTACCGGCGGTGGAGGCGGAGGCGGCGAATCAAATCTTGGCGGGCTGCTCTCGTCTCTTACCGGGGGTGGGGGCGGTTTCGACCCGGCACTGATCGGGCAGCTGGGCGGGATGCTGAGCAAGCTCAATAATAAACCCGATAACCGGTGTATCCTATTAAACGCGCTGAAACCCTACTTACGCAAGGAACGCAGGGACCGGGTGGATGAGGCGATCCGCATCCTGAAGGTTATTCAGATGATTGAACTTTTTCAGGGGGGATTATAATGGATATTCTACTGCAATCCGACGGGCAGCTTTATCCGCCCCGCCATGCGGAGCGGCGGCCGCCGCCGAAACCGGAGCCACCGAAGCCTCCTCCGCCAAAGCCCGTACCGCCCCCGCCAAAACCCAAGCCGTCGGCCCCGGCGCCCTGTCCCCCGCCGCAACCGGCTGAACATGAAAACCGGTGGGAGGATCTGCTGATCCTCGCGGTGGCGTTTATTATTTTGCGAAGCGGGGATAAGCCCGATATCCCCCTGCTTCTGGCACTGGCGTATGTTTTATTTGACAGTTGCTTTTCCCTGGGAAATCTCTTATAATAAAAGGCGGTATTGATCTACCGCCTTTTATTATTTTGCGGAAAGGAGCCGCTCTATGACCCGGCTATATCCTTTTTTTTCATCCAGTAAGGGAAACTGCACACTTCTGATGTCTGATGGCCACGGGCTCCTGATTGATTGCGGCGTTTCCTTCTCACAGATTCAGCGATCCTTTAAAGCGGCGGATATTTCACCCGGCGCGCTCGATGGAATCTTATTAACCCATGCGCATTCCGATCATATCCGGGCGGTGCCCCAGCTATTTCAAAAAAATATCGCGCCCTTTTATGCCAATGCGTCCACCCTATCCAGCGCGGGGATCACCGGGGTAAATCATGAAAACCGGCCCTTTTCCCTGGGGCCTTTTCGCATCACACCGATTGAAACGTCCCACGATGTTGATTCCTGCGGCTACCGGATTGAAACAGCGCGGGGAGCCCTGGCAATCGTAACCGATACCGGCCGCATCACTCCTGCGATGATGCAGCACCTGAGCGGCTGCTCGCTGATCATGCTGGAAAGCAACTATGATCCCGATATGCTGGAAAACGGCCCCTATCCCGCCGTGTTGAAGGCCAGGATCCGCTCGGCGCACGGCCATCTCTCCAATGCAGACTGCGCCTCCCTGCTGGCGCTGAAGGCGCTTGAAGGGACGTTGAAAACAGCGGTACTCGCTCATCTGAGCGATCATAATAATACCCCTCTCACAGCCCGGATGGCGGTTCTTTCCGCTTTCTCCCAGTATGGTGTTGAAGATATCCGGCTTGAGGTTGGCGGCCCATTTTGCCCGCCGCTGGAGGTTTCAGATCTATGAATTATTCTATTTTATGCATCGGTTCCCTGAAAGAGCGCTACTGGAAGGAGGCAGAGCAGGAATATCGCAAACGGATCCGGCGCTTTGGCAGCTGGAACGTAACAGAACTGCCGGAATACCCGCTGCCCGAGCATCCTTCCGAAAAAGAGATTGCCCGGGCGCTGCAAAAAGAAGGAGAAGCGCTGAAACATAAAATTTCCCCGCAGAGTTTTTCCATTGCGCTCTGCGTGGAAGGGGAGCGCTGCTCCAGCGAAGAGCTGGCGGCACTGATTGCGCGCATCTCGCGGGAGGGAAAAAGCAGCATAACATTGCTGATCGGCTCTTCCTACGGCCTTTCCCCCGATCTAAAAGCCGCATGCCAAAAAAGGCTTTCCATCTCTCCAATGACCTTTCCGCATCAGATGATGCGTATTATTTTAGCAGAGCAGTTTTACCGCGCACATAAAATCATTGCCGGGGAACGCTATCATAAATAAACTGAAAAACAGAAGCTGCAGCAGGCCAATCTTTTGGCCTGCTGCAGCTTTATTCCATTCATGCAGCATTCAGGACGGATCCGATTTCACATTCTGAAAAATTTTCAAAATTTCTCTGTCTTTCTGTCCGCCGGTTGCCAGGGAAACCACTACATTTGCCAGCAGCCCGATCAAAAATGCCGGCAGCAGTTCATAAATATCCCAAAGCCCGCCCAGCGGCCGCAGGGCAAATTTCCAGATAAAGACCATGATTCCGCCGGAAAGCATGCCGGCCAGGGCGCCCCACTGATTGGAATTTTTCCAGAAAAGCGCGCAGAGGATTACCGGGCCAAATGCGGCGCCGAATCCCGCCCAGGCGAAGGAAACCACCTTAAATACCGAGCTGTTTGGATTCGCAGCCAAAACCACCGCCACCGCAGAGATCACGATTACTGACCCCCGCGCTACCAGCATGGATTTTTTACTGCTCATTTTGATTCCGAAGAAATCCTGCATAATATTCTGAGAAACGCTCGAAGCAGCCGCCAGAAGCTGGCTGTCGGCCGTCGACATCGTTGCTGCCAGAATACCCGCCAGAATTACCCCTGCGATCAGTGCCGGGAAGATCCCGTTGCTGCCGATCATCTTGGCCAGCTCCACAACGATTCTTTCAGAATCCGAAAGGCGCGTAAGCGTGCCAAACTGTGTCATGGCCAGGCCGAAAATCCCGATCAGAATCGCTACACCCATCGAAATTACCACCCAAACCGATGCAACGCGCCGGGAGAGCTTCAGCTTGCGCTCATCCTCGATTGCCATAAAACGCAGTAAAATATGCGGCATGCCAAAGTAACCGAGTCCCCAGGCCATTGTAGAGAAAATGGTAAGCGCGTTGTAGGCCTTTGGCACGGTGCTCTGATAATCATAGGTCGCCGTCATGCTTAAAAATCCCGGCAGCTCCTTGATATTTTGAAACGCCACGTTGATTCCGCCGGCATTAAAGATGGCAAAGCCCATCACAACCGCCAGCGCAATGGTCATAATAATACTCTGAATCAAATCGGTAGTAGAGGCGGCCAGAAATCCGCCCAATGCGGTATAGGCAACAATCACAATTGCGGAGACCAGCATTGCCCAGAAATAATTTACCCCGAAAAGGGAAGAAAAAAGCTTCCCACAGGCGGCAAAGCCCGAAGCCGTGTAGGGAACAAAGAAAATAATGATCACCAGCGCGGCGATAAAATTCAGCAGATTGCGCCGGTCGCCATACCGGCGGGAAATAAAATCCGGTACGGTAATTGCATCGATCCGCTGCGAATAACGCCGGATCCGTTTCGATACGATCAGCCAGTTCAGATAGGTGCCAACGGCCAGGCCGATTGCCGTCCATGTAGCGTCGGCCAGGCCGGTAAGATACGCCAGGCCGGGCAGGCCCATCAGCAGCCAGCTGCTCATATCGGAAGCCTCGGCGCTCATGGCGGTTACCAGCGGCCCAAGCTTCCGGCCGCCCAGATAGAAATCATCGGTATTTTTATTTTTTTTCGAACACCGCACCCCGATATAAACCACCAGCGCAAGATAAACCAGTATGGTAATGCTGATGCAGATATTCTCCATATCGTAAACCCCTCTCCACTAAACAGATGTTTTTTCTATTTTATCAGCAATTGCCATAGATTGCAAGCTGAAACTTTTTATAAATAAAGGGCGCCCCGTTGAAGAGCGCCCTTTATATGGATTTTTGCTAATTATGCGTTGGGATTTGCCGGGTCATAGAGACCAGCCAGATTCCGCAGAATCAACGTAACATCGGCCATCTCAACTTTTCCGCTGCCATCTGTATCAGAAGCCGCCATATCCAGCTTGCTTTCATCAATCAAACCAGCCAGATAACGAAGGATCAGCGTTGCATCCGCCATTTCAGCAACTCCGCTACCATCGGCGTCGCCCCAGATAAAGTCGATTACTTCCACTTTACCGGTTCCATCCTTAAAGGTAACTTCTGCGCCTTCTGCATCGGAAGAATCCGACATGGTAACCGAAATATCATAGTTGCCGGCAGCCGTCTCATCCAGAACGGTAAAGGTCAGCCGCACAACAACGCCGTCTTCGGTCACATTTTCCACATTTGCAACCGAAACCTTAAACGGATTATCATTGATCGTGGTATCGTCTACACCAACAAAGGTTGCAAACAGATCGCCGTTCTCCGCAGATTTCAGTTTCAGCGCGGTAGCATCATAGGTTACATTCAGGGTTGCGCCTGCAAGTCCAGTATTGTTGGCAAGACTGATCTCAACCACAACATCCTCGCCTGCGCGGGCAGTCTCGGCGTTTACAACCAGCGCCGCATCCGTCAGCTTGGGAATCGGGTTGGTTTCATAAGCGTCGCAGTTTTTGCAGTCGTGCCGCTCTAAACCGTCGGCCGTGTAGCTCGGCTCTGTTACGGTATACCACTCGCCCCAGTCATGACCGTTGGGATCGGTCGGCGTATCCTGATAGCTGTAGCCGCAATCCGCACAGGTATGCTCGGTATAGCCGCCTTCGGTGCAGGTCGGGTCTACAACAACAGCGTTGAAGCTGCAGGACAAAGTTTCTTCACCGCCATCATCCTCGGTGCAAACATGTTTGTGCTGCGCATCCGCATTCTCTGTGCCTTCTACATGGGTCCACTCGCCCCAGGTGTGGCCCAGCGCATCCTGTTCGTTATCCTGGTAAGAATAACCGCAGGTTTCGCAGGTATGCTCGGTATAGCCGCCTTCCGTATGGGTCGGGGCTACCACATTTTCGGTGAAGCTGCACGCCTCCGCCGCCACATTGCTGCACTCCGTGCAGGTCTTGCTGTGGCTGGAAGGATCGCTCGCATCGTCGTGCGCCCAGCCTTCTTCGCCATAGGTGCAGTTGGCAACTTCTTCCTTCGTGCAGAGTGCGCACACCCGCTTATGGGTTTCGGTGCCCTCTACGTGCGTCCATGCGCCCCATTCATGGGTGCAGGAGGTGATATTCGCTGTAACAACCGTGTCTTCAGTAAAGACCGCAGTTTTTAGATCCCCTTCAAACGCCCAGGGCGCGGAAGCGATAAAGGCATCGTCGATCCCGATCAGCACGCCCGTATCATCGGTATAATAATATACGGTAAAATTATTTTCAGAATCCGATTCAACCATTGCGGTAAAGGTTACACGCACCGGCAGGGCGGTCTCGGCCGCCGCAAGGGCAGGAACGCTCTCGCCGCTGAGCATGGCCCATTTCTGCTCCACCTCGCGGCTGTTGGCCAGATACGCCGCCTCACCGCTGGCAAAGGCCCCAGCGCTCAGAAGGTTATCGCCCTCTCGCGCGCCTTCCTGATGAATCATTTCCATATCGCTGAAGAAATTGGTATACTTGGTCTCGGCGCTCGCATCGGTTTTGATGTTAAACGCCCATTCCGCACCGGCGTTGCCGGCCAGCATGATGTTATCGGCTTTCAGCAGTCCCTCGCCCTTCACAATACCAATCAGCGCACCCTTGGTTTCCCAACCGAGCTCTGTGTTGGTAAGCGTGGTGTTGAATACGCCGATATTCTTGAAATTGCCGATTCCTGCACTCTCGATGCAGCCGAAGGCACGCCCAATACCGAAGGCTCCCAGATTCTGCATGGTGCAGCCTTCCGCAATCACGTTTTCCACCGTAAAGGTCTTGCCCGCAATCTGCCCGGCGATCAGGCCAACGTTGCCGGGCTTTTGCACATCTCCATCCAAAACAGAATCGGTGATCCGGCAATTGCGGATCGTGACATTCGGCCCGTTGGATTTGGAGATAAAGCCGCCCATGCAGTTGCCACCCGAAGGAGCCTTCACCGAGCTGTTTTTAATCGTTACATTTTCAATCAGCAGCTCTGCTGCGTTTGATGCCTCACTCACCAGAATCGCCCGGCCATAGCCGCCGATGGCGTGATAATGATCAAGCGTCAGATTCCGGATCGAAGCGCCCTGATAGTTCCGGAAGAGGCCGTAGCCGCCTTTGCTCTCCGCCTGATTGGAGATGGTATAGCCGCAGCCATCAAAGGAGGCGGTCATTTTTTCAAAATGAGTAAAGGAGGAGTCAGTAAGATCGATATCAGCGCCCAGATAAAGCGTTTTTTCCGCTGCATAGAGCGCAATATTCTCCGCCACATATTCCATATCCGCCGCCGTATCGATCATATAGCCCGGTGCGTCGGCATACTGGCTGATTTCCGTTACCCGCGGAAGTGCCGGCGCAACGCCGTTGTAGACCCAAAGCGCTCCGAGCGCCTCAACGTCTGCATCGACTTCCGCCTGCGTGGTATAGCTGTTTTTCTCCAGCTTGCCCTGCACTTCGCTCACTTTGGCGCTGAAGGCCGCCGGATCTGCAAAGTATGCGGGATTGGCGCTGCTGCACTTTTGAAGCGCCGCTTCCAGATTCACATAATTCAGCCCGGAAAATGTTACATTCACCGTAACGTCTGCGGCCGGCATGGTTAAAACGCCGTCTTTCAGCTCACCGGCGCTGCCGGCAGCCAGCTCATAGACCGCATTGGAGGCAACATTTAGTGTGTAAACCGTGCCGGCGGGCAGGTAAATCAGCTGCGGCGTATCGCTGCCATCGATACGGAGCGTCAGCATGCGCACCTGATTGGTTACGGTGCCGAAAACCGTTTTGCCGTCTACAACCGTATAATAGGTACGCTCCCCTTTCCCGCTTTCATAGCCGGTGTTCAGCCGGTAGGCCAGTTCGCCATTGGAATAGGCATCGCCGGAAAGTACATTTTCGGTATTCAGGGTATTCAAATCGCCCGACGTCTGATTATAGAACCGTGTTCCGATCGCGTAGGTATTGGCGATCGGCAGTGTTGCAAAGTTCAGCGTATTATAACGCGCCAGTTGTGTTTCGCCGCCCATAAGCCGGCCGGCATTAAAGGAATTATAAAGCGCGGCGCCGGGATTATTCTGGCCCCAGTCGTTAATACCGGCGGCGTGCGACGCACCGGTAATGGTGCCGATGTTGTAGCATCCATCAATGATCGAATTATTATATCCGCGGCCTACGATCCCGCCAATCGAAAAGTTGGTAAAGCCGGTTGCGCCGGAAACCGCCTTTACGCTTGCGCCGTTCCAGCAATTGCGGATCAGCGCGCCGCCCACCGCCGAACCGGCCAAGCCGCCAACGCCTTCCGAATCGTCGGTATTATAAACCACATCGATCGCGCCGCTCTCAATTCCGAGATTCAGCAGTTTCCCGGTTGTGCCCAGATAGCTGATCAGCCCGATCCCATATGTTTCCGAAACCAGATTGATCCGGATATTCTGAAATGCAAAGCCGTGCCCATCGACCGTACCGGCAAATTTCTCGCGGTAACCCAGCGGTGTCATTTCCGTGTTTTCCATATCCACATCATTCAGAAGATGGAAGGTGACGCCCGAAAAAATTTGCGCACCTTCACCGGTGGCTGCAAGCCAATCCTCTTTGGCGGAGATCCCCCAGTTGTTTTCCGAATTGAACGCACTGTAGATTGCTTTTTCCGCGTAGCGCGGGAAATAGGGCCAGATGTTTTTCAGCTCCATCGGGGTGGTGTTTTTCAGCTGGATCAGGGAATTGATCAGCGGCTCCACCTGCGCCACAATCTGTGGATCCGTGAGATCCTGATTACCGAACTGATCGATGATCGTATTGGCGAGCTCTGAAATTAGGCCGATATCTTCCACAAACAGATCCGCATCATACTGCGCATACGTATCGCGGATTTCATAGACCACCGACAGATCCGCCCCTTCTCCAATATAAATCAGATTCAGATCCGCCGCGGGCATTTTAAATACGCCTTCCGCCGTACCGCTCGGCAGAGATCCCTCATCAACCGCATAGCCATCAATTTCCGGAATCGCAACGGTGCTTCCGGCATTGACGTAGAGCGCACTGGTGCCGATCACACTGCCGCTTGCGCTTTGCCGGGTGATGGTGATTTTATGGGTAGCTTCCTCCGCATTGGAAAAAACAACGTTTCCGCCGTCCATTTTCCATTGCTGCTCCAGCTTTCCGTTGAGGAAGTAGGCCAGCTCTCCGCTGGCGCGATCCACATCGACCGCTTCCTGCAGCTGCCAGACATTCTCATCCGCACCGGAAACCTGTGACGCGGCAACATAGTAGTTATTCACAATATGGCTGGCATTCTGCGCCGCGCTGCTGGATCCGATCGTGCGGGCCTTAGAAACACTTTCACTATACAGGCAGTTGACCGTTACATCCGCCCAGCAGTTGCGGGAATAAAAGCCGGTGCCGCCCCAGGTGCGGGATACGACGCCTGAAAGATTGTTGCGTTCGTAGGCGCCACTGTTGAGAATATAGATCTCGCCGCTGGCAAAGCAGTTTTCCACCGAAGTAGCGTCGTAGGCTCTTTCCAGCAGCAGCGCAGGGTACGCATAGACTGCCCCTGACGAAGGGTTGGCGGTCACCCGCTTATAAGTGGTGGCGCTTTCAATCACACCCAGATTTTTCACAAGCGAATTCTGTGAAAGCCCACTGATCAGGCCCGCGGCGGCGTTGCTGGTGACCAGCGTTCCGTAGCCCTTCCAGTTCTTCACCACATGATACTGTCCGTCGACTGTTACGTTGTTCAACGTGCCGGTTGCTCCGATCGGCACAAAATGATCCACCGGCATCATGGTGAAATCCTTCATATCAATATCTGCCGTAAATTGAATACTGCTAATCAGGAAATTGTCGCTGGCCGTATTCCAGGCCGTAACCAGACCCAACACAAACAGATCGTTGGCGGTGCCGATTTTCATTTCCGCCAGGCGGGTGCTATCCGGCGCAAGAAATCCGCCCCAGATATTTTCACTCAGCTTCGAAAAAAGTGCACTCTGCTCCGCCCAGTTGTTGCTGCCGACATTGGTTTCCGTATGCGCCGTGCGCTTTACGGCAACCACGCCGTCTTTAAAATAGGTAAGCACCGGATAACCCGCCGATGACTGGCTGTAGGCAACCGTATAGCCCTCCACCGCGCCGGCTGAGAAATCGCCCTCATTCAGCGCATTCACAACCGTGCCGTCGGCAAACGCGGCTTTTTCCATTCCGGTTGAATCGTCATCACCGGTCAGCCGGTTCCCGCCGTAGGCATTCTGATAAGCGGCGGTTCCGGCGGTATAGCCGCCCATCGTTCCAGCGCCGGTTACGTAATAGTTGTTCGCCCCCACATTGATGGCGGGCACCTCCAGCGTAGCGTCGCCCTCGGTATAGGTATATTTTTCCGCATTCATCCGAAGCAGCGCACTGTAACCGCTCAGTTCCATAGTTCCTTCTGCCAGCGCCTCGGCATAAAAGCCGGTAACGATCTGGCCGAAATTATAGGAATTGGCCATTCTGAATTCAATTGCCGCATTGACATTATTGATCCACCCGGTCAGGCCGCTGGCATGGCGGGCATAATTGAAGATCAGCCCCAAATTATAGCAATTATACATTTTAGCGCTGCCCCGGGAGGTTCCGGCAATGCCGCCGACTCCGTCTGTGCCGCCGCCTACGACCGTGGCCGCATTCCAGCAGTTGATAAATACCGTATTATCCGCGGCGCCGGAAATTCCGCCGACCCGCCGGTGGCCGATGACCAGCCCGCCGGCGATTCCAATATTTTTCAGCGTTGCGCCGCTGGTTGAAAACAGGCCGACGCCCTCCGAAGAGGTCATACAAACATATAGATTCTCTATTACGAATCCGTTTCCATCGAAGGTACCTTTAAAAACGCATGTTGACCCGGTGCCAACTCCGTCAAAAGGCGCCCAGCCCATATCGATATCGGCCGCCTGATAAATCGTAATGCCGGAAAGGCTGTTCCCGCCATTTACCAGATCAGCCAGAAAATCCATACCTGCGCGGCTGCTTACCTTATATGTATTTACCGCACCGGTATAGCTTGTGATCTCCGGAAGGCCGGATACATCCTTCAGCCCTGTTGCGGATACAACTTCATCATAATAAACCGGCGTATCCGCGCCGGCGGGCAGAATAAACGCCGCCAGCATAGACATCAGCATGCATGCCGCCACCAGGCCGGACATCCAACGTGTCTTCCTTGTGCTCATCTTTGCTTCCTCCTTTTTTATTTTGGATTTGTTCTCTTTCTAAAACGCACAAATAAAGAAAACTTTTCCAGTTTAATATATTCATTTTAACATGTTTTATATACACTTTGTATCACTTTATGTTGCTTTTTTAATACTATTTGTTGCTAATCACCGGTTTTGCGTGCAAAATGGTCTTAAAGACCTCTGTATGCTGCAAAAAGCCGATCCAATCTTCCTTTTCGCGGTTTCGGCCTTTTTTTGCAAAGGCGCTGATAAAAGGCAGAGGCGAGGAAATGGGTGCACTCATCGGCTCCTGCCCGAAGCATAAAAAAACACCCCATTTGTTTTTTCTTGCAAATGGGGTGTTTGTTGTTATTCTTTTTCCATCAATTGACAAGGGCAGCCACGGTTTTGGCGGGTAGAACTGGGCAAAAAGTGCCGGAAAGACGCGCTGTCAGGCGTGTTTGCTCTTATCAATCGGATAGCACCGGCAGCCAGGCGGCCATGCGGGAATCTTCCCGCAGTGTTTTACCGGCAGAGGCATAATCCACCAAGATCAGTTCCCGGCCGTCCCGCAGCGGAAGTGCTGCCGCCAAAATGGTTTTAAACGGCACAGCGCCCGGCGGAAGCAGCCGGAGCTTTACCGTTCCATCCCCGCCGGTCAGCGGATCAACCGGCTGCGCGGGATCCACGCCGGTCCGCGCGTCCGCCGCCAGTATCAGCGGCCCGCGCCGAAAGGCGATATGCAGGCGGTTTTCCGGTGATTCCACAATCTCTTTGGGGGAAAGCCGGTCTGCCTTCCAGTCCATCTCGGTATTAACCGTATCCCGGCCGTAGGGAACCGGCCGGATCGCACAGGTTTCCATCTCAAACCGAAGCTGAATCGTATCCCCTGCTTTCCAGCGCCGCGTAAGCGTATGATAGCCGCAGACAACCGCCTCCTCCTCTCCGTTTACCCACAGGGAAGCGGCTTTACACCAGCCCGGGATCCGCAGTGCCAGGGAAAAGGTCTCTTCCTGCTCCGGCATTACGGCAATGCGAACCGCGCCGTCTGCCGGATATTCTGTTGCAATATTCAGGCGGAGGGCGGTACCCTCCGGTGTTCTGGTGCGGATGGTGCCGGGTATGTAAAAGTTAAGCACAACCCCATCCCGGCTGCACAAAACCGCCGCTTTATGCGCAAGGCCGATTCCCGCCGCGCCGATACAGGCGCAGCAGCCGTAATAATGGCCGTCTTTCATCTGCTGAAGACCGCCTACCCTTTTCCCTCTGGTTCCGGGAAGCAGCGGGCTGTAGCTATCGAAATGAAGGTATTCCAGAATATAACCCTCTTTTTGCGGCGTATCCTGATCCAGGGCTTTCCCGGTGTTGACAGCGCCCAGATAGGCGTTATAGAGCGATTGCTCCATACAGTCGGCAAAGGCGGCCTCGCCACTGATCAGCAGAAGCTGATAACAAAATTTCATCCAGGTGACCGTAACACAGGTTTCCTGCATCACTCCCCCGGAAAGAGCCTCCGGATCACTCTGCCGCACGCGGGAATGATCCAGCAGCTCATGGGTACAGCCGGCGCTGCCGATGATGGTAATATCCGTTTCCATCACGCGGCGGCCGAAATTCAAAACCGCTCTTTTATATTTTTCTTCGCCGGTTACCCGGTAATATTCCAGCACGCCCTCAAAAAACGACATCATCTCATAAGCCTTAGTCACCGGATACTGATAAGGCGCCAGACGGTCTTCCAGCGCAAGCTCAATCAAATTCCCAAGCGCGGTTCCCCCGCAGGAAACGATGTATTGGGCAAACGCCAGATACCGCTTTTCGCCGGTGATGCTGTAAAGCCTTACAACCGGCTCCAGAATCGTTGAGGAATTCAGCCCCTGCCATGTCTGGGAAGTCTCAAAAATATGCTTCTTCCCTTCCTCGGGCCCGATTTTTTCAATCAGATAATCTACCTGACGGCACATCGATTCTACCAGCCGCCGGTTCAACGCTTCGTTTTCACTGATTTCCATAAAGTACTGCATGCCCAGCAGCACATATTTGCGGCACCAGAGATCCCACCCAAAAAGCTCCCGGTCCGGCCGGAAGGAGGAAATACGGCCCTGCCCGTCCTGCGTGGTAAGCAGATCCTCTATCGTTGCTTCCAGAATCTGATACAGCGCGTCATCCCGCGTATAGGCATAAACAAAACAGGCCCCGCGCATCATTTTTCCCCAGTATTCGCCGCGCCAGGCTCCCTTCTCGCTATCGATACAATCACGAAACTGTGCCGCGAACCGCTTCCAGAGCGCCGTGTTCATCAATTGCTCATCGTGGATGAACCGGAATGCCTTTTCGATGCAGCCCTCGAATTCCGCGCGCTGCTCAAAATCCACAAACAAACTGTCTGTTTCCAGCCGTTTGTAATTTGCCGAATGCTCCTGATACTGATTCATTTTAACTTCCCTCATATTTTTAATCTAAAACAAGGCGGATATCTGCGCCCAGTCCTGCAAATTTTTCAACAATCTGTTCATATCCCCGCCGGATATGGTCGATGTCTTCTATCGTGGTGGTGCCCCGCGCCATCAGCCCGGCGATCACCATCGCGGCGCCGGCGCGCAGATCGCATGCGCGCACCGGTGCGCCCAGAAGCTGTTTGCCGCCCACCACGGTTGCCACCTTGCCGCCAACTGAAATTTCAGCCCCCATCCGCGTCAGTTCCTCGGTATATTTAAAGCGGCTATCCCAAACGCCTTCGTTGATTTTGCTGGTTCCTTCCGCCCGCAGCATTACCGTTGCCATCTGAGGCTGCATATCGGTGGGAAAGCCTGGATACGGCATAGTTTTAATATTGGTGCGCCTGAGCGGGCGGCGGGCATCCACCAATATGGAATCATCGTATTCCGTAATCGCCACGCCCATCTCTTCCAGCTTCGCCGAAATACATTCCATATGTTTCGGAATGACATTTTTAATTAAAACGCGCCCGCCGGTTGCCGCCGCGGCGGCCATGTAGGTTCCGGCCTCGATCTGATCGGGAATCACCGCGTAGGATCCGCCCCGCAGGCAGGAAACCCCCTCTACCTTGATCACGTCGGTCCCCGCGCCCCGAATATTGGCGCCCATAGAATTTAAAAAGTTTGCAACGTCTACGATATGGGGTTCCTTAGCCACATTTTCCAGTACCGTCAGTCCCTGCGCCTTTGTTGCGGCCAGCATGGCGTTAATGGTAGCGCCCACGGAAACCAGATCCAAATAAATCTCCGTTCCGGTGAGCTTTTCACTGTGGCAGGTTACGTCCCCATGCAGAACATCCACCCGCGCGCCGAGCTGTTCAAACGCCTTGATATGCTGGTCCATCGGCCGCGCACCCAGATGACATCCCCCGGGCATCGCAACAGTCGCCTCTCCAAAACGGCCGAGCAGGGCGCCTAAAAAATAATAGGAAGCCCGGAATTTCCGCGCATATTCATAGGGAACCTCTGTGCACCGCACGGCGGAGCAATCTACTTCGAGTGTTTTTGTGTCCAGATGGCAGACCCGCGCGCCCATGGCGATTAAGATATTGCAGATGTTTTCCACATCGCTGATCTGCGGCACATTTTCAATTCTGCAGACCCCGTCTACCAGCATGGCGGCCGGCAGAATCGCAACGATCGCGTTCTTGGCGCCGGCGATTTCCACCTCTCCGTTCAGGCAGCAGGGGCCGTTCACGATGATTTTATCCATCTGTTCACCTGTCTTTCTATGGTTTGTTTCGACGCTCCGTTTGATCTGCCCCGGTATTGTCGAAAACCATATGTATTTTACCATACAGTTTATGAAAAATAAAGCCTTTGTGCTAAAAGTTCTGCGCACTGATTTGAAATCAAATAAAAACCGGCGCGGGCGCAGCCCTCTTCCGACGTGTACGAGTGCCGCAAAATAGAGCCTGCCATTTTTTTATGATGGATTGAACCGGTTTCCCGCAAAAAGTTGGTAGCGAGCCGCAGCGCTGCGCGCGCGTTTACAAGCGGGCAGCGGAGGCGCTGCGTGACTTTTTGCGCTAAGGAGGAACCGTGGAGCGGGTGACCGATTTTTATGAAATAAAAATCGGAACGAGCGCAACTCGTTCCGACGTGGTGCTGGTGACCGGAATCGAACCGGTACGAGTTATACACTCACGGGATTTTAAGTCCCGGGCGTCTGCCAGTTCCGCCACACCAGCTTATTGGAATGTATCTGTCAGTTTAGCATAAATCCCTCCTTTTGTCAATTGGTTTCCTGAAGATTAATCAGTTCCAACGCCAGGCATTTTCCCGCCCGCTCATCGATTTCCGCCACCAGGCCGTTAACCATATAGGGGGCCTGTCCGTCGGTGATTTTCATCCGGTGCTCCGGATCAATAAAGTTATGCACGCAGGGTTCCAGCCCCTTTCCGAGAATGCTGTCGCGCGCGCCGCACATGCCCAGATCCGTCAGATACCCGGTTCCGCCCGGCAAAATGCGCGCGTCATTGGTCTGAACATGGGTATGCGTTCCAAAAATCAGCGCGGCTCTTCCGGCAAAATGCCAGCCAAGCGCCTGCTTTTCAGCCGTGGCTTCCCCATGAAAATCAACCACCGTAATATCCCGCGGCCCCGCCTCCCCGATCAATGCCTCCAGCGTCAGAAACGGGTTTTCGCAGGGATTCATAAAAAGCGAACCCTGCAGCGAAATCACGCGCAGATCATAGCGGCCCATATCGATCCGGCAGCTTCCCGTTCCGAAACAGCCGCTGCCCCAGTTTGCAGGCCGCAGCAGTGCGGGGTTTTCCTCATGCAGTTCTTCCGCGCCCTTGCGCTGAAAAGAATGGTTGCCGCCGGTAATCACATCGGCGCCCAGCGAAAAAAGCGTTTCCGCCGCAGCGCGGTCGATTCCGTTGCCAACCGCGCTGTTTTCCCCGTTGATCACGATCACATCCGGCCGGTACTTTCTTTTCAGGCCCGGGAGAAACCGGCGCACCGCCTCCACGCCGGGCGCGGAAACCACATCGCCCAAACATAATAATATCATTTTATCTCTCCTTATAAATCCGCGTTTTCAAAATCCGGGATAAAGCTTTCTTCTGCCGTGCCGCCTTCCTGATAATAGAGATTTTTAAAGCCGCATTGCTCTGCAAAGCGCAATACCGTTTGATAAGCGGCGGGCGGCAGCGGCGCGCGCAGCTCCGGCGGCAGGCCCGGGCCAACCGGCGTATACTGATTCATTAAGCTGATAATAATACGATTCCCATAAGTATTCCAAAGATACCTCAGATTCATCATGGCTTCATGCTCCAGCGAAGGCAGCACCAGAAGCCGCACGATCACGCCCCGGCGCAGGATCCCGTCCGGGTCTGTTTCCGGCAGCCCCGCGGTCTCCACCATTCTGGCCAGCGCCTTTCGCGCCACCTGCGGATACGCGGGCGCCGCGCTGTATTTCCCGGCCGCGCTGGAGGTTGCATACTTCAGGTCGGTCAGATAAATATCCACCGTTCCCCGCAGCGCTTCAATCGCCTCTTCCCGCTCATAGCCGCCGGTATTATAAACCACTGGGAGCCGGCCGCCCTGTCTGCGGTAAGCAGCAACTGCTTCCATAATCTGTGGGGCAAAATGGGTTGGCGTAACCAAATTAAGATTATGCGCGCCCTGCTGCTCCAGCTCCGAAAACCGATCGGCCAGCGCCTGAATTGACATACCGGTGCCGGCGCCGCCGCGGCTGATCGCCCGGTTTTGGCAATAGACACAGCGCAGGCTGCAGCCCGAAAAAAAGATCGTTCCGCTCCCCCGCGATCCGGAAATCGGCGGCTCCTCCCAGAAATGCAGCGCGGCCCGCGCAATGCGGAGCGCGGCCTTCTCTCCGCAGGCGCCGGCCGTTTCATACCGGTTTACACCGCATAGCCGCGGGCAGAGATTACACTTTTTCAGATCCAGCATTCAGCAATACCACCCCTGCCAACACAAGCAGGATTCCCAGAAAGCCGGCGGCCGTTGGCATTTCATGAAATGCCGCCATGCCGATCAGCGTAGCTACCACCGGCTCCAGCGACGCCATGATCGAAGCCCGCCCGGCTTCCAGCCCGGAAAGCCCCAGCGTATAAAACAGATACGGCAGAACCGCCGTGATCAGCCCCATCAGCAGCACCATGCCCCAGGCGCCGGCTCCCGCCGCCTGCACCGCCTGAAAGGTTGCCGGAATATCGGCAAACGGAACCACGCCAAACAGTGAAAGGAAAAACGTATATAAAATGATCGTAAAAGAATGATAGCCCCGGTTCATGGCTACCCGGCTGAAAATGCTATAGAGTGCATAGCCGAATGCGGAAAGAAATCCGGTTAAAAGCGCTATCGCCGGCACGGCCTCTCCCTTCAGGCCGCCCACCAGCAGACAGCCTAAAAACGCCAGCAGACAGGCCAGCGCTTTTTTCCGGGTGATGCGTTCCTTAAAGATCAGCGCCGAAAGCAGCACTACCATCACCGGCGCGGAATAAAGCAATACCGCCGCAACGGAAAGCGAAGTAAGGGCAATGGTTTTAAAATAACAGTAGCTGAACATGGCAATGGAAAGGATTCCGGTGCCCGCAAAGCACCAAAGATCCCGCAGATGAATGCGGAATGAAGCCGGCCGCACCGCCAGCACCATCACCGGCAGGAATACCACCGCAACCAATACCCTCAAAAAAACAACATTCATCGCCTGCAGGCCCAGCCCGTTAAAATAGCGCACAAATATGCCCATGCAGCCCCAGCAGCCTGCCGCAAGCAATACCAAGATCACAGCGGCCCGCCGGCCGACTGCTTTTTCTCCCATTCCGGTTTTCCTCCTTTATTTTCAAAATTCCTACTTTGCGACGCTTCTTTAAAGCGCGGCCTCCCTGGAAAGCAGCGCGACTGCCTCAACGGGAGTGCCAAATCAAAACATATCCCCACAAAATTGCGGAAATATAGGCAATATTTATACAATACCAATACTGCTCGTGCATCCCTTTTCCCACAAAATATAGATTTCACCAATTTTGCACCTCCTTGATGCAAAATTTAATCTTCTTTCATAGCTCCAATATTTTCTTCCTCTATCTTACCAGCTTCTAGTGCTTGATATTCCTGATTTAATTCTCGCAATAGTTCCTCTTCGCTCGGTAGATATAATTTATATTTCGAAGCAAAAATCTGTGTTTCATTTTCAGGTAGTGTATATTTAACCACAGATTCACTTTTATCTGCACATAATACAATGCCAATCGGAGGATTGTCTCCTTCATTCATAAGCTCCCGCTCATAATAGTGAACATACATCTGCATCTGACCTAAATCCTGATGTGTTAAATCGCCAACTTTTAAATCTATCAGAACAAAA
>QAKW01000078.1 GCA_003343605.1 Clostridiales bacterium
TTGTTGTGGATGAGATGGAAACGCTCTGCGCAGCCTCCTGCTGGCCCTATCCCTCATATGGGAAGCTGCTGTTCAGTGTTCAATAAATAAAAAGGAGAGAGAAATATGGATATGAGTGTATGGTTTTTAGTCGGCGCTGTTCTGGTCTTTTTCATGCAGGCCGGCTTTGCAATGGTTGAAACCGGATTGACCCGGGCCAAAAATGCGGGAAACATCATCATGAAAAACCTGATGGATTTCTGCATCGGCACCATCGTTTTTATTTTACTTGGCTATGGAATCATGAATTCGGAAAACTATTTCTTCGGTTTGATCGGCAGGCCCGAATATCAGATGTTTACTGATTTTGCTTCTTTCGACTGGACAAATTTCTTCTTCCAGCTCGTTTTCTGCGCCACCTGTGCAACGATTGTTTCCGGCGCGATGGCGGAACGAACGAAATTCAGCATGTACTGTATTTATTCCGCGGTAATCAGCGCGGTGGTCTATCCAATTGAAGCCGGCTGGGTCTGGAATGGGCAAGGCTGGCTGGCCAAACTGGGATATATCGATTTTGCGGGATCTTCCGTGATCCATATGGTCGGCGGCATTACCGCGCTGATCGGCGCTGCATTTTTAGGCGCGCGAATCGGGAAATATGATCAAAATAAAAAGCCCCGCGCGATCCCCGGCCACAGCATTACCCTGGCTGCGATGGGCTGCTTTATCCTCTGGTTTGCCTGGTATGGTTTCAACGGGGCTGCAGCCGAATCGGTAGAAGAAATGGCTAAAATTTTCGGCACCACAACGGTTGCCCCTGCCATCGCAACGGTAACGGTGATGATTGTTACCTGGGCAAAATACGGAAAGCCGGATGTTTCCATGTGTCTGAACGGTTCACTGGCCGGTCTGGTGGCAATCACAGCCGGCTGCGCGGAAGTAGACGCCCTGGGCGCGGCCGTGATCGGTATTGTTTCCGGTATTCTGGTTGTTTTTGCCGTTTGGTTTGTTGAAAACGTATTAAAAGTGGATGATCCTGTAGGCGCGGTTGCCGTACATGGCTTCAATGGCGCCTGGGGAACGCTGGCAGTGGGATTATTTGCCACCGATGGCGGCCTCTTCTATGGAGGCGGGGCACATTTACTGGGCGTGCAGAGCCTTGGCGTTGTTTCCATTGCGGCCTATGCGGCCGTTGCTATGAGTATTATCTTTCTGATTATGGATAAGGTATGGGGGCTGCGTGTAACAGCCGAGGAAGAAATCAGAGGTCTGGATATCTGCGAACACGGCCTGCCTTCCGCCTATGCCGATTTCATGCCGGCCATCCCGGATGAATATACCCTGGATGGAAATTATGCCGAAAAAGCACCGGCTACAGAAAAGGCTTCCGCACCCGCGGCTCCTGCGCCCGTATCTGAAACCGTGTCCCCTGTTTCTGCTGCGCCGGCTTCCGGCCAGAAGATTACCCGCGTTTCCATTATTACCAAAGCGGAAAAGCTTGAATCACTTAAAAAGGCAATGGTGGAAATTGGGATCACCGGCATGACGGTTACCCATGTTCTGGGCTGCGGCATTCAAAAAGGGCAGCCCGAGTACTATCGCGGCATTATTCATGAAACCAGCCTGCTGCCGAAAATTCAGGTGGATATCGTGGTGAGCAGCGTTCCCGTTGAAACTGTGGTTGCAACTGCGAAGAAGGTTCTCTATACCGGCCATATCGGAGACGGGAAGGTATTTGTTTATGACGTTGAAAATGTTGTGAAAATCCGTACCGGCGAAGAGGGATACGACGCGCTGCAGGATATCGAGCAATATTAAGGAGGATTCTGGTATGTGTTCCATTATGGGTTACATGGGCAATACGCTTTCGGAAAAACTATTCAGGCAGGGTTTTGATCAAACAATTTCACGCGGACCCGATATGAGCGAGATTGTTGCAATCGATAATGGACGCCTGGGATTTCACCGGCTTGCTATTATGGGCCTTTCCCCCGAAGGAATGCAGCCCTTTTCCATGGGTGCAAACAAGCTGGTCTGCAATGGGGAAATCTATGGATTTCGCAAAATAAAGGAAGCGCTGAAGCAAAAAGGCTATACCTTTTCCAGCGATTCCGACTGCGAAATCCTGCTTCCCCTCTATCGGGAATACGGCACACGGATGTTTCGGATGCTGGACGCCGAGTTCGCCCTGATCCTCTACGATGGTGAAAAAAAATCGTTTATTGCCGCAAGAGACCCGATCGGGATTCGGCCGCTATTTTATGGATATGATGAAAACGGCGGTATCCTATTTGCTTCGGAGGCCAAAAACCTGGTTGGCCTGACTGCCAAAATCCATCCCTTTCCACCCGGACATTTTTATGCCGACGGCCAATTTCACTGTTACCGGGATATTACCGCTGTTTCTGCCCCCTGTCAGGACGATCTGGAAACCGCCTGCCGGAATATTCGGCAAAAGCTGATTGCCGGGATCCGTAAGCGTTTGGACGCCGATGCGCCGCTCGGATTTCTTTTAAGCGGCGGGCTGGATTCTTCCCTGGTTTGCGCGGTTGCCGCCCGGGAACTTGGGCGCCCGATCGAAACCTTTTCGATTGGAATGGATATCGATGCAATCGATTTGAAATACGCCAGAGAAGTGGCCGGATATATTCACAGCAATCATCATGAAATTATTATCACCGAAGAAGAGGTATTAAAGGCGCTGCCGGAAGTTGTTGCGCTTTTGGGGACCTTTGATATTACCACGATCCGCGCCAGCATCGGCATGCATCTGGTTTGCAAGGCGGTGCATGAAACCAGCAATGTACGGGTTTTGCTGACCGGCGAAATTTCCGATGAGCTGTTTGGTTATAAATATACTGATTTTGCACCCGACGCGGCCGCATTTCAAGAGGAATCCGTAAAGCGTGTTCGGGAACTCTATATGTATGATGTGCTGCGGGCAGACCGCTGTATTTCCGTTCATTCGCTGGAGGCCAGAGTTCCGTTTGGCGATCTGGACTTTGTGCAGTATGTGATGAGTCTAGACCCGGAACTGAAACGAAACCACTATGGAATCGGAAAATATCTGCTGCGTCATGCCTTTGAGGGCGACTATCTTCCCCCTTCCATTCTTATGCGCGAAAAAGCGGCTTTCAGTGATGCGGTGGGTCATTCAATGGTAGATGATATCAAGGCTTATGCTGAAACGCTTTATTCCGATGCAGAGCTGGAAGCCCGCTGCAAAAAATATACATATTGCCCGCCCTTTACCAAAGAATCACTGCTTTACCGGGAACTTTTTGAATGTTATTACCCCGGGCAGGCGGAAATGATTGCCGGGTATTGGATGCCGAATAAAAACTGGGAAGGATGCGATGTCCGCGATCCTTCTGCCAGAGTGCTTTCCAATTATGGCGCAAGCGGTAAATAATAAAAACAGGCCCGGTTTATAATGGGCCTGTTTTTTATAATGATTGACAAATCGTTTAAATACGCATAAAATGAGGTTAAAATTAAAAGCTATTGACAATAACGAGGCAGGAGTAAAAAAATGAAAGACGGATTTATTAAGGTAGCCGCCGGCAGTATTGCAGTTTGCGTTGGGAATCCAACGCATAATGTGGCGGAAATCAAAAAAAGAATTGAAGAAGCAGATCAGGCCCGGGTGAATCTGCTTGTTTTACCGGAATTATGCATCACCGGCTATACCTGCGGCGATCTTTTTTATAATGAATTGCTGCTGCAAAAAGCCGCTGAGGCGCTGGAGGAAATCCGCCGCTTTACACAAACGCGGTATCCGGTTGTTGTGCTGGGCCTTCCGGTGCGCCATCAGCAGAAACTCTATAACTGCGCGGCGGTTCTTGCGCAGGGAAATATTCTGGGATTTGTGCCGAAAACCTGCCTGCCCAATCATGGAGAGTTTTATGAAATGCGGCAGTTTACGCCTGCAAGCGCCCTGGATGGAACAGAAATCCATCTGTTTCACAATGAGGAAATTCCATTTGGCAGCCATCTTTTATTTCAGCATGCCCAAATGGAAGACTATTGTTTTGGCATTGAAATCTGCGAAGATCTTTGGGCGCCCTGCCCTCCCTCCGGTGCTGCATGCGCCGCCGGGGCCATGCTGATTGCCAATCCCTCCGCTTCCAATGAGGTAATCAGCAAAGATGCTTACCGCCGGCTGCTCGTCTCGGCAACCTCCGCACGGTTGATGAGCGGATATATCTATTGTAATGCCGGACCTGAGGAATCCACGCAGGATCTTGTTTTTTCCCGCCATCATCTGATTGCGGAAAACGGAGCTATCCTTGCGGAAAACAGTCCTTTTGAAAATAAGAATCTCCTTATCACGGAAATTGATCTTCAGCGCCTTGCGGCAGAACGCCATCAAAATACCAGCTTTACCCCGGATCCAGCCGATTTCCAGGTTTTGGTCTTTGAGCAGGAAATCATAAAAACGCCTCTATCCCGCCATTATCTGAAAAATCCCTTTATTCCGGCGGATGAACGCGATTTGAACCGGCGCGCCGGTTCGATTCTTCAGATGCAGGCTTATGGGTTAAAGAAAAGGCTGGAGCATACCAAAGCGAAATGTGCGGTCATCGGAATATCCGGCGGGCTGGACAGTACGCTTGCCCTGTTGGTCGCCGTGCGTGCCATGAGCCTTCTCCAGCGCCCTGCCGGCGATATCCTTGCGGTGACAATGCCCTGTTTCGGAACATCGAACCGTACCAAAACCAATGCGCTCAACCTGTGCCGTGAACTGGGAGTCACGCTGAAGGAGGTTGATATTACCCATGCGGTACGCCGGCATTTTCTGGATATCGACCAGGACGAAAACAACTACGACGTCACCTTTGAGAACGCGCAGGCCCGGGAGCGCACACAGGTTTTAATGGATCTTGCCAATCAGCGCGGCGGGCTTTTGATCGGCACCGGGGATCTTTCGGAACTGGCGCTGGGCTGGGCAACCTATAACGGCGACCATATGTCGATGTATGGCGTAAATGCCTCTGTGCCCAAAACACTGGTGCGCTTCATCGTGCGATACGAAGCGGAACGCGCGCCGCAGGCGCTTCGGGACGTGCTGCTCGATATTCTGGATACGCCGGTTTCCCCGGAGCTTCTTCCGGTGAATCAAAACGGAGAACTCTCGCAAAAAACCGAAGATCTCGTTGGCCCCTATGAGCTGCATGATTTCTATCTTTATCATTTCATTCGGTTTGGCTGCAGGCCTGCAAAGCTGCTACGTCTGGCCAAATATGCCTATGAGGGCGCTTATTCCGATGAGACGCTCCTCTATTGGCTTAAGGTTTTTCTCCGGCGGTTCTTCAGCCAGCAGTTCAAGCGCTCCTGCCTTCCGGATGGGCCCAAAGTCGGCTCGGTTTCACTTTCGCCGCGGGGAGATTGGCGGATGCCAAGCGATGCATCGGCTGAAATCTGGCTTCAGGAAGCAGAAACATTATGATCCGGTAGGATTAATTTCCTCACAGGATAGCGGATAGATGCAATAAAATAAAAAAGCGGGAAATAGCATTTCCCGCTTTTTATTTATGATGGATCGTTCTGATCCAGCTCATCCGGCTCGTATTCTTCTTCAAAGCCTTCATATTTTTCTTCTTCCAGACGTTCACCGGTTTTCGGATCATAGCCATCGATCATATATTTTTTAATCATCGGATTGATCATAAAATTAATCAACAGCCCGCAAAACGTAAAATAAAGGAAAAACAAAACAAAAATCAGCAGCGTAATGTTCAGATAGAAAACCAGAAAATAGGTGATCAGCGCCAGAATCGCCGTTAAAAATAAATTTCTGAAAAAGCCTGTCCAGCAAAAAATAAAAGCGTTTTTCAGCAGCTGCCAAAGCGTCAGATGGAAGGTAACCATCATATTATAAACATAATAACGCATAAAAATATAAACCGTGAGCGAAAAAAGAATAGCGGCAAGCGATAAAGTCATTAAAATCTTATTCGGCACATTCCCCACCGAAAGAAGATCCAAAATCAGAATGCCCAGAATCACAAAATCAAGCAGCGAATAAAGCAGCGATTGTTTGAAATTCTTTTTAAACGCCTCTATAAAATCACCCCAAAGAAACGCGTGTTCTTCCCGGGCGTAATTGCGCAGAACCTTGGTAAGGCCCGCCGTTGCCGGGCCGATCGTGACCACTGGGATGCAGAAAACAACGTAAAGCATATTCAGCAGCAGCAGATTCCAGAATTTTCTAAAATAAATTTGAAAGAAAAGCAGAAACCGCGGCGTATTCTGTTCCTTCGGAACCCCTTTTCCCTCTCTTTGATAATCGTTAAAGAACCCCACTCTATTCACCTGCCTTTACTGCGCGGGGATGACAATGTTCGTAAGTCGATAAGTATTTGGTTTTCAGGAGCTTGGCGTAAACCTTAGTGGAAGTAATGGAGGAATGCCCCATCATATCCTTTACCATATTAATATCCGCACCATTTTCCAAAAGATGCGCCGCGAATGAATGGCGCAGGGTTTTGGGCGTAATATCTTTTTCAATTTTTGCCGCGGCCGTATAGTATTTCACAAGTTTCCAGAAGCCCTGGCGCGTCATAGGTTGTCCGTTGGTGTTCAGAAAAAGGGTGTTTTCTTTCGCGCTTTTGGTCAGCTGCGGCCGGCTTTCCGCCAGATAATTTCTCAGGGCCTGCACCGCCAGCGAATAAAGCGGAACAATGCGTTCCTTTTCTTCATGGTGGTTCATCATCAGATAGCCTACATCCAGATTTACATCGGTCAGCTTCAGGGATAAAAGCTCGCTTGCCCGGATTCCGGAAGCATAGAGCACCTCCAGCATGGCTTTATCCCGAATACCCTTCACTGTTAAAATATCCGGCTGCCAAAGCAGAAGCTCCACTTCCTCGCTGGTTAAAACCTCCGGAAGCCTTGCCTCCGCCTTTAATCCGCGGATCCCGGCCATCGGGTTCGCAGGCATGATTTTTTTCGAAACCAGGTATTTAAAAAAGCAGCGCATGGTCGACATGGAGCGCGAAATGGTAGCGTCGCTCTTTTTGGCCTTCTTCAAAGAGGCAAAATACTGCCGCAGATCTTCATCTGAAACATCCGTCCAGGCGGTAATATTTTTGGTTTGAAGATAGATCATCAACTGGCGAAGATCTCTCTGATAGGAGGAAAGCGTATTGGCCGACGTACTTTTTTTGGTCATTAAATAATTACAAAAATTCATATATGTACGTTCCAATGCAATTTTCCTCCTTTTTGTATTTTTAAAAAAATTTCAGCAGCAGGGGCACCACTTTCCATTCCCATAACGCTCCCAGAGAAAGAAAAGGCGTCACCAGCAGCAGGCAATAGATATGATGGAGAAATTCCCGATAAGAAGCGCCGTGTTTCCCCCGCCCTTTCAAAAGCTCAAAAAGGGAAACCGAAAGTTTGGCAGAAGAGTAACAAACAAAATAGCCTAAAAAAGTATACAGTGCATTCTGAAGAAAAAAGGCGAGCGTTCCAAAGATCAGCCCGCGCGCACCGGTTAGAATAACCGCCAGTGAAATCAGCAGGCCAATGGAAAAACCCTTATAAAGAGGATACAGCGGCAACAGCGGAATCCCCACTACCGTAAGACCCAGAAAAAATAATAATACGAAAAAAACAATCTGCTGCAACAGTGCTGGCCAGAAGCCGCAGCTGTTTTCCGGGCTAAAAAGAAGCTGCGCCTGCGCGGAAAAATCATCCCGCAGCAAAATCGCCGCGCCAACACCGATGAATACGCCCACCAGATATAAAATACTATAGAGCTTTACAATCGGCAATTCATTTACATATGCTCTTTGAATCTTTGAAAATAAACGGTTCATTCAATCACCTCACGATAATCTATGAGGGATTGTCCACCGATATACCAAAAAATTATGTAAAGAAAAATACGCTGCCCCATTTTCCCGGACAGCGTATTCATTTTACTCTTTTTTCAGGACTTTATCAAGCAATATTTTGGAGAAAATCTTTTTTTGTAAAACCTGCATAAATGACATTATGTAAACCAATTGATAATCATTATGTAAACTTATACATTAGGTAATCTGACCCACAAGATATAGCCCCGAAACTTCATTCAAACGCCAAATACTGTTGTTTTGAAAAGTCAAGTATTATTTTTAAAAAGTCGAACTCCCATCTTTGGTTTATGCAAAATGACAATAGCTATCTCTTCTTCAGCGAGGAGCCCAATACCCCGCCGATCAGACAGAATACCACCACGAATAAAATTCCGATAAAGCCGTTCCAGGTAAAATATCCGCCCAATTTCAAGGCGGCATTCCCCAGAATTTTAATGATAATCAGGCAAGCGGAAAGGATCCCTGCCGCAACAATCCCCTTTACTTTTCCCCGCGCGGTCAAAAAGGCGGTCGCCGTTATCAGGCCGATGCCGCAGCCCAAAACACTGCCTACTTTCAAAAAGCTTTCCGGCAACGATGTTTTCAAAACCAGAAACGCGCTTAACACATCAACCAGGGCAATCAAAGCCAGCCCAAGCAGCAGCGAGATAAAAGAAAAAATCACAACGCCAAGCGCTGTGATTTTTTGAGGTTCTTCATATTTCATCGAAACACCCTCCCACACGTTGGTATTACATCCTATGAAAGGGACATTTCAATTATGCATTTTTACTCGTCTACCTTAGAGGCGATCGCCCATCTTTTGAAACGGAGTTTGGTTTTATCCGCGCCGGTTTCGATAATGATGGTATCCAAATCCTTGGTTGAAACAACCTTTCCGATAATACCGCATTCCATCAGAATCGTATCGCCGACTTCCAGATTATTCTGCATGTTTTTGCGTTCCTGCTGCCTTTTTTTATCTTTGCGGCTCATGAAAAAAGTAAATCCGATCATCACGATCAGGATCAGCAGCATTCCGCCGTAAGTGCTCAAAAACTGGCCCATTTTTGTTCTCTCCCTTATTTTATTTAATATATGAATTATAGCCAACTTTCAAATTATTGTCAACAGTTAAATCCGATTTGAAAGTTTGTTTACTTTTAATTCTTTCCAGGCTTCAAAATCTCCCTGCTCCAGATGAGAGCGGATCTGTTCCATCAGGTCGTTGTAAAAGTAGAGATTATGCATCACGCACAGGCGCATTGCAAGCATTTCACCCGCTTTAAACAAATGGCGGATATAGGCTCTGCTGAAGTGGCGGCAGGTTGGGCAGCCGCAGGCTTCATCCAGTGGGCGTTCGTCTAATTCATATTTCTGATTCAGCAGGTTCATAACGCCCTCTCCGGTAAAAATATGAGAATGGCGGGCATTGCGTGCCGGCATGACACAATCAAAAAAATCTATTCCTCTGGCTACGCCTTCCAGAATATTGGCCGGTGTTCCAACGCCCATGAGATAGCGCGGCTTATCCGCCGGCGCATAGGGAATCACGTCATCGAGAATGCGGTACATCTCTTCGGCAGGTTCACCAACAGCCAGTCCGCCGATTGCATACCCATCCGCCCCAAGTGCAACAATCTGCTGCATATTTTCAATCCGCAGGTCGCTGAATGTGCTTCCCTGATTAATTGCAAAAAGGAGCTGATGCGGATTACAGACGTCCGGCAATTGCTTCTGCCGGTTCAGTTCCTCTTTACAGCGGGCCAGCCACCGAACGGTGCGTTCCGCGGACCGGCGTGCATAATCGTATGGCGCCGGATTTTCCACGCATTCATCAAACGCCATCGCAATGGTCGAGCCAAGATTAGCCTGAATCCGCATGCTTTCTTCCGGCCCCATAAAGATTCTGCGCCCATCGATATGCGAGGCAAAAGTAACGCCTTCCTCGCGAATATTGCGCAGCTTGGCCAAAGAAAAAACCTGAAAGCCGCCGCTGTCGGTTAAGATCGGGCCATCCCAGCGGGTAATTCGATGCAGCCCGCCCAGCTTTTTTACAATGTGATCGCCGGGCCGCAGATGCAAATGATAAGTATTGCAAAGCTGAACCTGGCATTTCAGCTCTTTCAGATCCAGGGCGGAAACAGCGCCTTTGATTGCACCGCAGGTAGCAACATTCATAAATACAGGCGTTTTTATCGTGCCATGTACAGTTTCAAATCGGCCGAGCCGGGCCCGGCCTTCCTTTTTTATAATTTTAAACATTGGTCCTCCAGTTTTTTTAAGATACTGTTGCCCTTATTAAAGAATCAGCATCGCATCGCCGAAACTAAAGAAACGGTAACGCTCCTGAACAGCAGCCCGATAAGCTTCCAGAATCTGTTCCCGGCCTGCCAGCGCGCTTACCAGCATGATCAGCGTGCTCTTCGGAAGATGAAAGTTGGTAATCAGGGCATCAATTACTTTGAACGTATAGCCAGGATAAATAAAAATATCGGTTTCTCCGCTCTGCCGGATCAGATTCAGCTGCCGATCAAATCCACTCTCCAGTGTTCTTGTTGCGGTGGTGCCCACAGATACCACTTTGTGCCCTGCGGCTTTCGTTTGCCGAACCAGCCGGGCGGTTTCTTCCGGTATATGGAAATATTCCGTATGCATCACATGCCGTGTTACATCCTGTTCCTTTACAGGGCGAAATGTGCCCAGCCCAACATGCAGCGTTACCGCCGCAACACGGATCCCCTTTTTTCGGATCTTTTCCAGCATCTCTTCCGTAAAATGAAGACCGGCTGTAGGCGCGGCGGCAGAGCCGGTTTCCCGGGCATAAACCGTTTGGTAACGGCTTTGATCCTGCAGCTGTTCCGTAATATAAGGCGGCAGCGGCATTTTTCCGATCCGGTCTAATATTTCGTAGATGGAAGAAGCCTGATGCGAAAATCGGATTTTTCGTTTCCCGTCTTCCAGAATTTCTAAAATTGTTCCGGTCATATTCTCCTGAAACTCCAGAATCTGGCCCGGCCTTGCCTTTCTGCCCGGCCGCACCAGAACTTCCCAGATATTTTCTTCCAGCGCCTTCAGAAGCAATACTTCTACCAGCCCGCCGGTACCGGCACGGGTGCCGAAAATCCTGGCGGGGATTACTTTGGAATCATTGATCACCAGAAGATCCCCCGGATTCAGATAATCGATCAGATTATAAAAATATCGATGTTCCAGCCGCCCGCCGCTGCGATGCAGAACCAGAAGCCTGGAATGGTCTCGCGGCTCGATCGGGGTTTGCGCGATCAATTCTTCCGGCAGATCATAATCAAATTCTTCAATTGTCACACTGTTCACCTTTCTTTTTCCCATCGCTGGCTCAAAAAACTGCCTGTCTGCAGAATCATTCCAGCCTGCTCATTCATATTATTATAATTGGAAAGCCATGATATTTCAACCTATTTTTACAACCGGAGGGCCCCTATAATGAAGAAAGCATTGTTCCAGGGCGCAGCCACCGCCCTGATTACGCCTTTTCGCCCGGATGGCACGCTCGATCTCGAAGGATTGGAAACGCTGATTGAGTTTCAGATCCAAAACGGTATTCAGGCGTTGGTTTTATCCGGCACCACCGGAGAAGGCAGCACCTTAAGCTTCGAAGAATTCAGCCTGTTGATCGCAACGGCCGCCGGCATCATCCGGCATCGCGTTCCGCTGATTGCGGGCACCGGAAGCAATCATACTGCAAAAGCAATTAAGTTCAGTCTGGAGGCAGAGAAAAGAGGTGCAGACGCTCTTCTGGTCGTAACCCCTTATTATAATAAAACGACACAGGAAGGATTGATACAGCATTACCTGGCGATTGCCGACCGGGTTAAAATTCCGCTCATCCTCTATCACATTCCCTCCCGTACCGGTATGAAAATAGAGCCTGAAACCCTACGCATTCTATCCGCGCATTCTAATATTGCGGCGATCAAAGAAGCCAGCGGCGATATCAGCGGAATTGCCGCAATCGCGGCCGCCTGCCCGGATCTTACGCTCTATAGCGGCAATGACGATCAAATTCTGCCGATTCTCTCGCTCGGAGGAAAAGGGATTATTTCTGTTTTATCCAATATTGCACCCAGAGAAGTGCAGAACATCTGCACGCTGTATGAATCCGGCGAAACAGAGAGAGCCACCAAAGAACAACTGCGGATGGTTCCCCTGATCCAAACACTTTTTTCCAAGGTAAATCCAATTCCGGTCAAACGGGCTGTTGAGCTGATGGGGCTCCCGGCAGGCGCGCCGCGGCTGCCGCTTGTCCCCTGTGATACGGCAACAGAAGAACGCATTAGAAAAGCAATTAAAGAGGCGGGGCTATAAGCCCCGCCGATTTTTTAAAAAAATTTATCTTTATAGCCCATTACAAATATAAACAGAATGATCAACGGAAGAATATATGTTACATACCGGCGGCACCAGCCGGGCAGCTTCATGCCGCTTCCTTCGTTTGCTTCCTGATAAAAGGATTTCCAGCCCCATCCATATCTGCTGGTGCAAAACAGCAGATATATCAGGCTCCCCAACGGCAGGAGATTACCGGAAACCAGAAAATCCTCCAGATCCATTATATTGGTGGCGCCTCCCAACGGATGAAAGCCACTCCATAGATTAAAGCCCAGCACGCAGGGTACCGATAAAAGCAGAATCGCCGCCAGATTGACCACAACCGATTTTTTTCTGGACCAGTTCATCAAATCTATGCCGAAAGAAACAATGTTTTCAAACACGGCAATAATCGTGGAGATCGCCGCAAAAAACAAAAACAGAAAAAATAGAGCACCCCAGAACCGCCCGCCCGGCATTTCTCCGAAGATATTTGGCAAAGTTACAAACACCAGGCCGGTTCCCTGGTCCGGGCTCACCTGGTAAGAAAAGCAGGCCGGAAAGATTATCAGGCCGGCCATTAGGGCAACAAACGTATCCAAAACCATAATCCGAACAGATTCGCTCATCAGCGTATGTTCCTTGCCAATATAACTGCCAAAAATGGCCATAGCGCCGATACCTAGAGAGAGCGTAAAAAATGCCTGCCCCATCGCGGCATAAATAACATTGAATACCCCCTGCTCCGCCACGCGGGAAAAATCAGGTATCAAATAAAATTTCAAGCCTTCCGCCGCATTGGGCAGCGTAATACTGCGCACTGCCAGAATGACCATCAAACCAAGCAGAAAAATCATCAGCCATTTGGTGATTTTTTCCACGCCGCCGCGCAGCCCGAGGCTGCAGATAAAAAAACCGATGAAAACGGTAACAGCCATCCAGCCCAGCTGCGGCCCCGGCGCGCTCAAAAACTGATTGAATTGCTCCTCAACCGCGGCTGTTCCGGCCGAAACAAAATCGCCCCGCAGCATTTTAAAAACATAGGCCAGCATCCAACCGCCTACCGTAGTGTAAAACATCATCAACAGGTAGTTTCCTGCCATGCCGAACCATGCGTAGTGATGCCATTTGCTTCCCGCAGGCTCCAGCACACGAAAGCTTTGCGCACAGCTTTTTCTGGAAGCGCGTCCCACTGAAAATTCCATCACCATAATCGGCAGCCCTAAAACGATCAGAAAAAAGAGATAGATCAATACAAACGCCGCGCCCCCATACCGGCCGGTAATATATGGAAACCGCCAAACATTCCCTATCCCTATGGCGCATCCGGCTGAGATTAATAAAAATCCAAGTCTTGAAGCAAACGTTTCCCGCTTTTCCATCTTTAAAATCCCTCCTATTTACAAGTTTATGATTCCCCGTATTCCATCAGATGCAGCCGGCGTATTTCCGGATTCATGATATGCGCAGTTACTGCCAGCGCCTGCTGCTCCAGATAGCAATCATCCGAACTGCTCAGATGCAGCCGGTGAAGCGTATAAACCACCTCCCGGCAGGTTTGATCAATGATCCGCGCTTTTTCTTCAAGCGTCGCCTCTTCCAGCAGAGCCATCAGCAGCGGCTTAAGACTGCGCATCTCCGGCAGCCCGTCCATCGCGCGAAAACGCCATTTATAAAAGGGCGTATACCGATGATTGATTGCAAAAATCAGATAAAACGCATGATTGACAAACTCATACAGCGCCAGCCGTGCCGCGCCCTCTTCCCCATGCTGCAGGCAGCGGCGGTAATTATATTGCCCCGATTGTGCCATCAGCGCCAGCCGCGCGGCCATTTTTTTCAGCCTTACGTCCTCCGGAAAGCCCTGCTCATAAATACTGCGAATGCTGGTAAAGATCCCCAGATCATCCCGAAATATTTTGCCGTTTACAACAGTGGAAAGCGCATATTCCGGCAGCGAAAGCCACTGCCGCCAATTCTCAGGAGGGCCGGGTAGCCCCACGCGCATTCTAAAAAATTCTTCAATGGTTTGAACACCATATTTTCCCGCGCCTCCACGCCCTTTTTTCTGCAGGCTGATTCCACAGAATGTATCCGGCAGCCGGCGATAGGCGTCCATCAGTGCAAACCCGATTTTCTCATCGTCCTCCGGCGTGATCCAAAGGCAGAATCCCGGAGCAAAATCATGGTCGCGGGATATGGCATCATCGAATCCAAAGCATTCCGAGCCGGGCCCTGCCAATCCCGCTGCAATACGCCCTTCATAG
>QAKW01000067.1 GCA_003343605.1 Clostridiales bacterium
ATGTGCCGCTCACGGTTTTCCAGTCGCTTCCGGTGGATGGGATCCTGATCGTGACCTCACCGCAGGATCTGGTCTCTATGATTGTTGCCAAGGCAGTAAAGATGGCGCAGATGATGAACATTCCGATTTTCGGAATCATCGAAAACTACAGCTTCTTCCGCTGCCCCTGCTGCGGGGAGGAAACCGCCCTGTTTGGCGAGAGCCATGTGGGAAAGATTGCGGAAAAAAACGGTCTGCCGCTTCTGGCAAAGCTACCGCTTGATCCGCAGCTCGCCTCTCTTTGCGATCAGGGGATGATCGAGCTTTTTGAGGGCGGGGAGATAGAGCCGGTTGCCGACCGGCTGGAAGGCCTGCTGCCCAAAGCATAGGACCGGCAAAATAATACCGGTGGAAAAGAGGGCATATCAAACGATATGCCCTCTATTGTTTTCAGATTAACAGGTTTGTAAGACCAAACGATTAAACAGAAGTTTGTCGACCATGAGCGGAAAAATGGCGCGTGATAATTTTTCAGAAAAAGATTTAAAACAAATAGCCGATCTCCTGAATTACGATTATGAGGCGGTATTTCCCGATCGGGAAACCGGAAAACAGATTTAAAAAGCGCAGTCCTAAGGGGATGAATAATTAAAAAACAAAACCAATCTGAAAGGGATTAATAAAGAGGCGTAGAAGCGCCTCTTTTTTTGTGCCGCCAGCCGGGCAAAAAAACGCGGCCTGTGGGCTATTTTTGCATTTTCTGCGCATAATAGCTTCAGATAAAGGAAGTGATTTTTTTGAAAATACCATCCGATCTGATGATCGAGCAGCTGGAAATGGCACAGATGACCCTTCCCAAGGGGATCCGCAATGAAGTGAAGGAGCTGCAGTATTGCACCGTAAGCGAAGTGACGGTTGAAGATGAGGAAGGCGCCCAGGCTATTGGCCGGGAGATCGGCCGCTATATTACCATTGATACGGAAAAAACCTATGAAATCGGTGAACCCGCCTTTGAAGAAATCGCCGGAGAGCTTGCCGGAAAGCTGCAGACCCTGCTGGAAGGCCGCAGAAGGATTCTGGTGATCGGGATCGGCAATCCCAATATCACGCCCGATAGCCTCGGTGCAAAAGCCGTGGAGCGGGTGATGGTTACCCGGCCGCTCGAAGATCTGCCGGCGCGTTATGCGGCAGTCAGCGCGATTGCCGCACCGGTTTTCGGGGTGAGCGGTGTAGAGAGCGGGGAGCTGGTGGAAGGGCTGGTGAAGCAGACCGCGCCGGATGCGGTGGTGCTGGTGGACGCACTGGCAACCGGAAGCCTTGCACGGCTCTGCAAAACCATTCAGCTTGCCAACGTGGGCCTGACGCCCGGCGGTGGGGTAGATAACGCCCGCCAGGAAATTTCAGCCCGCACACTGGGGGTTCCGGTGCTCTCGATCGGGATGCCCACGGTGGTAGACTGCAGGGCTCTGCTGCATCATGTGCTGGGGGAAGATTGGGAGCCCTATGGCGAAAAGCTGCACCCTTATGAAGAAAGCCTGATCGCCACCCCGCGGCAGATGGAGCTGGCGACCGATATGGGGGCAAAAATTATTGCCTTCGCGCTCAATAAGGCGTTCCACGCGAACCCTTCCACGGAGGAAATTTTAAAGTATTTATACTGAGCATGCTTCATATAGTTTCTACAGAGAGGATGTGAAAGCATGCGAAGATGGATAAGCATTGCCCTGATGGCCGCTCTGCTGCTCACGGGCGGCCTCAGCTGGCGCAACTGGCTGCCGGAGGTGGCGAATTTTTCTCTGCAGCAAACCCGGGCGATCCCGCTTCGGCGTTTTGAGCTGCTGGTGCTGAAGTATACCGATCCGCTGATGCGCAATATCGGGCGGTATCTGGTGCCCGGGTTTACGGCGAGCCTTGATGAAAATTTTCTCTATTTCGAAAAGGAAAAGCCGCAGGAATCACAGGAGGAAAAAGAGAATCCCTCCATTCAGGCAACCAATCTTTCAGCCCTTTCCGGAACCTATCATCAGGTAAATGGAACAGCGGTGGCAAACGCCACTTCCTACGATGTTTCGGAAAATCTTAATGATACGGTGGAAATGCCGCAGTTTACACCCGGCAAACCGGCGGTGCTCATTTATCATACGCATACCACCGAATGCTACCGCAACAATGAAGGAATAACCAATACCACTGATGAGAGCAAAAACGTGGTGGCTGTTGGCGAGGCGATGGCGGCTGTTTTCCGTGCGGCCGGCTATGAGACGATCCATATAAAAGAAGTTTTCAACCAGCCGGATTTCAGCGGTGCATATGCAAATTCCCGCGCTGCTGTTGAAAAGGTGCTGGAAGAAAACCCTACCATTCAGGTGGTGCTCGATGTGCACCGGGATTCCATCAGCAGCAAGGGGATCGATTATTACCCTGTTACTGAAGTAGAAGGCCGGGAGGCCGCACAGGTAATGATTGTATGCGGAACCGATGAAAAGGGGCTCAGCCACCCGAACTGGCGCCGCAATTTTACATACGGCCTGATGGTCTCACGCAAAATGGGTACGCTTTTCGGGCAGCTTTCCAGGCCGGTGAATGTGCGGCGCGACCGCTTCAACACCCATTTTACCGATTATACGCTGCTGCTGGAGGTCGGCAGCTCTGCCAATACGCTGGAGCAGGCAATCTACGGCGGGGAGCTCACCGCCCGGGCCATGATCGCGCTCTGGCAGGAATAATGCTTGATTATAGGGAAAATCTGTTATATAATGGTTCACAGGTGATGAATCATGATCTATTTGGATAACAGCGCCACAACGCAGCCTTACGCGGAGGTAACCGCCCGGATGGCTGAAGAGGAGCGGCTGCGTTTTGGCAATGCCTCGGCGCTTTACCGCTTCGGCATGGAGGCGGAAACAAGCATTCTGGATTTGAAGCAGGCGGTGGCTGAAACGCTGCGCTGCACCCCCGGGGAGGTTCTGATCACCACAGGGGGAACCTTTGCCAATAATCTTGCGGTGATCGGCGGCGCGATGAGGCGCCAGCGGCGCGGCCGGCGCGTTGTGATGACCCGGGTGGAGCATCCCAGCGTTTACGCCTGCGGCGCCGTTTTGCAGGAGCGGGGCTTTGAGGTGGTTTATGTGCCGCCTGAGGCTGAGGCGCTGGAGCAGGCGATCAACCGGGATACCGTTATGGTAGCCGTAATGATGGTGAATAATGAAACGGGGCAGCGCCTGCCGGTAGAGCGGGTTGCCGGATGGATCCGCAGGGCCGGGGCGCCGGCCCATTTTCATATCGACGGGGTGCAGGCCTTCTGCAAGATCCCGGCGGATGTGCGGGCGCTTGGCTGCGATTCTTTCGCGGTTTCGGCCCATAAAATTAAGGGCCCGAAGGGTATCGGTGCGCTTTATCTGCGCCGGGGAGTGCGCGTTGTGCCGATTCTTTTCGGCGGCGCGCAGGAAGGCGGCATGGTGCCCGGCACCTATAACAGCCCTGCTGCTGCGGGCTTTGCCCGGGCGATTGCGCTTTACCGCCGGGAGGATCTCTCTCGCTTTGAGGCGCTGCGGGCGCGGTTCCTTACGCGCGCAAAGGAGCTGCCTTTTCTGCGCATCAATTCCCCGGCAGATGGGGTGCCCTATATCCTGAACGTTTCCTGCATGGGATATTTGGGCGAAAATGTTCTTCATTATCTGGAGGAGCGGGAGATTTACGTTTCCCAGGGATCCGCCTGCTCGGCGAAAAAAAAACGCAGCGAATCGGTCCTCGCGCGGATGGGGCTGCCGGAGCCGGTGGTGATGGGGGCGCTCCGCATCAGCTTCGGCATTGAAAACACGCCGGAAGAAATAGATGCACTGGCAGACGCACTGGCAGAAGTGCCGCAGAAAATTCAAAAAAGATATAAGGATGTTTAATATAAGATGGAACAGATGATACTGGCAAAATGCGGGGAGATTGTCCTGAAAGGGTTAAACCGCAGCCATTTTGATCAGATCCTGCTTAAAAATACGCATGAAGCGCTGGCAGGGCTGGGGGAATTTGATATTCGCCTGGCGCAATCGACCGTTTATATCCGCACGCTGGCGCATGCCGATATGGAAGAGGCCTTCGCCCGGGTCAAGCGAGTATTCGGGTTTGTGGCGGTCTGCATGGCGTATATGTGTGAAAAAAGCATGGAGGCGGTAGAGGCGCTGGCAGGGGAGTGCCTGGGCAGCGCGCTGGAAAATGCGCGTACCTTTAAGGTGGAGGCCAAACGCAGCGATAAGCGCTTTCCGCTTGCTTCGCCCGAAATCTGCCGGGAGGTGGGAGGCGTGATCTTAAAGCGCTACCCCGGCCTTTCGGTAGACGTACACCGGCCCGATGTGACCGTGACGGTTGAAATCCGTGATTTCGGCGCGTATATTCACGCCCTGCGGGAACCGGGCGCGGGCGGGATGCCTTATGGCTCCAACGGGCGGGCCTGCCTGCTGCTCTCCGGCGGGATCGACAGCCCGGTAGCGGGCTATATGATCGCCAAGCGCGGCGTAAGCCTTACCGGCATTCATTTTTACAGCCCGCCCTATACCGGCGAGCGCGCCAGGCGCAAGGTAGTGCACCTCGCGGAAATCCTGAAAGGCTATTGCCCCCGGATCCGGCTGCTGACGGTGCATTTTACCGCTGTGCAGGAAGCGATTCGGGATTATTGCAGCGAAGAATACTTTACCGTGATTATGCGGCGGATGATGATGCGCATCGCTTACCGGCTGGCGCAGGAAAAGCGCTGCGGTGCGCTGATTACCGGCGAGAGTCTCGGGCAGGTTGCCAGCCAGACGATGGACGCCCTGCGCCTGACCGACAGTGTGACCGATGCCCTGGTGCTCCGGCCGCTGATCGGCATGGATAAGGAAGAAATCGTGCAGATTGCGCGGCGGATCGGGACCTATGAGACCTCTATCGAGCCCTATGAGGACTGCTGCACGGTATTTACGCCGAAACACCCGAAAACAAAACCTGTTTTAAAAGATATTGAGGTGCAGGAAGCAAAGCTGGATATCGAAGGACTGGTTGAAGGGGCGCTCAACCAGGTTGAAACCATAGAAGTGTGAGGTGCAACATGAAAGGAACGCTTAAAATCCATTTACTCAGCGCGGCGGCCATGCTGGCTTTCGGCGCGGTATCTTACTATTTTACGCTGCCGGCGCTGAATATTCACTCCACCGGCCTGCTGGGATTTATCATTACGCTCTGCGTGGTTTACGGCGTGGTTTACCTGCTGCTCAGTGCCAGGAGAAGCGTGGAGCAGATTCATCTGAATAAAAAGCTGATGGCGCCGAAAACAATGAAAGTGCTGCTCTGCATTGCAGGCGCCTGTATTCTGATCGGGATCATCGGCAATATTGCGGGCATGAAGCTTTTCAATGCCGGGCGATACCGGGCGCTGCTGAATGTAAACGAAGGGAATTTTACCGAGGATGTTTCGCAGATTACCTTTGATGATATTCCCCGGCTGGATCTGGATTCCGCCAAAAAGCTCGGCGACCGCAAGATGGGTGAGCTTTCGGATATGGTGAGCCAGTTTTCGGTGATGGAAAATTATACTCAGATCAACTATCAGGGGCGCCCGGTGCGGGTAACACCGCTGGCTTATGTGGATGTTTTCAAATGGTTTTCCAACGTGAAAGACGGCGTACCCGGGTATCTGATGATCGATATGGTGACGCAGGACGTGGAGCTGGTGCGGCTGGAAGAAGGCATGAAATATTCAACCGCCGAGCATTTCAGCCGGTATCTGGAGCGGCATCTGCGCTTTCAGTATCCCACTAAAATTTTTGCCGATCAGACCTTTGAGGTAGATGAGGAAGGAACCCCCTTCTGGATCTGCCCCACCTACAGCTTTAAAATCGGGCTTTACAGCGGCCGCGATATTGAAGGCGCGGTGCTGGTGAACGCGATTACCGGCGAGAGCACCTATTATCCGGTTGCGGAGGTGCCCAGCTGGGTCGACCGTGTTTATAACGCAAACCTGATTGTGGAGCAGTATAATTATTACGGAACGCTGGTCAACGGCTTCTGGAATTCCGTGTTTGCCCAGAAGGACTGCCGGGTGACCACTGAAGGCTATAATTATATGGCGCTGGGCGATGATGTTTATATGTATACCGGGATCACCAGCGTAGCGGCTGATCAATCGAATGTGGGCTTCATTCTTTCCAACCAGCGCACCAAAGAGACCAAATTCTACCCGGTTGCCGGCGCTGCGGAAACCTCGGCGATGGGCTCGGCGGAAGGGCAGGTGCAGGAGATGCGCTATACCGCAACCTTCCCGCTGCTGCTCAATATCGCCAATGAGCCAACCTATTTTATTTCACTGAAGGACGCGAGCAATCTGGTAAAAATGTATGCGATGGTAAATGTGCGGCAGTATCAGATCGTTGTGGCGGGCACCACGGTGGCCGAATGTGAAGAAAACTATGTGAAGCGCCTGGCGGAAAACGGAATTGTGAGCGGTGTGCCGGAAATACCGCAGGATCAGCTAAGCGTTTCCGGCGCGATTCGCACGATTCGCAGCGCGGTGGTGGGCGGCAACACCTGCTATTATTACCAGCTGGAAGGAAATGATCAGACCTTCTCGCTGAGCGTTGCAACGGATGAACGGGCAGTAATCCTCAATGTGGGCGACACGGTGACCTTCACCTACAGCGCGCAGAATACCGGAGAAATCATTCCGGTGACCAAACTGGAACGCTGAATAAATCTCTTTCCGGGAGCGCCCTAAGGCGCTCCCGGAAAGGAAAGAAAAAATTCAAAAAACCGCTTGACTTTCTGCGGGACATCTTGTATAATATAACACGTCGCATGAGAAACCGTAAACGGGGAATCTGATGCGGGTGTAGCTCATCTGGTAGAGCGCCACCTTGCCAAGGTGGAGGTAGCG
>QAKW01000075.1 GCA_003343605.1 Clostridiales bacterium
ATTGCCGGGCGGCCGGCCGCAAATATATTGCTCTGCGGCGATGCGGGCACCGGAAAATCATCAACGGTTAAGGCCGTTACCAATTTTTTGGCGCCGGAAGGGCTGCGATTGATCGAAATCCGCAAGGAGCAGATTCTTTCCTTGCCTTCCATTATGGAAACGCTCAGCCGGAATCCGCTGAAGTTTATCATTTTTATCGATGATCTTTCTTTTACCAGAAACGATGATTGCTTCGGCACACTGAAAGCCATTCTGGAAGGCTCTGTTTCCGTGCGTAATGAAAATACGGTAATCTATGCAACCAGTAACCGCCGGCATCTGATAAAAGAAAGTTTTTCCGAACGCAGCGGTGACGACGTGCATCATAACGATACCATGCAGGAATTAATATCGCTTTCGGAGCGGTTCGGCATGACGGTGCTGTTTTCTAAGCCCAATAAAGAATTGTATCTGAAAATCGTTCATAAACTGGCGGAAGCCAAAAAAATCAACCTGAAGAATGCAGATCTCGACAGCCTCGCAGAAGCATTTGCTCTGCGTAAGGGCGGCCGTTCGGCCAGAGCTGCCGAGCAGTTTACCGATCTTCTGCTTTCCAGGGAATAATAAGAGGCGTAAAATATGTTGACACTGGATAAAATCTATCATGCCGGGTATGTGCTTCGAGATGTGATCCGTAAAACCGATGTCATTGCGGCTCCCCATATCAATCCGGAAGCCGAGATCTTTCTAAAAACGGAAAATCTGCAGATTACCGGTTCTTTTAAGGTACGCGGCGCTTACTATAAAATGTCGCAGCTGAGTGAAGAAGAGAAAAAACGCGGCGTAATTGCCTGCTCTGCGGGCAACCATGCCCAGGGTGTAGCGCTTTCTGCGCAGAAAAACGGAATTAAGGCGGTGATCTGCCTGCCCGATGGCGCGCCGATTTCAAAGGTTGAAGCAACCCGCAGCTATGGCGCGGAGGTTGTTTTGGTGGAAGGGGTTTACGACGACGCCTATCAAAAAGCGCTGCAGCTGCGCGATGAAAACGGCTATACGTTTATTCATCCCTTTGATGATGAATATGTAATTGCAGGGCAGGGAACCATTGGCCTGGAAATCTGTGATCAAATTCAGGATCTGGACGCGGTTATTGTGCCGATTGGCGGCGGCGGCCTGATATCCGGCGTTGCTTTTGCCCTGAAGCAGCTGAATCCTTCAATTCAGGTATACGGTGTGCAGGCTGCGGGTGCGCCGAGCATGCTGAATGCGGTAAAAGAAGGCGCGATCAGAGAATTGGAGGGTGTTTCTACAATAGCAGACGGCATTGCCGTAAAAAAACCGGGAAACCTCACCTATGAAATCTGCCGCAAATATGTGGATAAAATTGTTGCGGTTACCGATGATGAAATTTCAGCCGCTATTCTTGCCCTGATGGAGCAGCATAAGCTGGTAACCGAGGGCGCCGGCGCCAGCGCGGTAGCCGCGGCGATGTTTCATAAACTTCCGATTCAGGGAAAAAAAGTGGCCTGCCTGTTATCAGGCGGCAATATCGATGTTACGATCCTTTCCCGCGTAATAGACCGCGGATTAATCATGTCTGGCAGAACCTGCAAAATGAATATAGAACTGGTGGATAAGCCGGGCCAGCTCAAGCATGTATCGCGTATTATTGCTGAACTGGGCGGAAACGTGATCGGCGTACATCATGAGCATACCAACGAAGGCTCGGATATCAACGGCTGTTATCTGCATGTGATTCTGGAAACACGTAATTTTGAGCATATCTGCCAAATCCGAAAAGCTCTTTCGGATTTTGGGTTTAAATTCATGGATTGAACAGCAAAAACATTATTAAAAGCGGGGGCGTCTCTTTTGAGACGCCCCCGCTTTGCGATAATTTTGAAGGCGGTTATTCGTCCATCTGCTTAAGATGCTCCGCAGCGTTTTCCAGATGTGCCTGTTCTTCTTCGTTTAAATCAAAATCCAAAATCTGCTCAACGCCGTTTTTACCCAAAATCACCGGAAGGCTCATATAGATGTCGTGCAGGCCGTAATGGCCGTCTACCAAAACGGAAACAGGGAGAATGGAATGCTGATCTTTTACGATGCATTCCACAATTTTGCCAACCGCTTTGGCAATGCCATAATAAGTGGCGCCCTTTCCTTCTATAATCCGGTAGGCGCTGTTTACAACCTGTTCGCGGATTTCCGGTTTCATTTTTTCAAAATCACAGTTTTGGCGCAGTTTGCAAAAATCATCCAGATCTATTCCTGAAATATTTGCGCTGCTCCACACCGCAAATTCTTCGTCGCCGTGTTCGCCGATAATAAAGGCGTGAACATTGCGGATATCCACTGAAAAACGTTCTCCAAGCAGATATTTCAGCCTTGCCGTATCCAAAACCGTGCCGGAGCCGATTACACGCTCAGGCGGAAACCCGGAGGCCTCATAAACCATACGGGTTAAAACATCTACCGGATTGGATACCACAATCAGAATACAGTCTTTATTGTAAAGCAGCAGCTGTTTTACAATGCTGTTCATAATCACCCGGTTTCTGCCCAGAAGCTCCGGCCTGGTTTCACCCGGTTTCTGATTGGCGCCGGCGGCAATGATGATAATACCGCATTCAGCCAGATCCTTATATTTTCCCTGATAAATCTGCATGGGTCCCGAAAAGGGGAGGCCGTGGCTTAAATCCATTGCTTCGCCATGCGCGCGCTTTTCATCGATATCCAGCAGTACCATTTCGGAAAACAGCCCGCCGCCGGCAAGATCAAATGCGATGGTGGATCCTACGAATCCGCAGCCGATAATGCCAATTTTTTTCATGTTCATTCTAATGCCCTCCTGTAAAGGAAAATTACTTTATAAAAATACGGCCAATCCCGGATAATAACTGTGCACGCCGATGATGGATTCAATCCCCAGCAGCCGGTTATATTTGCTGACCCGCTCGCTTCTTGCCGGCGCCCCTGTTTTAATCTGCCCGGCATTCACTGCAACAGCCAGATCTGCGATAAAAGCATCGGCTGTTTCGCCGCTCCGGTGAGAAATAATGGTTTTATATCCGTTGTTTTTCGCCATGCGGATGGTTTGCAGCGTTTCGCTGAGCGTACCGATTTGATTCAGCTTGATCAGAATGGCATTGCCGCTGCCAAGTGCAATGCCGCGCTGCAGACGGTCGCTGTTGGTTACAAAAAGATCATCACCCACGATCTGAATTCCGGTTTTTTTGCGGATATCGGTAAAGCCTTCAAAATCATCGTCGCCCAGTGGGTCTTCCAGTGAGATGATGGGATATTTTTGAATTAAATTTTCAAAATAATCAATTAATTCGGCGCTGCTGAAGGTTTTTCCGGTTTTAGGTTGGCGATAACCCTCCGGTGTTTTCCATTCGCTCGCGGCAGCGTCAAGCGCGATGGCAATATCACGTTCCGGTTCAAGGCCTGCCCGTTCTATGGCACGGATCAGCAGCTGAAGCGCCTGTTCGTCACTATCGAGATTCGGCGCGAAGCCGCCTTCATCTCCAACCGTTGTTCCGAGCCCGGATTCTTTCAGGATATGTCCGAGACTATGGTAAACGCAGGTGCTCATTTCCATTGCCTTCGTAAAGGTTGGCGCACCGACCGGCACAATCATAAATTCCTGGATTTCAACATTATTATTGGCATGCGCGCCGCCATTGAGAACATTCAGCATCGGAACCGGCATGGTCATTGCCTGTGCGCCGCCAAGATAGCGGTATAAGGGCATTTTGCAGGCGCAAGCCGCCGTTCTTGCCGCTGCAAGAGATACTGCCAGAATTGCATTGGCACCCAAATTGGCCTTATTTTCTGATCCATCCAGATCAATCATACGCCGGTCGATGGTGGTTTGATCAAAGATATCACAGCCGCAAAGCGCTTCGTTGATTTCACGGTTTACATGCGACACCGCGTTAAATACGCTTTTTCCACCGTAGATATCCGCTTCGTCCCGCAGCTCAACCGCTTCATACTGGCCGGTTGAAGCACCGCTCGGAACCGCCGCAGATGCAGTGATACCGTTTTCGAGTAAAACCTGCGCTTCTACCGTTGGATTACCGCGTGAATCAAAAATCTGACGGGCAAAAATCTGCCTGATATTGGTATTATTCATTGGGATAAACCTCCTTTTCAGATGTAGTATACCCTTAATATACCGCATATTTTCTTTTTTCCTTGAATTTTTCATGTGAAAAGGTGATTCGGTTCTATTTGGGAGATGTTGTCCATAAAATAGAAGCAAAGGGAGGGACAACTACCGATGAAAAAGAAGGATTGTCCAAAAGGCGTTGCGGATATTTACCCCTATCTGAAAGAAGAATGGCGGGCTCTGATTGAAAAACAACCGTCGGAACTGCTGCGAAAGGCCACAGAAGTGCGTATACGATGCGGAAAAGGCTGCTCCTTAAGCTGCGGAGACGGAAACTTCCCGGTGGAAGGCATTGCCAATGTTACTACCGGTGAAATGGAAGAGCTGCTGCAGAAGATCTGCCGCGGAGCCGCCTATCAATTTGAAACACAGGTTGAAAACGGCTATATTCCATTACCCGGCGGACATCGGGCGGGGATCTGCGGCACCTTTGTAAAGGATGAAAAGGGGATGGTGCGGATACGGGATCTCGCTTCCGTAAATTTTCGGATATGCAGAGATGTTTCCGGCATAGCCGAAGATCTTTTTCCAAAGCTTTTATGCGATGGAAAGTTTTGTTCGACCTTGATTGTTTCGGAGCCATGCGGCGGAAAAACAACCCTGCTGACCGATCTTGTGCGCACTCTTTCAAAAAATGGATACCGATCCGCCGTAATTGATGAACGGGGTGAAATTGCTGCGGTATTCCGCGGCGTACCCCAAAAAGATTTGGGTGAACTTGCCGATGTTTTAGATGGATATCCCAAGCCCTATGGAATGATGATCGCGCTTCGAACACTATCTCCGCAGGTTCTGGTTTGCGATGAAATCGGCAGCAGGGAAGAAACAGAAAAGATGCTGGAGGCCATGAACGCCGGTGTTCCGGTTTTGGCAACTGCGCATGCGCGGGATGAAGAGGAGCTCTTTAACCGGCCTCAGATTAAAAGGCTTACCGACGCCGGTGCAATATCCAAAATTGTTTTGCTCAAGGGAGCAAAAACCCCGGGAAAGATCAGGAAGGTAATGACGGTGAACCATTATGATGATGAAGATTTTTGGAGCAGTACTGATTGTTAGCGGCGGTTATCTGATCGGTAAAATACGAACGCTGCAATGGAGCAGGCGATTAAATGCGCTTACCGAGATTGCGGAGCTGTTTCGGGAATTTGATCGTAATCTACGGGAATACCGCGTTTCACTGATGGATTCTCTGCAGGGAAAAGGAGAACTGGCCGATGCGATTCTTTCCGGAACACCGATAAAAGGGCTGCTCCATGAGGATCACCGAAAACTAGAATCTACGGTCTGCCAGCTTAAAATAGGATCCTATCAGGAATCTGTGGCGGTGAGCGCGGCATTTCTTACTTATCTTGACGGAACCATAAGAACTTTACAGGAGGAAACCGTGTCATCCGGGAAAGCGCTTCCGCTGGTGACCGGCGCGATCGGGCTTCTGATCGCGGTATTCTTATTCTAATATGGATGTTGAACTGATTTTTAAAATAGCGGCTGTTGGAATTGTGGTTGCGGTCGTCAATATGATTTTAAGCAAACTTGGCAGGGATGAATATTCAACGCTGACAACCCTTGCCGGAATCATTATTGTTCTTCTGGTTCTTTTAGGAGAAATCGGCGATCTTTTTTCTACAATCCATACCGTATTTGAGCTGCGATGAGCATTTATCAACTGCTGGGATCCGTCATAGCCTGCTTGCTGATTTATCTGCTTTTAAAGGGAGTCAACGAACGATTTGCCGTTTTTGCCTCTGCGGCCGGCGCCATTTTGATTCTTTTTTATGTTTGCACAAAGCTGTCTTCCGTATTCGTTTTTATCAATCATCTGGCTGATAGTGCGGGTATCAACAATGGTTATTTCGAGGTGGTTATCAAAGGGTTGGCAGTTTGTTACTTGGGGGAGTTTACGGTTAGCACCTGTAAGGACTGCGGGCAGAATGGATGGGGAGATAAGGTGGAGCTTGCCTGCCGGTGCACCCTGCTTGTTTTGTCGATACCGCTGTTTGAGGATTTTTTAAATATCATTGTAGGATTGTTGGAATGAAAAGACTGTTTATCATAATATGTTTTTTACTGATCCTTGCACCCGATGCTTTTGGCGAAGAAGAACTCTATTCCGATGATTTTCGATATTCAGTTACCCCCGAGGATTCCCTGTTATCGGAATCTACCGATCTGCAGGATCCGGATTCCGTAATGGAAGATCTAAAATTCGGGCATGTGTTTTCGTATCTGTTTCGCCAGTTTGGCGCGGCGATGCAGGGCGGCCTGAAAACACTGATCACAGGCATTGCGCTGGTTTTACTGTCTGTTATCGTAAGCAGATGCAGCGGAAATATTCAGAACCAGAATCTTCAGATGCTTTTTTCCTTTATGGTTTCGCTTTCAATCGCCCTGATGTGTGAGAACAGCTTACGTACCTGTGCTTCCTCCTTGCAGGAAGCAATTGAAAGCATGGGGATTTTTACAACTGCATGCATCCCATCATTTTCTGTGGTGATGATTGCGGCCGGAGAAGGGGCCGGCGCAACGGTTTTTTCCGCTTCGATGGTGCTTCTTGGAGAGATTGGGACTTTGGTTTCCAGCAGTCTGCTGCTGCCTCTTACCGATGTTTATCTTGCAATCGGAATCTGCTCTGCGGTTAGTGATGAATATAATTTCGCTGCAATCGGAAAAAATATCCGCCGGTTTATCATCTGGGCGATCGGCCTGCTGGCTCTGGCTTTCCGGCTGATTATGAAATTACAGGTCAGTGCGGCTGCGGCTGGTGACCAGGTGACCAGAAAATATATTAAATCTGCCGTAGGAAGCCTGATTCCCATTGTGGGCAATACACTCTCAGAAGGCGTAGACGGGCTTTTTACCATTGCCAACGGCGTGAAAACCTCTTTTGCAATCGCTGGTGTTTTGATCATACTTTCCGTAATGATCCCGGTTTTAATTTCCATCGGCGTACACGGCCTTACCTGGAGCTTTTGCCGGTGGATTGCGGAATTTATGAATGATACGACCATCCGCTCGATAGCAGATGTTCTTGCCAATAGTTTTTATCTGATGCTGGCGCTGGGCGGCAGTGTTGCTCTGATGGGGTTGTTTTCTTTTTTCGGGATTATGGTTCAGGTGAAGTAAAATGGCGGAAATCAAAAGTATTGGGCTTATTATCTGCATTTTAATGGTTTTGATGGCCTATCTCAAGCAGGCGATCCCGCGTGGGAAAACAACCTATTTGATGAAGGCAATTATTTCAATATTTATTTTGCTTTCTATCTTCGAGGGAATCCGGAATTTTAATTTTAATTCGCTTCGGGATCTGCTGGATAGCAGTTATGCCCAAAATGATGAGGTATGGGCCAAGAGCGCACGGCTGATAGAGGATGGGCTGAAAAAAGAATTTACCCATTTTCTGATCGATGAAGGCGTTATGGCTACCGTAGAATCCGTTACAGTGGAGGGAAATCAAGATGCCTTTGAAATTCGAAAAGTTATTGTTTCCGGTCAGGACGCGCAGACCGCCAAAAATTTACTGGCCGGCCGATATCAGATTGGAATAGCTTATATCGAGGTGAAAAATGAATGATATAATAAAAAAATGGCTTCCGGAAGTGAAAAAATACTGGTTTATTCCACTGATGGTGGCGGCCGGCATATTTTTTATGCTGCAGCCGGCAAAAGAAAAAAACCAGCAGACCGTGGCTTCTGTCAATATGGATCAGCAATTTGTTTCCGATACGGAAAGCCGGGTTGCCGAGATGTTGAAGAGCGTTGAAGGCGCCGGAGAATGCCGGGTTACCATTACCCTGGCATCCGGCGGTAAAAAAGAATATGTAAGAGAAGAGGGCAATGTATTGGTCATCACCGATAAGGATGGAAATCAATCGGCCATTGTTGCCCGTGAAAGTGCACCTGAAATCGCAGGAGTAACCATAGCGAGCAAGGGGGCGGGAAGTGTGACGGTTCGGAATAACATCATTGAATCGGTCAGTACGGTTCTGGGAATCGGCACGAATAAAATTTGCGTTGTATCGATGAGTTAGGGTGATTCAATGAAGATCAATAAGAAACAAATTGTATTTTTATCATTGGCTTTGGTGGTTTGCATTGCGGTTTATCTGAACTGGCGCTTTTTAAACAATGTGGATTTGGATGGAAACGGAAGCGTTGTTGTAAACAATAACGAAAATCAAAACGGCGAAACAAATGAAGAGGGCGGCAAAACCCTGGGCCAGGCACAGCTCGTAGAAACTGTGGCAAAGGATGTAAACGCGTATTTTACCGAATGCCGCCTGAATAAACAGCAGACCCGCGATGAAGCGCTGGAATTGCTCAAATCGGTTGCAGGCAGTGAGGAATCGGCCGATAATACACGCGATAAAGCCAACAACGATATGATCAATCTTGCCAAAACAACCGATATAGAGGGAACTATTGAAAGCCTGATTAAGGCGAAAGGGTTTTCCGACTGTATGGTTTACATCAGTGATGAAGCGGTAAACGTAATTGTTGCAACAACCGGCCTTACTTCTGAACAGGCGGCTCAGATTAATGAAATTGTGATTTCCGAATCGGGGAAAGAGGCTGCCGCCATTAAAATTGTCGAAATCAAGACCGAATAAAAAAACTTGCAATTCCCGCTCCTATTGTGATATAATACCAGCATAGAGCTATTTCAAAGGAGAGATGGAATCATGGATATATCCAATGAACTGGGAACTGTTGAAATTTCTGAAGAAGTTTTAAGTACAATTGCAAGTGTTGCGGCAAATGAAGTAGAAGGAGTCGCCGGTCTGGCAGCTTCGCTGGGGGGAAACCTGAAGGATCTTTTAACCAAGAAGTATGCCGGCAAAGGGATTTCAATTGAGGCAACCGAAGGCGGGCTGGTGATTACCGCCAGCATTATTGTGAAATTCAAATCCAATGTGCAGGATGTTGCGGTAAAAGTTCAGGATTCAATTCTCAGCGCGATCCACGATATGACCAATTATGAAGTCAGCGCTGTCAATGTGAATGTTGTAAACGTTCAGATTACAGATGAAAACAAATAAGTAAAAACCCGGAGCCATTAAAATGGCTCCGGGTTTAAAAATATCGGGGAGCCCCCGCTTGGAGGTTCCCCGGTATTTTTTACTTTGCCTTTTTCTTAAAGCCGCACCAGATGCAGGGTGCAAGCAGGGTGGAGGAATAACACCCGGAAATAATGCCAACCATCATGGGCAGTGCAAAATAAACAATGGATGTAAGCCCTTTTACCGCACCGAAAATCAGCACCAAGACAATGGCTGCAAGCGACATCAGCGAGGTATTGACGGTTCTGCGGACTGACTGCTTAATGCTTTTATTCACCAGATCGACCACCGGAAGCTTATTGCCGGTAAGACGTTTGTTTTCCCGGATCCGGTCAAAGATGACCAGCGTATCGTTGACAGAATATCCCAGAATCGTTAAAACAACGGCAATAAAACCATCGTTAATGGGGATGCCAAAAAATACGAAAACGAAAAATACCATTGCAATATCTTGGCAAAGAGCGATCAAAGCCGTCAGCGCCGCGGTAATACCGGATACAACGGAAAACCGGAAGGTAACATAAACAATGATAAAGATCGCCGCAAGGCCGATCGCGATCAAGCCGCGCGTTAAGAATCTGCGCCCGATGGAGGCCTCCACATTGGTGGTGGATCCCTGCTCAATTTCATTGGCTGCAAACTTTTCAGTCAAGGCATTATAAAGCTGATCCTGCTCCTCGGTTGTGAGGCTTTTATTGCCGGCAAGGCTGATGACCAGGGAAATATCATCTGTCTGATAACCACTGGCATTCTGAACGGTTGCATCCCGCCCCAGCGTATTTCTTACCAGGGATTCCACTTCCGCGGTACTGATCTGCTCACCTTTATAGCTGTAGGATAATTTAGCGCCTCCGCTGAAGGTGATATCGAGTTTGACGCCTCTGACGAAAAGGCCGATGATTCCGGCCAGAATCAGAGCAATGGAGATTCCATAATAGATACGCCTTTTTCCATAAAAATCAAACATGATTACCGCACCTCCTTCGCAGGTTTATAACCATAAAACTTCGGGTTGCTCAATGCCTTATAGCTGGAGAGGGACTGCAGCATCAGCTTGGTTGAAATAATGGAAAGCCCAAAATTCAAAACAATACCGATCAAAAGCGTATAAGCGAAAGAAAGCATTGCGCCGGTGCCGAAGAACATCAGCAGTAGACCAACGGCGGCGGTTGTAACATTACAGTCGAGAACCGCGGAGAACGCGCGGTTGTAACCGGCAGAGATAGCGCCCCGCAGCGTTTTGCCCGCATTGATTTCTTCTTTAATCCGCTCGGCAATAATGATATTGGAATCAACCCCCATCCCGATTGAAAGAATAATACCGGCAATTCCGGGGAGGGTAAGCGTAAGGCCCATTAAATGGAAAATCAAAAGCTGGCCCGCAGCCTGCAGCAACAGGGTAATAGAAGCAACAAAGCCCGGCAGACGATAATAGATACACATAAACAGAACAATAATGCAAAGCGCAATCAGGCCTGCCAGAATCATCACGTTCAGTGCATGGGTACCCATGGTGGCGCTGACCGAAGAATAATTGGAAGATTCCATTGCAAAAGGCAGAGCGCCGGAGTTGATTTTGGCCGCAAGATCTTTCGATTCAGAAGCGGTAAAGGAACCGCTGATATAGCAGGAGCCTTCTGTAATCGCTGTTTCAACCTGTGCAACGCTGATGAGGTGATCATCCATCAGGATCCCGATCAAATCGCCGACGTGGCTGGATGTTTTCTCGGAAAAGATGGTGGTTCCTTCTGAATCAAATTCCAGATTGACCACATAATTTCCTTCCAGATAACCGGCGTTTGCCTTTGATACCTTGGAACCATCCATGAACTGCTCTTCAATGGTATAGTAACCAATCGTTTTTCCATTTTCATCGGTAAGAGCGTAAGTATTTTCACCGGCGGAGTCCGCAGATTTTACCACTGCGAACGTCAGCTGTGCCGTTTCGCCAAGTTCCGCAATCGCGGCCACAGGATCATAATTCTCCTCTGAAGCCTGCCAGGGAAACTCTACCAAGACGCTGTGATTCTCGCGATCAATGGTTACCGTGCGATCGAGGATATTATTACTGTCGAGCCGCAGCTCAATAATCGCCTTTGCGGATTCCAGCTGCGCATCCGTTGGCACAACGTTTTCATCGGCAGACTGAAACGTAGCGCTTACACCGCCTTTAATGTCGATACCAAACCGCATGTAGCTGCTGCGCTGGGTTATGATCCCCACAGCGGTATAAGCTACGATTGCAAGGATAATGGCATCAACAATAAAGAACGAAAGTTTTTTCCAGATACTGGCTTTTCTCTGTCTCATTGTGACCTCCTTGAAAATAGGTAAAATAGATGGGATATTTCACCGAAATTAAGAATATGTTTTAGATAACACAACGTTTATTATATCTACTATATATAAAAAAGTCAAATACTTTTTGGTGCGCCTGTGAAATTTTGTTGAAAATGCCAGAATATTATGAGAATCTGCCAAAAACAGATTCTCATTTTTTCTTTTTAAAATAACTGCAGGCCGGCTGGAGCGTACAGCCTTCGCATGCAGGCTTGCGCGCATCGCATACCGCACGCCCGTGATGAACCAGATTATGGCAAAATTTAGTTTGATGCTCGGGCGGGATCAGAGCCTTGAGCTGCCGTTCCACGATTTCCGGATTTTTGCTGGTTGCAAGCCCCAGCCGATTGGAAATGCGGATGCAGTGTGTATCGGTGATAATGGCCGGTTTGCCGTAAACATCGCCGCAGATCAGATTGGCGGTTTTCCGGCCAACGCCGGAAAGGCTGGTGAGATCTTCAATATTATCGGGTACCACCCCATTAAATTTTTCTAAAATGGTGCGGCTCATTTCAATAATGCTCTTGGCCTTGCCGCGGAAAAAGCCGCAGGAGTGAACCATTTCACAAAGTTCATCAAAATCAGCTTCGGCAAAAGCCTCCAGCGAGGGATAGCGTGCAAAAAGCGCCGGTGTAATCTGATTGACGCGCGCATCGGTACATTGTGCGGAAAGCCGGGTTGCGATCAAGAGTTCATAAGGCTTTGAATAATGCAGCGCGCACTCGGCACTGGGGTAAAGCTGATTCAAAGAATCGATAATAAATTGAATTTTTTCGGCTTTTTTCATTTTTGCTCCTTAATTTTAGACCAATATTCCCGGGATGCGCTCTCCAGCTTATTGTCTCCAAATTCATAATAGCGCTTTCCGGCAAGATCGGCCGGCATATAGGTTTGTTGGATATAGTGGTTGGGATATGGATGGGGATAAATATAGCCCTGCCCATGATTGAGTTTTTCAGCGCTGCTGTAATGCCGGTCCTGAAGATCCGCCGGGATCACCTGGCCCTTGCCATGTTGAACATCCTCCATGGCAGCATCGATTGCTGTGATGACAGAGTTGGATTTCGGCGCGGTGGCCAACAGAAGAACCGCTTCCGCCAGGGGCAGGCGTGCTTCGGGAAGCCCCAGCGCCTGCGCGCAGTCCACACAGGCTTTTACAATCGCAACCGCCTGCGGATACGCAAGCCCGATATCTTCTGCCGCGATCACCATCAGGCGCCGGCAAGGAGCGATCAGATTGCCGGCTTCCAGCAGGCGGGCAAGATAAACAAGCGCCGCATCGGGATCAGAGCCGCGAATGGATTTTTGAAAGGCGGAAAGGATGTCGTAGTGATAATCACCATCTTTATCATAGTGATTGCCGCTGCGCTGAGAGGCCTCGGCAATCATCTCTTCTGTAATTTCGGGGTGCTCCCGGGAAAGCGCTAGAGAGATGATCTCCATGCAATTCAGGCATTTGCGCACATCACCTCCGCAGCCGTAGGCAATTTTTTTCAGCCCTTCTTCCGCACAGATGATTGAAAAGCCGCGCTGTTCTTCCAGATAGGCCATCGCTCTTTTGATTACGGGATATAAATCTTCCGCGCGCACCGGCTTGAATTCAAAAACGGTACACCGGCTTAAAATGGCATTGTATACATAAAAATAGGGATTTTCCGTTGTGGAAGCTATAAGCGTGATACTGCCGTTTTCTATAAACTCCAGCAGCGATTGCTGCTGTTTTTTATTAAAATACTGAATTTCATCCAGATAAAGAAGAATGCCGTTGGGAGCGGTAAAGGGACTGATATCGCTGATGATTTCCTTGATATCGCTGATGGATGCGGTTGTTGCGTTGAGCCGGTAAAGCTTCCGCTCTGATTGATCAGAAATAATACGGGCCAGCGTTGTTTTGCCAACACCGCTGGGACCATAAAAAATCATATTCGGAATCTGCCCGCCCTCTGCAATAGCACGCAGCAGCTTCCCTTCGCCAAGCAGATGACGCTGGCCAACCATCTCTTCAATGGAAGAGGGCCTCAGAATATCAGATAAGGGCCGCAAAATCCCCGCCCCCTTTCATCATTTTTTTTAATTATAACAAAAATACGCTTTTGATTCAACACTTTTTTGCATAAAACTCCATTGACTTTAGACGCCGTGCAGTATAAAATAAAAAGGAATAAAAACAAGGAGGATCTCTAAATGATTGAAGAGGTCAAACTGCAGCTCAAAAAGAATGCGAATATCATCCGCATGGATGTTATTGAGCAGGTGCACAGTGCAAAATCAGGGCATCCGGGCGGTTCGCTTTCGATTGCAGATATCATGGCGTATCTCTATTTTGTTGAAATGAATATCGATCCGAAAAATCCCAAATGGGCGGAGCGGGACCGGTTTGTTCTTTCCAAAGGGCATACCTGCCCGGCGCTTTATTCGGCGCTTGCCCGTCGTGGTTTTTTTGATCCGGACATTTTACCCACTTTCCGGCATATCGGCAGCTTTCTGCAGGGGCATCCGGATATGAAACATACGCCCGGTGTTGATATGTCCAGCGGTTCTCTGGGGCAGGGGATTTCCGCTGCCTGCGGCATGGCGCTGGCGGCCAAAAAGAGCGGCGCCTCTTATCGGGTATACACGATATTGGGAGATGGGGAAATCGAAGAAGGCCAGGTTTGGGAAGCGCTGATGTTTGCCGCGCATTATAAACTGGACAATCTTTGCGTAATTGTTGACAGCAACGGTCTTCAGATCGACGGCCCGGTTGCAGATGTTATGAACAGCGCGCCGATCAAAGCAAAGGCCGAAGCGTTTGGTTTTCATGCGCTGGAGATGGATGGGCATGATTTCGATTCGATGGAAGCCGCCTTTAAGGAGGCGGGTGCATGCACCGGCAAGCCTGCTTTAATCGTTGCCAAAACGATCAAGGGAAAGGGCGTATCCTTTATGGAAAATCAGGTTGGCTGGCATGGCAGCGCGCCGGACGACCAACAATATGAAACTGCAATGAAAGAACTGAAGGAGGCCGCCAAATGTCTATAAAAGAAGCAACCAGAGATAGCTACGGCAAGGCGCTGAGCGAATTTGCCGAGGAATATGATTTATATGTTTTAGATGCGGACCTTGCTGCCGCAACCAAAACCGGTATTTTTAAAAAGGCGTATCCGGAACGGTTTATTGAATGCGGCATTGCGGAAGGAAATATGATGGGCGTGGCCGCGGGGCTGGCTGCCGCGGGGAAAACGGTTTTTGCCAGCACCTTCGCGATGTTTGCCGCCGGCCGGGCATTTGAGCAGATCCGCAATTCGATCGGATATCCGCACCTGAATGTTAAAATAGGCGCAACGCATGCGGGCATTTCCGTGGGGGAAGACGGCGCAACGCACCAATGCAATGAAGATATTGCCCTGATGCGCACCATTCCGGGCATGGTTGTTTTAAATCCGGCGGACCCGGTTGAGGCGCGGCTGTGCGTCAAGGCGGCGATTGAACACCAGGGGCCGGTTTATCTGCGGTTCGGCAGAATGGCGGTTGATTCGATATTCGATGAAAACTACCAATTTGAAATCGGCAGAGGCGTTGTGTTGAAAGAGGGGAAGGATGTTGCGATTATCGCAACCGGACTGATGACGCAGCGTGCATTAAAGGCGGCGGAAATTTTAAGCCTTGAAGGGATTGACGCGGCGGTGATCAATATGGCTTCCATCAAGCCTCTGGATAACGATCTGGTATTGCGTTACGCGGCAAAATGCGGCGCCATTGTGACAACAGAAGAGCATTCAGTGATCGGCGGTCTGGGCGGCGCGGTTTGCGAGCTGATCTGTGAGCAGGGGAAATGCCCGGTGATCCGTCACGGCGTTGAAGATCAATTCGGCAAAAGCGGCCCTGCCGCTGATCTTCTGGATCTTTTTGAGCTGAATGCAGAAGGAATTGCGGAAAAGGCCCGGTATGCCGTTTCCCTGAAAAAATAACGGCGGCAGAATAGTTTCAAAAAGAAGAAAGCGCCGGCAAAAAAATGCCGGCGCCGGATTTTTTTTAAAAAAGGATCTTGACGAACGCGGGAAAAAAGTGTATACTTTCATCCGTAATACCCGCGGGTATAATTCATCGGTAGAATGCGACCTTCCCAAGGTTGATAGGTGGGTTCGACTCCCATTACCCGCTCCATTTGAAAGGGAGCCTCTCTAGAGGGTCCCTTTTTTACAAACGACTGATACAGAAACAGGGGAGCTGTTTATGAGAAAGGATAAAATTAATTATTATTTGGATATGGCGGATGCGGCCACCGGCCGCGGAACCTGCCTGCGCCGAAATTTTGGCGCCATTATCGTGCAAAATGATGAGGTTGTTGCAACCGGTTATTCCGGCGCGCCGCGTGGGCGTGAAAACTGCTGTGATTTGGGCAAATGCGTCCGGCAGGAGCTGGGGCTGCAGCGGGGAGAACGCTATGAGCTCTGCCGCTCGGTTCATGCTGAGGCAAACTGTATTATTTCCGCAGCCAGGCGCGATATGATCGGTGCAACGCTCTATCTGGTGGGTCATGAGGTAAAATCCGGCAATTATGTTGAAAACGCCGCGCCCTGCGCCATGTGCAAACGGATGATCATTAATGCGGGTATTAAAAACGTGATTGTGCGGGATACCAAAGAAGATTATCATATTCTGGAAGTGGATCAGTGGATTCAGGAAGATGAATCTCTGCACGGTACAATCGGATATTAAAAAAGCGATGGCCGCAGGCGGCCACCGCTTTTTTCATCAGCAATTCCCGTTCTCGGGCGGGAAAAATTCGTTGGTGGGGAAGCAGAGCTTTTCGAAGAAGCTGCAGGGCTCTTCTTCATGGGGGCCGGTGCATTCCTTCTCAGGCAGGCAGAATTTTGCCGAGGGGATTTTGACCTGCACATCGCGAATAATTCTCACCACACTAAACAACCCCAGGGAAACAACCAGCTTCCGGTTTGCCATATCGGTCAGCCCTTCACAGAACAGGGCAGAAACGCGTTCCGGCAGATTCAGCGGTTCCGATTCGGAACAGCAGCAGTTGCAGGATGGATTGATGACCCGGGTGTTCAGAATGATGGGGTCTACCACTTCCACTTCCGCTACCGGCAGATTCATAGAGGGGCAGCGCGGCTGACCGCAGGCGCCTTCGCCATAGCTGGAAGAGAAGGTCGTTGTATTTCCTTCGCTGCCGTAGAGGATTACCTTCTTATTGAAGAACGAAAGACCTTCTACAATGGAAGGGCGGGTGTTTCCGGTGTAGACTTCAAAACCGGTTTTGAAATAGAACGTCATGTCAACGCCGTAGAAGCCCTTATTGAAGGGAACCTCTTCCAGGGTAACCGTCGTCCAGACCAGTTCAGATCTTCTTGCCCGGATATTGACCGCGTTATCGATCAACGTCTGATCACTGGGGCTTAAGTAAACACGCATATCGCTGAGACAGTCCTTATCTTTGCAGGTATCATAGATTTTCTGAACGTTTACGCAGATTTCATCAGCGTAGTTTGTGACTTCGCAGTTGCTGTTGCTGTTCGTATCCATAGTAACCTCCTTATGGTTCAATCTATTGTATTTTATGAGGAAGTTTTATTTTCGTGAAAATTTATTGAAAATCATTGCATGCTATGCTATACTGGCTTCATACTCTTTTAAAGGATCGTGGAAACATGAGAAAATTGGCAGCTCTACTGGCAGCAGTCATCGTTTTATTATCATGCGGCGGATGCAGCAGCGGTGTCTCCAGAGAAGCGATGGAGGAAACAACGGCACTTTTTACCGAAGCGCTCAGAGAATATAACCGTGAGGAAATGGCCGTTTATCTGACGCAATTCCCCGATAATACCGCTTATGTTTACTTGGATGATATTTTTAACGATACCGGCTATATAGAATTGTATCGAATGCTTTACCCGAATATAACCTACTCGATACAAAGCTTTGAAAAAAACCGGGCGGTAATCGAATATACGATGCCGAATATTCAGAAGCTTTATACCAACGTATCCGCAGCGGTTTTGAATCTGGCGCTTACAGATGAAACGCTGCAGCAGAAACTGGCGGAAAACGATGAAAACGGGATTATTCTGATCCGGGAAATGATGCTCTACTATGCCTCTTCCGGAAACGGAATTGAAAATATGACGCAGCAGTTTACACTGACTTTCCAGAAAAAAGAGGGGCGGATTGTAATCGTATGCGATGATGCGCTGCGCGCCCTGATTACCGGGAATTTTTTTCTTTCCAAGAATATGACGCAGGAAAGCATCGAGCAGAAGCAGTAGAAAACGTCTGATTAAAATGAACTGTAAATGCCTATTATGAGATAAAAGGAGATTGAAAAGATGACTGAACCAATATTCGGCACTGAAAATGGGCTGGAGACTTTAAGTTCCCGCCTTCTGAAAAAAAGAACCATTCTGGCTTTTGGAAAGCTGGATGAAAAAGCCGCCGGCAATATCATATCCTCGCTGCTTTATCTGGAGGATCTGGACGCAGGGAAGCCGATTACGCTCTATATTCATTCCGAAGGCGGCAGCGAAACGGAAATTCTGGGTATTTTTGATGTGATGCGGGCGATCCGCTGCCCGGTGGAAACCGTTTGTATCGGGAAGGCGCACGGTCTCAGCGCTCTGCTGCTGGCGGGCGGAGAAAAGGGAAAACGGAAGGCCTATGCCAACAGCGAAATCATGCTCTCTCAGGTAAGCCGGGATAAAACCTTCGGCCAGGCTTCTGATATTGAGCTGGAAACCGAGCATCTGCTGGAAACCAAAAGGCGTGTTACCGCTCTTCTTGCGCAATTATGTGAAAAAGACCCTGAACAGGTTCGGGCGGATATGGAACGTAAATACTGGCTGTTTGCAGAGCAGGCTAGGGAGTATGGCCTGATCGATCAGATTATTTCCTGAGTAAACGGGTGAGAGGTGCATGAAGCCTCTCACCCGTTTTTATTATGCGCCAAGCTCTCCGGATGGTTGAGGCCAGAGATTTTACCACACAAAAAAACACTTTTCTTTTTAATTCTTTTATGATAGAATTCTTTAAAAGAGGAAGTGCAGTATGAGACGTAGAGAAAAAAGGGATTGGCTGAAAACCGGCGGTATTACCGCATTTCTTGCAGTTGCGGTGTTATCTTTTTTATATGCCAACGCAGGCTGGCTTTTCGGATGGGAAGAAGTTCCGCCAGAGGCCGGAGACAGCGCCGCGGGCAGTGTCCATTTTATTGACTGCGGCCAGGGAGACAGCACGCTGCTCCTTTCGGAAGGCACCGTAACGCTGATTGATGCCGGCCCCAGAGAAGCCGGAGAAAAAATTGTATCCTATTTAAAAGAATGCGGGGTTGCGCAAATAGATCAGCTGATCTTAACACATCCCCACGAAGATCATATCGGCGGAGCAGAAGCAGTTCTCGATTCTTTCCCGGTAAAGCAAATCTATATGGGCAAGCCCACAGAGGGAACTGAACCCACAACATCCGTTTTTCTTCAGCTTCTTGAAAAGATGGAAGCGCTGGGTAATACCATCCATCAGCCAAAACCGGAAGAATCTTTTACGGCCGGGCAGTTTACCTATACTTTCTTGGGGCCGCTGGAGAAATATAACGATTTAAATAATCAGTCGCTGGTATTACGTGCGGCCTGTGGCAAAATCAGCTTTCTGTTTACGGGCGATCAGGAGGTCGGCGCGGAAGAGGCGCTTGTGGCGCGTTATGGCACGGCGCTACGCAGCACCGTTTTAAAGGTGGGGCATCACGGAAGCCGCGGCTCTTCGAGCAGTGCCTTTTTAGAAGCGGTTGCCCCGGCCTACAGTGTGATTTCCTGCGGCGCTGAAAATCCCTACGGCCATCCCCACCAGGAGACGCTGGAGGCTTTGAAAGCATACGGGATCAAGACGATTAAAACCGATCTTGCCGGCACAATCCGGTTTTTAACTGACGGCACAGGGCTTACAATTGAGGTGGAAAAAAATGATGGAATACAGCATTGACCGTTTTGAAGAACAGTTTGCGGTGCTGATCGGCACCCAAGGAGAAAAACAGATTGTTTCTAGAGAGAAGCTGCCGGAAAACGCGGCCGAAGGCGATATATTGCTTTTTAACGGTACAGCTTATATATTAAACCGTTCAGAAACGGAAGAAAAGCGCGGGAAAGCCCGGAAGCTGATCAACCGGCTTTTTCAGGATCAGGAGGAACAGCAGTGATTTATCTGATTGGCGCTCTGGCTTTCGTGGTGCTGGAATGGAAGATAAAGAGCCGGGTGGAAGAAAAAAATTGCAATCTGAATCTATGGCATGGCCGCATATGGATTCATCCATGCAGAAATTACGGTCTTATTTTCGGCCTATTTCAGAATGTGAAGCAT